>NZ_JBEYHH010000065.1:0-23819 GCF_040635175.1 Streptomyces sp. NPDC006997
ACCCCCTTGGGCGCCGGTGCCGGTGAGGCCAGGGTACGGCGGCCGTCAATGCCCTGGGCACGGCGAAAGGCCCCCACCGCCGCGGCGGTGGGGGCCTCTTGGTCAGGTGTCGGGGGTGTCTGGGGTGTCGGGAGCCAGGGTCCGCGTACGCCGGTCGACCCGGTCCACCGCATCCCTGAGGCTGTGCCCGGAGTTCGGCCGCAGCTCATGCTCCATCGAGGTGATCCGGCCCTCGATCCGGCCCAGACGCGTCATCACCCCCGGCCGCTCCGGCACCCCCGGCCGCGACGGCACGCCCTGCCAGTCATCGACGAACTCGTCCACCCTGGCGGCAGCCCGGCGCACGATGCGGATCACCCGGACGGCCAGCGTCACCAGTCCGGCGATCGCCACCAGGGCCACACTCCAGAGCACCAACTGGTCCACCGCGGGCACCCCGGTGCTCTGCCCGATCTCCGTTGCCGTCATCTCGGCTCCTCACCACCGCCGTACGCCCGGCGCCTCAGTGCCGCCAGGTCCTGAGGGCTCAGCTCCTCGCCCGGACGTGACCCGTACGCGGGCGGCCGGGCCCAGCCGAGCAGCATCCCGGCCGCCACCTGGAGGGGCCGCCAGGCGAGCCGTTCGGCCAGCCACTCAAGGCCGCGGAAGACGAGGTAGTAGGCGCTCACCAGGAGGGCGAGCACGACCAGGGCGGCGTCCTCGCTGTCGACCGGGATACCGAGCCGCCCCGTCAGGGACAAGGCGAGGCCCACTCCCACCGGAACGAAGGTGCGCATGGTGCTGATGAACAGGCTGTTGCTCTGCATGGTCGGGCCCTATCAGGAGAGGAGGAGGCGCCAGGTGAGCGGACCCGGGTAGCCGTCCGGGTCACCGGCGAGCGCGGGGGTGGCGCGCTGGAAATCGGCCACGTTCGCCTTCGTGTGCGTCGTGAACTGCGGCCCGGGCTGGTAGCCGTCGCCGTCGTGGTGCCGGGTGAACCCGCGCCGGATCAGCCCCCCGTCGAGCGTGACGACAGCAGGGTTGCTGCGGCCGAGGACGAACGCCGACCGGCCCGGGAACGGCGGCACGGCGGCCGTCCTCTTCTTGCCGGGCAGCTTGCCGAGCAGCTGGTGCAGACTCACCGGGCCCGGCACGCCGTCGGCGTCCTGGTGCGGCGCCGTCCCCGTGTAGCCCATCGCCAGCTGGAACAGCTGATAGTTGCGGGTGTCGGCGTCCGACCAGCGCGGCCCGGGCCCGACCCGGTAGTGGCGGCCGAACCCGCCGTCGACGAGGGCCTCGCCCACCGCGGTGACGTGCGCGCCCTCGGCCCCGTACCCGTACTCCAGCCCGTTGATCGTGACCCGGTAGCGGGCCACACCCCCGCCACTCGGCACCGGCGTACCGCCTGTGTCGCCCTGCGGCCGGTCCCCGTCCGGCCGCACCGCACCCGCCCGCACCCACCCGTACAGCGGCTCCCCCGGGCAGGCGGTCGCGTAGCCGTCGCGGTGCCCGCGGACCTCGGCGCCCGCGGCGCCGCCGGTGCGCAGCCAGCCGATCGCGTCGACCAGGCCGTCCAGCATCGCGTCCGTCGGCACGACCAGGCCGGACGCGCCGAGCATCGCGCACACCGCATAATGCGCCGAGTTCAACGCGCTGTTGCCGTTGGCGCCGGTCTTGCGGTGCAGGCCGCGCCCCTCGAACACCGCGCCGTGCGGGCAGACGAGCGCGTTGTAGGCGATGTCCGAGTAGTTCTCGGCCCTGTTGGCGAGGTGGGCGGCCTGGATGTCCCGCACCCGCCCCGCACACGTGCTGTGCGCGGCCTCGGCCGCCAGGCTCTTGGGCACGTACGTGCCCTCGTAGTGGATCTTCACGCCGTCCGTGCGGGCGATGTAGGCGAGGTCGTAGCGGGGTGGTCGGGCACCCCACGCGGACCGGGTGATGAGCTGCATCGGGCCTCCTAGCGGGGCATAGAGAGGCCCCGGAGCCAGGCGGCGCCGGGGCAGGGGGTCGGGGGCTGGTCGGCTACGCCGACGGCTCGAACAGGACCCAGGCCACGGTCGAGGTGTCGGTCGCGCTGCTTGAGTCGACGGTGAATCCGACGCCCGGGTCGGTGGTGACGGACAGGTGCCCGAGGGCGCCGCCCGCCGCCTGGCGGAACAGGGCGACACGAGTGTCCGCGGTGACCGTCGTGTTGGCGACGGTGACCGTCCCGCCTGCCAGAGTGCTGACCCCCATGCGGGCGTTGGCGCCCTCGGCGATCGCGATGCCGCCGCCGACGTGGAGGTCCCCGGCGACGTCGGTCGGCGGTGCGAACGCGTCCACGGGCGCAGCGGTACCACCGCTGCGCTCGGCGACGTTCAGCCCGCGGCGAAGGACGGTGTTGCCGCCGCCGTCGGACCAGCCCGCGGCGTCTGCGTGCAGGAAACCGCAGCCCACGGACACGTAAGTGCAGCCGGTGAACCGGGCCCCGTACTGGGGCGAGTTGGCCTGGCTTCCGTCGTCGTCGGTGCCGGGGTAGCAGGTGACCATGCCGACGAGGACCGGGACCGTGGCGCCGGTGCAGGCGAGGCCCGCGTAGTCGCCACCGCCCGCCCCGCCGTTGCGGCCGTCGCGGCGGGTATGCAGGTTCTCGATCTGGATCGGCGGGTTGCCGGTCGCGTCGACCAGGACGCCGTTGTGGCCGTTGCGGTCCGTCGAGCAGTCACCGACCAGCATCCCGCCGCTGCCCGTACCGGTCGCCCAGTCACCGGTGATGTGGATGCCGTCGCCGTCGTTCCACTCGGCCCGGCTGCCGAGCAACTGGGAGTTCGCGGCGTTGGCGATCTCGAACCCGTTGCCACCACAGCCGATCGCCTGGCAGTCCACCAGGGTGACGTCCGTCATCACGTCCAGGGCGAAGCCGTGCCATCCGGCGTTGTCGACCATGACACGGTGCAGGCGCCACGAGTACGGGAAGGACCCGGCGTTGACCTCCGTGTGCACGCCCGCGCCGGTGACCCTGCGGATCGTCACGTCCCGGAGGCCCACGTTCTGGATGTTGCCCGCGGCACGGATGCCGTCGATGCCCGGGGTCGCGAGGTCCACCCCGTCGATCATCACGCGCAGGATGCGCTGCTCAGCCGAGATCGTGGAGTAGCCGCCGTCGATCTCGTCGAGGAACTTGATCACCGCGTCGCCGACGAATCCGGGCAGCGGTCTGAGGTAGCAGGGCGGATCCGTCAGGTTGGGCACCGTCATCAGGTTGGCGTGCGTGCCCATCAGCGTGACCGCGGGCGGGATCGTCAGCGGGGCGCTGGTGCGGTAGGCGCCTGCGGGCAGGTAGACGATGCCGCCCATCGGGCACGCGGCCAGCGCGGCCTGAATCGCCGCGGTGTCGTCGGCCACGTTGTCGCCCTGGGCGCCGTAGTCGCGGACGTTGAGCCAGTCCCGCACCGATCCGGGAGGGCCACCGGCGCTCCCGGTGCCTGCGTCTCGGGCCGCGATCCACGCGCGGGAAGTCCCGCCCGCGTCCGCCCACATGCCGGTGATGGAGTCCGGGCCGGAGAACGACGGGAGAGCCCCTGTCGCGTCCGTCACCATCTCGCTCACCGGGCTGCCCTCGGCGTCGAGGAGATCGGTGTACTGGCTGCCACCGTCCGCCGCGTCCCAGAACGTCACGGTCACCCCGGCGCCGACGCTCCACAGGCCGTCAGTCGGCCGGATCACGTAGTCGGCCATGCCCCGGCCGTACTGAAGTCTGGCCATGTCAGTTCACCACCCAGCTGAGCCCGGACGCAGGGGCCACTACGGTGCCGGTGGCGATTGAGGGTTTGTTCGTCAGCCACACCTGCCCCGGGGTGTCGCTGTTGTTGCCCGCGTAGATGGTGATCCGGCCGATGTCGAGGCCGGTGATGTAGACGAGCCCGAACTGGTCCCGAGTGGGGTGCCGGTACTCGGCGGGGATGAGTACCGGCAAGCGGCTGGGCGTGGTGTTTTCGAGGGTGCCGCCCGTCCGCTGGAATGTGCCGAGTCTCAGGTGCACGTTGCCGTTCTTCTCCTCCAGCACGCTGCCCACCTGGACGCTCCACACCGATACGGGCGAGTCGATGTCGACCAGACCAGAGTGTGAGTAGACGATCTTCCAGGCACTGCCGGTCCAGACGCGCACCCGGTCGGTGTCGGTCTCGTAGCAGTGCTCGCCGATGACCGGGTTGGGGTTGCGGGTGGTCGAGGTGCACGGACGGCAGCGGCTGCCCACGTACTGCTCGGTCCGGGCCACCGTCACCGAGGACGCCCCGGTCAGGAGAGTGACCCGGGCGAGCGGGATCTCGTACAGCCCGGTGTCGCCCTCGTCTTGCACGAGCGTGGGAGCACCAGACCCGGGTGTGCCCTCGCGGACGACAGCGCGCACAGTCCAGTCCGAGCGGTCGAGGCGCAGCACCACCAGGTCGACCCGGGTCGACCCAGACGCGTTGGCGCTGATGGGCAGGGTGTCGCCCGTGCTGTCGCACATCCACGCGTGGCCACGGACGGACGCGAAGACGTCCGCGCGGATGTTGACCGACAGGCCTACTCCGGGCGTGACCACCGCGGTGTCGGCGGGGGTTCCGTACACGCCGTCATCACTGAACCGGGCAGCCAGCTCCTCATACTCGGCGTCGGTGACGTTGCGTGTGTTGTGGCCGGGGGACGGCCAGGACGCCTGCGCCATCTCTACCTACCTCGTTTCCAGTCGGCCGAGTCGTCGGCTCAGGGCGTGCAGCTGCTTCAGGACCTGCGGATCCGATGTCGCCTCGGCGGAGCCGATCAGGCTGGTCACGTACTCGCCGGTGGTCGGGGTGGCCTGGAGGTGGATGGACCGCACGACCTCGGCGATCTCCAGCCCGGTCGGCAGAGCCACGGTCACGCGGTCGCCGAGGCCGTAGTGGACGCCTGCGCGGAGGTCCTCGGTGTCGACCGTCACGGTCGCCAGCTCGACCGTCGGGCCGTCCTCGGCGAGCGCGGCGTCGCCGTCGGCGGTGAGTTCGCCGTCGGCGTCGGTGTCGGCGCCGCCGTCGATGTACTTCTCCACCCGCCACCAGTCGGCGGCGGCCGCGGCGTTGGCGCGCTCCACGAACGTGCGGGTCGGGCTGCCCTCGGTCTCCGTCCCGGCGACCAGGGCGTGGGTGCCGGTCGGCGCGCTGAGCTTGTAGGTGAGGGCGCGCAGGTTGCCCAGGCCCGCACTGAATCGGGCGGTGGCGGTGAGGTCGGCGGGCTGGTAGCAGCCGAACCGAATCTCGTCACCGACCTGCCGGGTGCGGAACCCCATGCCGCCCCACACGGACACCCGGCGGCAGAACGCCAGCACCGGCTCGAACCGCGTCTTCGCCGACCACGTCGCGCCGATCCCGGCCGCCGGGTCCAGGACGAGGTGGGGGATCTGCCGCGCCGCCAGCGCGCCCGGCCCGCACGTCTCGTCGACGACCGTTCGCACAGTCGTCTCCGTGTTGGTGCTGTGGAACAGGCGGTAGGTGTGGGCGGGCTGCGCCGTCCACGCGGCTGCCGGGTCGGGCCAGGTGATGTATCCGGCGATCCGTCCGAGGTCGTCAGTGAAGTTCACCCGCACCCGGCCCGGCGGCGCCTCGCCGTTCTCGCCGATCCCCCAGGCGAAATCCTGTGGGATCTCCAGAGGGCCCGCGCACCAGATCGCTTTGTCGCGGATGACGACCAGGCGGTGGCCGGGCTGGAGCTGCTCGATGACGTCCGCCCGGGCGGGCAGGTCGACGAACCCGCTCGCGGGCTCGTTGAACCTGATCGTCACGTCGAGGTTGGTCCAGCCAGAGAGCGGGTCGCCGAGCACGGCCAGGTCCTCATCGGTGACCAGGAGCTGGATCGCCACGCGTCCACCTCCTCACTGCTCAGGCGGTCTCGTACCGGGGGTTGAACGTCAGGTCCACGGCGCTGCCAGGGCCGGAGCCGTCGAGCTGGAACGTCACCGCGGTGTCGCCGGGATCCAGCCCCCACAAGGTGGCGTCCGGCCAGTTCAGGGCGCCGACCCAGTTGTCACCGTTCTGGTAGCGGATCTGCGGCGGATCGGTGCGGACGATGACCTGCTCACCCGCGAGGAGATTGCCGTGCCCGATGGCCGGAGCGTTGGGGTCCAACACGAAGGACTCGTCTGTGTCGGTCCTGGTGAAGGTCACCAGGCTCGCCGGGCCGGTGATCGTCCAGGTCGGCCAGACGATCGTGTCGCCCGGGTTGTTCACCACCGTGGCGCCGAGGACCTGCGAGGACGACACCGACGGGTACGGCTGAAGGAAGTCCTCCCCGACGCCCTGCTCCCGGTGCACGGTGACGGCCTGGGAGTCCACCCAGTACGGATCCTCGCACCACAGGGTCAGCGTCGCCGAGTCCCAGGTGATACCGGTCGCGGTCTGCCCGCGGCCGTCGTAGCCCTCCCGGTAGTACACGCTGATCCACCGCATCGAGCCGTCCGGCCGCGCGACCTCCAGCCGCCCCGGGCCCTCCTTCGGCCGCAGCGTCCGTGTGAACGCCGTCGCGACCGCACGCCAGTTCCGGGTGAACGCCATGTGGTCGCTGCCCTTGACCAGGACCGGCCACACGATGTTGCGGGCCAGCGGCTGCACGTGCCGCAGCCGTTCACCCCCGCGGGGGTGCGGGTCCGACGTCAGCGCGTACGGCGCTGCCCCCAGCCCGGACACGCCCTCAGCGAGCGTGTACCAGTCCCCGGCAAGGTTGGTCATCGGCCACCGGCCACCGACCGGGTCGACGTAGGTGATCGACGCGTAGCCGATCTCCGGGATGGAGATCGGCTCCAGCTCGGGCGAGGTGACGTCCGCTGCTGTGACCAGGGGCATTTACCGGGGCCTCCCCACGCGCTGCCGCGCTTCCTCCTGCCGCTGCAACAGCCGCAGGTCCTCCGCATCGATCACCGACGACCGGGGGTAGACGTTGTACGACACCGACGGCCGCTCGTCGCGTGACGCCCGCGAGCTGGCCACGGATGCGGCGGGCATCCCGGGCCGCGGCGCCGGACGGCCCACCGGCAGCCTCAGCGCGTTGAGGTCGTCGAACAGCCGCTGCCCGTACCGCTCGACCGCCGCCGCCTTGACCATGTACTCACCGGTCGACCCCCACAGCAGGATCGAGTCCGACGTCGGGGTGCCCGGCCCGCGCAGCAGTCCGCCGTCCGGGTAACTGGGCAGGGGACCGCCGTCGGCGTAGCCGCGGATCGGGCCGCCCTGGGCGTAGCTGCCTGGCCTCCTCTTGTTGCGGTTGCGGGCCTCCCCGGTGGCGCCCTGTACCAGGTAGTTCGTCACCACGTAGGTGGTCGCCGTCTTCCCGTCGATGCCGTCGAGCTTGCGGCGGGCCGCCTCGATCTGCCGTTCCAGCTGGCTGATCTCCGCCCGCACTTGTGCTTTGCGGGAGTCGGGCACACTCTTCAGCCGCGCCTTGGCCCGGTCCAGCTTGGTCTGGAGGTCTTCCATGTTGCCGCGCAGCTTCGCGGTCTTGTCCGGGGTCTTGAGGATCTGGTCCGCCAGGGCCTTGGCCTCGGTGCGGTTGAGGCCCATCTGCATGGCGTTCTTGATCAGCTGCTGGCGGCCGCGCTCATAGATCCCGTTGACCTCCTCCCACGACGCCCCCGACTCCCGCGCGCTCGCCGTCGCCTCGTCGGTCTTCGCGGCGAGGTCGTTCAGCGACGTCGCCGCGGCGCGCTGCTTCTCGGTGTTGAGGACCAGCCGCCCGCCCTGCATGTCGAGGACGCCCGCGTTCTCCTGGGCGGCCTTGCTGGCTGCGTCGATCGCGGCCTCGAACCCGATCATCCCCGAAAGGCCTTGCCGGTTGACGTCGTTCAACGCCTGGATGCTCTGCCTCAGCCCGTCGGCGCTGGCCCGCTGCTCGTCCAGCCGGGCCTGCACTTTCTGTGACTGGGCACCGAACAGCCCCATGCTCTCGGCGGCCAACTTCTGTTCCAGAGCCTGACCAGCCAGCGCGGCCTTGTACGCGTCGAGCTGCCCGCGTACCTCCTCGGACGTCGTCCCCTGTTCCTCGAGCTTGGTGATGATCTCGTCCAGACCGGCGGCCGCCAGGCCTGCCTGCCCGTTCGACACGAGTCCGGCCAACGCCTCGTCAAGCGCGTTGATCTCGTCCTTGGAGTTCTTGACCGGGGTCGAGTCCATGCCGATCAGGCTGGTCAGGAACTGCTGGACCTGGTCCAGGCCCTCCGGGTCGACCACCCGTTGGATGCTCTCCGCCAGTCCTGAGAGATCGTCGCCGTAGACGCGCACAGCTTCGCCGCTCAGCTTGCCGGACCGGCCCAGTTCAGTGATCGACGTCGCCAGCGCGTCGACGTCGGGCCTGGGCTTTTGGCTCTTGGACGACAGGGCGTCGAGTCCGATGAGGAGTAGTCCTAGCCCGGTGCCCGCCATGGCCAGCTTGGCGGTGCGGGACAGGCCGGTGATGGCTGCGCCGGTGGCGCGCATCGGCCCGGGCGCACCGGCCGCCGACGCTCGCATGGCGCCGATCTGGACGCCGAGGGCGGCGATCGCCGCGCGTGCGGCGCCGGTGCCGACCGCGGCGAGCTTGACGGCCTTGATGGCGATGGCCAGCTGGAGGAACGCGGTGATGGCCTCGGGCGGGACTGCGGCCACGACGTCGGTCAGGACGTTGACGACCTCGAGCATCCCCACGCCCACGTCGCTGCCCGCTTCGAGGACGTTGAGGAGGGCGTCGGCGACGTTCTCCAGGGTGTCCCAGACCAGCGGCCCGTTCGCCGCGGCGTAGTCCATCCACCGGCTGAGGCTGCTGTCGTCCAGCTCCCCCGCCTCGGCCTTGGCGAGGAACTCGGTCAGCTCGTCGACGGCGTTGCGCATCGTCCGTTCGGAGAACGCTGTCACCTTGCCGGTGAGTGCGTCGAACCCGGGCGTGGAGATCGCGCCGCCAGCGAGGGTGATCAGCCGGTCGAACTGAGTGCTGGCCCCCTTGACCAGGCCGGTGGTCGTGGGCAGCAGCGCGTTGGTGACGGCGATGCCCTTAGTGAAGGGCGCCATCACGTCACCGGCGAGGGAGTCCGACCACTCCTGGTAGTTGTCCTTGAGCAGGCCGACCGCGACGGCCGCCTCCCGCGTGGCGGGAGGGAGTTTCTCCAGCTGGCGCTGGTACTCCGCTTCGGCCTTGAGTGCTTGCTGCGAGGCGGCGCCGTGCTCGGCGACGGCGTCGTCCCACTTCTGCTGTGCGTCGGTCGCCTCGCCGATCGCGGAGATCTGCGGGCCGAGCGCGAGGGCGTAGGCGCCTGCGGCGAGGGTGACGGCGCCGAGCTGCCCGGCGACCGCGGCCGCCGAGCTGGCCAGGCCCGCGGCCGCCGGGATCGCCGCAGGCAGCAGGCTGATCAGGTTGGCCTTGAGGGACTCGCCCAGCTTGCTGGTCTCGTCCGACAGCGTGCCCATGCTCCGACGCACGATCGCCGTGCGGTCGTCGACGAGCTGCTGCGCGTCGGCCAGCGACAGGAACCGCCCCTGGAGATCCCTCAGGTTGCCGTCGGCGTCCGTCGTGATCCCGGCCAGCCGCAGCCGCAGCCGGTCCGCGCTGTCCGCGGTGCCGTTCATCACCCGCGACAGCTCATCCCGCCCGGCGAGGGTGAACGTCAAGCGCTCCGGCATGGGTCACCTCCTCACCGTGCGGCGATGTGCCGCTGGATCCAGGCCACGGCGTCCTCCAGCTCGTCGACGGACAGCTGGCGGATCTCCCAGGGGCGGATGTGCAGGTAGTGCGCGAGCAGCCACCGCCACTCGCTGATCAGGCCGCGGAGTCCTTGCGGCGCGCCAAGTGGCCTTTTCCCAGGGCATCGAGCGCGGCGTCGACGTCGCCGGGGTCCTGCGCCAGCTTCCGCAGATGCGGGGTGAGCACGTCGATCGTCGAGTCCTCCGACTTGGCGAGTGCCTCGCGCATGACGTTGGTGAGGGCCTCGTCGATCTCGGGGCGCTCCAGCCGGGCACGGAGGCGGCGCCGCCAGCCGGGGACGTCGAACGTCGCGAACTCGAGGTCGGGCTGCTCGCGGCGCTGGAACGCCCACAGCACGGCGCGCATGGCGGTGGGGTCCTGTGCCTGAAGGCGCATCTCGATGCCCCGCCATGGGACGTCGCCCATGGCCTCCTCGATGGCGGCGGCCTCGAGCGCCGACAGGTCGTCGGTGGACACCCGGCGCTCGGTGCCGTCGTCCTGCACGTGGGTGATGATCACGGGTGTGTTCCTCGTTTCACTGAAGGTCGCGGCGCACATCGCCGAGGACTCGTTCGACTTCGGCGCGCATCCGCGGAAGTCCGGCCTGTACCCGGCGCGACCACCATCCGGCCTCGGACCGCTGGTTCACCCAGCGGCGCCGGTTGGCGAACACGGGGTGCCGCAGGCGGCCGTCCTGGTTGATCTGGTTCAGGACGTTGCGGGCCTGCGGCTCAATGCGGCTGCGGTCGATCCAGACGCGTGCGCCTGGACTGCTCGTCGTGCGCACCGACAGCCGGACACCACCGGCGAGCATCTGCCGGAAGGGGCGCGTCGTGGGCGACGGTCCCCCGCGCGGGGTGCCGCCGTCGCGGCCGCGCTTGCGTCCCTCCGACTGCAGACGCATCGTCAGCACCGCGTCCTGCAGTTCGCGGTGCAGGGGCTCGGCGGCGCGGCGGACACGGCGGGCCATGTTCTGCCTGAGCCGTGGACCACCCGCCGTACGCAGACGGCGGGAGAGGTCCACCAGCTGGCCCGTCCCCAGGACCTGCACACTGCGGGCCATGGTCAGACCGTGGCGGGAATGTCGACGTTCTCGGCGGGCTCGGACGTGATCGCGAACTGGCACATGATCTGCGCCGCCTGGTCCAGCTCCCGCACTTTGGCCTGGGACGTGACCGTCACCGGGTACACGTCCATGGTTTGGGTGGGGACGTCGCCCTCGTCCATCCACACGATGAACCCGGTGGCCTCGCGCACCAGGAGGGTGCGGACGTCGTCCGCCGTCTTGGACGCCCAGAACGTCAGCGAGCTGTCGGACGCGGTGATCTCACCGCCGACGACCGGCGTGAACCGCGAGCCGAGCGCCGGGGTCGGCACGGTCCCGGAGGTGGTCTGCCAGCCCGCCATCGCGCCGGTCTCGGCCTCCAGCGCTGTACCCGCGTCCAGCTCGGACCGGGTGGGGGCGTTCTTGTTCGCGATCGTGGGGACCCACAGCACGCGGGTGATGCCCCGCCGGTAGTACCGGGTGGACGCCTGGATCGGAGTCGCCATCAGCTCTCATCTCCTTCTCGCCGACGGCCCGTCGCCGCGGCCGCCGTGTGGGGCTGGCCGTCCACGACGACCCAGCCCGCCCGCTCGTGATGCCGGACCGAGACCTCCGGGACCTCGATCTCCTGTTCCACGCCGTCGTGCTTCATCCGCACCACTGCACGCGCTCCTCTCGTCAGATGAATCCACGGCCGGTCACGGTCATCAGCAGCCCGGCCGAAGCGCCCTGGGTCGTCTGTTCCTGAATCAGGCGTGTGGCGCCGACGCCAGCCTCAAGCTCGGCGAGGCCGAGAGTCGGGCTGGCGTGCAGCCACGCGATCACCTGGGCGCCGATGGCGTAGACCCGCGCGCGGGCCGCCACGATGTCGTCGTCTCCTCGGTTGGAGATCGCAGCCACAGTGACCTGGAACTCCTCTTCGCGGCGGGTACCGAGGCCGACGAACTGCGTGACCGACTGAGCCGCCTCCACGTCGCCGTTGGGGTCGCCGCTGTAGCCGACGATCAGCCAGTCCTCAGCTGCGGTGTCGGATACCTCGGGGCCGTCCGTCACCCGTACGCCCTCAAGCGCGGGGTCGGTCCTTCCCAGCCCGACGAGGGCCTCGATCACTTGGGGGATTCGGGAGTCCATCTACGCCAGTCCTGGTCCTTGGTCGTCCGGGTTGAGCAGCTGCACAGCCCGGTTGGGGATCGCGTAGCCGAGGCCGGGGATGGGCTCGGTGACGCTGAAGTCGTCGCGGGCGCCGGGCAGGGCACCGCCGCGGGTGGGCCGCTGGGTGGCCCACAGGTGCTGCAGGATGATGCGGGCGGCGCCGCTGATGTTCTCGGCCACGGTCAGGCGCCCGGCGCGGTAGGTGGTGCGCAGCGGCCCGCGCAGCAGGCCGCCGTCCTTGCGGCTGACGATGCCGACTGCGGCGTCCACGTTCAGCTGGCCAGGGTCGTACGAGGTGCCGCCGTCCAAGAGCGGCTCCACGGCTGTGACCTCGAGCACCGGCGGCCGTCGCAGGGCAAGTGCCTGGACCGCCCCGACGGCGTGGTCCTCCACCACCGTGCGGATGACGACCGGGCCGGTGAAGTATTCCACCGCGGTGGCGGTGGCGTTGTTCCAGAACGTGACCTCGTCGTCCTCATGGGTGCTGGTGAGGTTCAGGTGCTGCTTGGCGTCCCGCAGAGACAGGATCGCGGGAGCCTGCTCGGGCCGGACGTCGAGGACGTCGGTGGATGCGTGCACCGGGCCGGTGAACGTCCACCGCACGGTGTGACGGCCGGGCACGGCGGTGACGTAGTCGGCGTAGTACCTGCCGGTCTGCTCAGGCGGGTTGGTCACGGCCGGGGTGGCGGTGGTGCCGTCCGGCAAGGTGATGGTGACCACTGCGGTGTCGGCGTTGGTGAGGGTGCCGCCCGGATCCCGGCAGTCGGCGGTTAGGCGTGCGGTGACGCCCAGGTCGAACGGCACGGCTCACCCCCTGCTCAGCGAGTCTCGATGACGTCGCCGCGGCCGCCGCCTCGGGACGTCTCCGCGGTCCGCTCCATATGGGTCTGGTCGTTGACCTGCGCGCGTTCGAGGATCGAGCCGCGCTGGCCGACGATGCCCTTACGGGGCTGCTCGGCAGCCTCTTCCACCTGCAGCACGCGCATGGCTTCCTCCTCACCGACGCCGTCGAGGTAGGCGAGGACGTCGCTGACGTTGTGGTCGGCCGGGTTGAACATGACGGCGTCGTCCTCGTCGTCCTGGTCGCTGGTGGCGTTGGGGTTGTCGGGGTCGGTCGCCGCAGGCGGGACGTGATCGCCGGGCGGCGGGGGGCCGTTGACCGTGGGGACAGACGGCGGGTCCTGGTCGGCCAGCTCAGCCCGGACGCCGTCGGCCCACTTGGTGGCCGTGTCGTCGTCCAGGTCGACCAGGTCCCCCGGCTGCCACGAGAAGTCCAGGCCTCCGATGGCCTGCAGTATGCGGATCGTGGCCATCAGGTGCGGTCCACCGGGCTACGGCGCGGGTTGGACAGTACGACCGACGCGGCGTAGATCCCGCCGGTGGCCGCACCCGCGACGGTCACGGCCACGCGCAGGTAGCGGGCCGCGCCGAGGTAGCCGATCTCGTAGACCGCGTCGTCGTTCGCCGAGGTGATCTCGGGCTCGGCGCCCTGGAGGTCGGCGTCCGCGACGGCCGCCCAGGTGGCGCCGTCGTCCGACTCCTGCACGGTGAAGGTGTGCGTGCCGTCCGTGACCACACCGGTGTCGATGACGACCAGGGCGTCCTGGAAGCGGGCGCCGCTGGCGGCACGGTCCACGGTCGTGCCGTCCGCTGTCGCGGTGCGCGCAGCCGGTGCCAGCGTCCGCTGCACCAGCGCGTTGTCATACGGGTTGGGGTGCATGGGTGGGTCCCTCCCAAGGGGAGCAATGTCGGGGCGTGAGGGCGCCCGGGGCCGCAGCACAGGGTGAGCGGCCCCGGGCGGGCGCCGGTCAGGCGGCGGCGTGCTCGTACGCGGCGATCGCCGAGGGGTCGTCGACCATGCCGTCCAGCTCGGCGTAGCCGAAGAACCCGGACTGGAGGTAGTCGGCGTACCGCTCGTTGAGGCGGATCGTGGTCACGCCCTGGACCTGGCGCACGACGTACCCGGCGTTGAAGTCACCGAAGACGATCGTCTTCGCCGAGGCGGCCGGGGTCGGCATCTTGTTGTCGATCGTGTACGGGTAGCCGTTCAGGGTGGCGGCGAAGCCGGGTGCCGGCACCGGCACCCACAGCGGCCGGCCGTCGCCGTCCTTCAGCTTCCGCAGGACCTTGAGGGTCTGGTCGTGCATCAGCCACCGGCAGCTCTGCCCGCGGTACGCGGGATCGATGCTGTGCTCCAGGTCCACCAGGTCGTCGTAGATGACGGAGGTGGTCTGCCCGGCCGCCCCGGTCGTGCCGGTGCGGACCTGGGTGATGAGGCCCTCGGGCTGCTTCACGCCGCTGCCGGTGATGAGGTAGCCCGCGGTCGCGCGGCCGATGCGCTCACCCAGCTTGCGCGGCAGCCACGACTCGACGTCGAACGCGCTGTCACGCATCAGCTTCCACGACAGCTTCACCAGCTTGGACGTGAAGATGTAGGCGCCCAGTTCACGGCGGCCGACGTTCAGGTCCTGCTCGGGAACCTGCTGGTTCTCCGAGAGCAGCGCGCCCTCGTTGTTCGTGTCGTCGTTGGTCGGCCACGACAGGTCACCGCCGTCCGCGGTGGTGATGACCTGGCAGATGTTCAGCAGGCCGCCGTAGGCCCGCATCGTCTCGGTCATCGCGTTGCGGAACGTCTCCGGCACCAGGTAGCCGCCCGCGGTGTCCGGGGTGGTGCCCATGGCCCGCGCGTCCGAGGACAGCCGGTTGAACCCGCCCTGGAGCAGCTGCCGCTGCTCGGTCTGCAGGCCGTCCATCCCGTACCGCAGGTACAGGCCGAACGCCTCGGCGTAGCGTGCGTGTTCGGCGTCGGGGTCGTCGCCGCGGTCGCTGGTCGTGACGATCTGGTCGCGGTCGACGGTGGACAGCTGGGCCATGCGCTCGAGGCGCTCAAGGTCGCCGGATACCTCGGTCAGCCGGGTCTCGGCCTGGTCCCAGTTGCTCCGCTCGTCGGCCGTCAGGTCGCGGTTCTCGCCCTCGGCCGCCTGCATGATCTCCTGCATCCGGTGCCAGAGCGTGTTCTGCTCGTCGACCAGGCGCTGCCGCCTGGCCAGAGTCTCGGTGGGCATGGTTGCTCCCCTCTCAGGGTGTGCCGACCACCCGGCTCGGGGCCGGGGGTGGCGGGGTCGGGTGGGTCAGCGGGCCAGCCGGTAGCGTGCGGCCAGGGCCTGCATCCTGCGGTCGACCGAGGACCGTGACAGCCGAGTGGCAGTGACCGGCTCGGCGTCGGTGTCGGTGCCGCGAGTGGACTCACCCGGCTCGCGGTCGATCGTCGGCAGCAGCTCGAGCAACTCGGGGCGGTACTGCGCCCGCTGCTCGATCGCGGCGCTGTCGCCGCGGTGTACGAGGGCGGCCGCGACGGCGCGCAGGCCTGCCTCGGTGTCGTCGTACGCGGGGAAGGTGACAGCCGATACCTCGAACAATTTGACCTCGCGCAGGATCCGCAGCTCGGCCTGCACCGTGTCACCGTTCTTGGTCTCGACGTCGATCAGCTGCCAGTCGTCCTTGACGACCTGGAAGCCGAAGCTCATGCCGGTGATGTTGCCGTTCCGTACGTTGGCCTTGAGGTCGTTCACGTACGACAGGGCCGGGTCGAGGGCGGAGTCGACGGGCAGCCCCTTGGAGTCCTCGGCCAGCTCGAGGGTGCCAGCGGATACCCGGGACACCACGTAGTAGCTGTCGTGGTCGATCAGGAACCGGCTGTCGCCCTCGTCGATGGTCTTGGTGAACGCGCCCTCGGCGATCTCCTCATAGAACCCCCAGCGCAGCGGGTTGCCGATGCTGGTCCGGGAGTTGAACTTGGCGGCGTAGCCGATGAACCGCTCCGCTCCGTCGCCGGTGGCGCGAATGGAGAGGCCTGCCGTGGACAGCGGCAGGCGGCGGCGCTCCTCAGTCGTTGTCCTCGTCAGGGTCCTCATCGGTGCCTTCCTCCGGCTCGGTGTCGGGTTCGGTCGGGTCGGGCTCCTCGCCCACGGTGAGCAGCCGCTGAGCCTCGGCGAGCAGCGCGGCCGCGCGCACGGCCGCGGGCAGCTGCTGGTTGGCCGCCAGCAGCCGGACGGTGTCGCGGGCGCGCGCCGAGGGCGGCGCGTCCGGGGCGAGCGGGTTGACGCCGAGCGGCGCCATGTAGGTGGGCTGGAGGTAGACGTCACCGCCCTTGCCCGCGGGCAGCGGCGGGAGGTCCTCGAATCCGCGGATGTCGTCCGCGGCGAAGGCGCCGACGTCGCGCATCGCCCGGTAGAACGTCGCCCTGGCGGTGCTGTCGCCGCGCAGCAGTCCCTGCACGCCGTACTTGGCGTACTGGCTGGTGGGCAGCAGTTCCTTGGTGATGCGCTGTTCGGTCGGCGCCAGCCATGTCGGGCCGAGGTCGAACACCACCCAGGCCCCTGCCTGCTGCTCAAGGCCCGTCCCCCACGACGTCGACTTGGCGGTCTCCATGAGCAGGAACAGCGGCACGCCGAACATGCGTGCGATCTCGGTGTTCTGGAACTCGCGCGACTCGAGGAACTGCGCGTCCTTGTACGGCATGGTCACCGTCTGGAAGGTGGCGCCCGAGTCGAGTACGGCGATCTCCTGGCTGTTGCGCCAGCCGCCCATCTTCGCGGCCCATCGCTTCTTCAGCGCGTCGGCCTGGTCCGGCTGGAGGCGCTGCTCGGTCTGCAGCACCCCGGCCATGATGTTGCCCTTGCCGAACAGGCGGGCCGCGGTCTTCTCTGCGGACTGGGCCAGGCCGATGCCCTCAGCGGCCAGCCGGACCGGTGAGCAGCCGGTGACGCCGTCGTAGCCGAGGCCGGGGAAGTGCAGGACCTCCCGTGACGTCATGGCGTGCTGGACGCCCCAGTCGTCGGTGACCTCGAACACCTTCCCGCTGGGGAGCATCGCGTCGGGCTTCACCTTCCCTGCCCGCACGCGGTCCGGCATGAGCGGCCACAGCTCGGTGACGACACCGGCCCGGTTGCGGACCTTCTGCAGGTAGCCGTTGCCCCACAGCACGCGGTGCACGTACTGCAACCGCCACAGCTCCAGCGGGGTCATCTCCGGATGCGGGTCGGCCAGCAGTGGCGCCTTGGCCCGGTCCCTGGTGCCCTGCACGTAGGTGTGCAGCGGCAGGTGTGCGGACACCGAGGCGATCAGCCCCACCGACCGCCACACGGCAGGCATGTGCAGCGACGTCCGCTCCGTGACCGACGTCCCCGACTCGTTGGGCACCGCGCCGAGGTAGTCGGCCACCGCCTCAGCGGTCAGGGGCAGCGCCGGGTTCTCCAGGCTGCGCCGCTCGAACAGACCGAACAGGCTCATCCCTCAGCCCCCCGTCGACGCGGCCGTACGGGCACCAGGCGGGCCATCTCGCGTTCCACGGCCACAACCCCCAGCACCCCGCCCAGCATCAGCGCAGCGGGCACGTGCAGCATCGCCACCCCGGCCAGGAACAGGACGACGAACGCGACCTCGGCCGCAAGCAGCAGCTGCCCCTGCGTCGGCCTCGCGATCTTCACCATACGTTCGGCGGCCCTTCCTGCTCGGCGTCGTGGTACGTCTCCCAGCCCCACACCGCGTACGTCCCGGACACCAGCGGACTGACGTCCACGCCGTCGCTCCTGCGCGCCCACAGCCATGCGTCGCCGACCTCCCGTTTCTTGGCGCCAGCGAGTGCAGCCGCCATCGGCGCCTGACCGAGGTGACGCAGCGTGCCCTCGGTGACCCGGTCCTGGAACTGCCCGCAGGCCTGCGTCAGCTGCCGCACCTTGGGAGAAACCACCAGCTCAGAGCGGTCCTCGCGGGTGGGGTCGTCCTCGTACTTCAAGGCCTTGCGCAGGAGCGGCGCCAGCGAACCCGCCGGGCCGCCCTCGTCGATGACCCACGCGCACGGCATCCACCGCTGGTCGCGCTCGAGGACCCAGTCGACGACCCAGTCCGTACCGGGCCGGTGCGCCACGGTCTCAACATGCACGCCGTCCCCGGAGCCACCGGCCACTGAGATAGCCGTCCACGTCCGCTCGGGCGTCGTCTCGATGGAGAACGCGACCGGGTCCATGGGGCGCGATGACGGGTCCTCGCAGGCCTCCCACACGGTCTTACTGATGACCTGCCACGTCTCGTCCGTGACCTCGGGGTAGTCGCCCACACCGAGCCGCTCACGGTCGAACAGGTCCGCCCGCATCGCGCGCATCTCCTGCAGCACGTACGCCGTGCGGATGCGGATGCCCAGCGCCGGGTTGGCCCGGGCAAAGGACCGCTCGTCACCGCGGTTGTCGTGCTGCTCGCAGACGATGTGGCCCTCGGCGTCGGTCGGGCACTCCTTCGTGTGGTGGTCGATGGAGAACTCGAGGTACGTCAGCGACGGGTCGGGGGCACCCTCCGCCAGCGCCCGGGCACGCAGCAGCGCCAGCTGCTCGCTCTCGTCGCCCAGGCCTGCGCTTCCGGTGAACACCAGCTGGGGGTTATGCCGGGCGGACAGCACGGGCATCAGGGCGCCGATCGGGGCCGCCCGCAGTTTCATCGCCTCGTCCATCAGGACCAGGTCGCCGGAGAACCCGCGGCCGGAGTCCCCGCCGCGGGCCAGGAAGCGGATGCGCGCCCCGTTGAAGAACTCGAACCCCTCCTCGCCGTGGGAGCGGCGTACGCGCTTCACGCGGCGGCTGAGGGCGTAGGACCCTTCGATGACCTGGTCCAGGCGCAAGAACGATTCCTGGGCGGTGTTGAACTGGTGGGCGGTGTGGATGACGAGCTTCCCGCCGAACAGGATCACCTCGCCGAGCTGGCGGGCCTCGAGGAATCCGCCCTTGCCGTTCTGCCGGGCGACGTTCAGGACGACGTCGAGGGAGGCCCACCGGCCCTCGTCGTCCTCGGCGAGGCTGTGGTGCAGGGAGAGCTGCTGCCACGGGTCCAGGAACAGGCCGGAGTCCTCGGCGAGTTCGACGCATTCCTGCCCGGCGGGCGAGCGGAAGTCGAGCGCAGCCTGGTCCTCGGTGCCGTCCCAGCGGCCGGTGTGGTGGTACTTGCGCCAGGGCACGGACAGAATCCGCGGCGTCTGGCAGCCGATCACCCCGCACCACCCTTACGGGCCGGAGGGGAGAGCCGCTGCTCACGGCGCGCGGTTATCTCGTCAATCTTGTCTCCGCGTTCCTTCGGGGGCGCGGCCGCGACGACCACGGCCATGGCCTGCCGCAGTTCGCGGGCGGCGGTCGCAGCCGCCTTGGGGTCGGGGGCCGAGTCGACCTCAGCGGCCAGGCGCAGCGCGGCCGCGGCCATGGCGTGGGCGGCCGGGTCCATGCCGAGGTCGGCGAGCTGGGCGGTGGTCGCCGCGGCGACGGCACCCCGGCGCAGGCGCCGCTTGGGAGCATCACCCATCGGACATCACCCCCCGTAACCAGACAGAAAGTTACGCAACGTTACAGGGGGGAAGTAACGGTACGTAACCGAATGGATGGCGACAGAGTGTCACTAATTCGCTGGTCCTCGGTTCGGTGGATTAAGGACCGTCGACGCGGGGAGAGATCCGGGCGACAAGGGCTTTTGGGTCGCCCGCCTGCTTCCTGAACTTTGAACCCACTCTCCCGCCCCTCGGCGCGACGACGTCGCTCACCGTGCTCGATCAGTGATCGTTTCGCGGTGATTCGTCACGCTCGCATCGCCGTGGCGGGCGGTCACCAGTCCCGTGACGCCTGGGCAGTCACACGGTGCGACCCGCGCCGCCTGTACTGGCTGTACCAGCGGGTGACCACCCGGTCCATGCCCGCCGACCGCATGGCCGCCACCCGCTCACGCACCACGTCTTCGCCGGGGTCGACGACGACGATGCGCGCGCCGAGCCTGCGGTAGCGGGCCAGTGCCTTGGTCCCGGGCATGGTGTGGATCAGGTAGACGTCGACGTCGTCGAGGTGCTTGACGGCCTCGTCGATGGCGGCGAACCGCGCACGCTGCGCGACGCGCTGCACGATCGGGTCCTGGTTCCAGGCCGGTGCGCCCGGGCCGGTGAGCGCCGAGGCGATGCGGTCCATGTCGATGACGATGTCACGGCGCGTAGCGTGCGCCTGTATCCACGTGCTCTTGCCCCCGGCCGGTGGCCCAGTGATCACGTACAGCATGGGGCTTCACCGCAGTTGCAGCACACTGCACCAACGCACCCACAGCAGCGGTCCGGTAGCTCGGTGCCGTCGGCGGGGACGGGGCATGGTGTCATCCGGCGATGTTCGGGTTGGCGAGGCTGTCAGTGAGGCTGACCTCGTCGTGTGAGCCGCGGACCTCCACCACGTTCGTGAAGGGTAGCTCACCGTCGGCGAGGGCCTGGGCGACGTGGGCCCACATGGTGGCGAGTTTCAGGGCTTCGGTGGACCGTACGCCGTGGAACTGAGCCTGGCGCCGCTCCTCGGCCATCCGCTCGCGCTGGTACGCGTGGTCACGGTCCTGGCGGGCGCGGGCGTCGTCCTCGTGCTTGATGGCCAGGTTGTACTCGACGGTGGCACGGCTGGCCCACTCGTATGCGTGGACCTGGGCGCAGCGTTGCTGGTAGGTGCGTTGCGCTCCGTAGTCCTGCTCTGTGTCCCTCACTGTCGCTGTCCCTCTCCGTCTGGCGTGTCGGGCCGGTAGACGTGGATGCCCTCGGCGGCGATCACCATGACATCGACGTTGGGCAGCCTGTTCCTGAGCCGGTCGGCGACCGTCTGCTGCTGAACCGCCGGTGCGTCGCTCCGCAGGCGTACGAGGAGCGCATCTCCTGGGCGTAAGACGCTCGTCTCGTCTGGCCAGTGGACGGTGTGCGGCTCGTCGGTGACGTGCTCGACGGACGTGGCGGCTCCGAGGCCGACGTCGGGCATGTCGAACAGGCAGCGCCCGGAGGGGAACTGGACTCCGTGGATGTCTGGCTGGTCGTCCCGGCAGACGACGAAGCGGCGAGCGAACTGTAGGCGCTCGATCATGACCGCGCTCCCCTCGGGTGGTCTCGTCGTCCCCGGCAAGTGACGTTGTGTCGGCCGAGGAGGCGGCAGGCGAGGCGGCGCGGTACGACGTAGGCGAACTCGCGGGGTTCGCCGATGAGGAAGCGCAGCCAGTATTCGGCGCCGGTGGCGGTGTGGCTGTACTCGTACCAGCGTGGTGGGGGTGGCTGGTGGCGGAGCAGGCGGGCGCGGGGGTCGTTGCTGTCGAGGGGGCCGAGGTCGACCATGGTCACCACCTCCTAGACGCGCGGGTCTGCGGTTGGGCGGTGGTGGTGCGGTTGCCGCGGGCGCTGTTGCAGCGGCGGTGTGCGCTGCGGGCGTTGGCGGGGTCGAGGAGGCCACCGCCGCGTGACAGCGGCGTGGCGTGGTCGAGGGTGAAGGCGAGCGGGTGCTTGCCTGCCTCGGGGCCGGTGATCCAGTAGGCGATCTCGCCGCCGCACCACCAGCAGGGGAGGCCAAGGGCGCGTTGCTGGGCGCAGAGGCGGCGGTAGGGGCGCCCGTTGCGGGGGTTACCGGCCACGGGCGCACCACCTCACAGGTCGTCGCCGAGGACCTCACGGCGGGCAGCGAGTGCCCTGCGGTTGAGCGCTCCCGTCATCCGGAAGAGGGCGAAGGTCAGCGCGAGGAAGCCAAGCACGAGCAGGGCCTGGGTGATGACGCTGACGATGTGGATGTCCTTGGTCGCGTTGGCGATGATCAGCAGGATGATGTTGCCGCAGACCCAGGCGAACCAGATGCGCAGCTTCTCGACGCGCACGGCGGTCTGGATGGCTTTGTAGTCGCTCACGGTCCCCCCAAGGACATCGACGCGGGTACGCAGGCATCATGGCGCGCTGCGCATGGGGCGTGTGGGGGCGTGGCTGTTCTGTGACGTGATCCCGCTGCCCGGCCGTGCCGCGGCGTTGGGGCGCCTGCGGGGGCTCGCCGCCCGCCGGGCAGCGGGGGTCAGGGGGTGGTGCCGGGTTTGAAGTCGGGGTGTCGGCCGCCGCGTTTGGCTCGGTCGGCGCCGTTTTCCCAGGCGTCGCGTTCGGCTTGGGCGAGGGGGCGGAGGTGGTAGAGGCGGGGGCCTTTGCCGGGGAGGGGGATGTGGGTGATCTTGCCTCGGTGGGCCCATTGGCGGATGGTGCCGGGCTGGACGCCGAAGTGGGCGGCGGCCTGGGCGACGGTGAGGAGGGTGCCGGGCCGGATTTCGTCGAGGGGCGGGTTGGGGAACTTCGGTGTGGTGGGAGGCATGGTCACCTCCGGGCGGGTATGGGGCAGGCCCCGCGCGGGGTGGTGTGCGCGGGGCCTGGGGTGTTTTTGGGCAGGGGGTAGCTGCTGTTTTGACGTTACAGCGTGTGTGCGGGGTTGTCGATGTTGGTTTGTGCAGGTGGGGCGGCCGGTCGGGGGTGGGGCTCGCGCAGGTTGCTGATGTAGGCGATGAGGGGGGTGGTGAGGCGGAACCATTCGCCGTTGAGGCGGTAGCGGGCGAAGGTGCGGTGGAGTTCGCGTTCGCGGCGGGTGTATCCGGGTTCGGTGGCGAGGAGTTCGGCTTCGGGGGCGTTGATGTCCCGCATCCGCTGGGCGAGGTGGAGGGTCTTGCCGATCTTGACGGCGGTGCCGGAGCGGACGAAGTAGACGACGCCGTGGGCTTCCTGGTCGGCTTGCTGACGGGCCTGCTGGCGGCCTTCGGGGGTGCGGAGCTGCTGGAGTCGCCTGTCCCGCTCGGCGGCTTCGCGTGTCCAGTGGTCGAGGAGGTTCGGATCGTCCATGGCCTCCAGTTGGAGGCGGGTGCGTTCGACGGCGATGAGGGTGGCGAGTTCGCCCTCCGGTTGTGTCCACCAGCTCGCGTAGCGGCGCAGGCCGGTGGAGGTGAAGTGGTCGTCGCACAGGGGCAGGGGTTCGGTGATGACCGGGGGGAGGCGGCAGGGGCCGCTGCGGTGGGAGGCGACGCATCGGGGGCCGCGGGGGGCGGGGATGGTGACGTGGACGCGGTGGCCGCAGCCGCAGCGGTAGTGGCCGCGGCCTCGGGGTGCGTCGGGGGTCATGGTTCTGCCGCAGGCGCAGCGCACGGTAGGTTCCGCCATGCCGGTCTTCCCTTCACGGATCGGTCGTGCCCTGGGGCGGAGGACAGCCGTCGCCAGGGCGTTCGATTTCCATGATTCCGTGAGGGTCTGACAGTGGCCCGGGGGTGCGGCGGCGGGGGGTGCGGCTCATGAGGCGGGGGTCCTCTCGGGGGTCGGGGGGTGTGGGAGGTGGTGGCCGCAGGTGTCGCAGAGGAGGCCGGGCTGGCCGTCGACGGCGACCAGGCCGTACGCCCGGCACTGGGGGCAGGGCGCGGCGGTGTACGGGCGGCGGTGGGGGTGGTGGCCGGTGATGGCGCGGGCGCGGTGGACGAGGTCGCCGACCTGGTGGTGCAGGTCGCCCACCCACTCCTGGGTGAGGGCGTAGGGGAGGTAGGCGGTGAGCCAGGTGCACCAGCCGGTGATGGTGTCGCCGTGGCGGGGGTGGGCGGCTTCGCAGGGGGTGGTGTGGGCGGTGCCGTGGGGGTCGCGGTAGGTGGCGGGGTGGGTGTAGGCGATGGTTCCGGCCCAGGCGTCGAGGAGGGGTCGGATGGGGGCGGTGCCGTCGTCGTCGGGGTGGCGGGCGTCGGGGTGGCCGGGGCCGAGGAGGGCCAGGACGCGCCAGTCGACGGGGGCTGGGGAGTGTGCGCGTCCGCCGCCGCGGCGTCCCTGGGCGGGGCTGGCGGACGATGCGACGCACGCGGCGAGCAGCTCGGCCTGCACCGGCAGCTCGGCGAGCCAGGCGCGCAGCTCGGCGGCGTGGTGGGGGCAGGCGTGGAGGCCCTCCCCAGCGGCGCGCGGGCAGACGGTGCAGCTGCTCACGGCTGGACCTCTCGCATGATGTCGAACAGGTGCTCGATGTCGGTGGGGGTGAGGTGGTCCCACTCGGCCAGGGCGGTGCGCAGCCGGGCGTCGATGTGGGCGGAGATCGCCGCGCTGGTCCAGTGCTGGGCCATCTCGCGGGCCTCGTCG
>NZ_JBEYHH010000066.1:0-23080 GCF_040635175.1 Streptomyces sp. NPDC006997
GGGATCTGGGGTTGGAGCCGTCGGTGCGGTTGCGGCGTTTGCAGCAGTCGATTCTGGTGGCGGCGCCGGAGACGCCGTTGGCTTCGGAGGGGGCGTTGTCGGGGGTGTCGTCGTCGCGTACGGGTGGCGACGTGCGCTGACCTGCTGGGGGCCGGGGGCGCGGGATGCCGCCACCGGGGTAGGTGAACCGCTCCGGGATCGGTGGAGGCTGGTCTGCCCTGGGTCTGATGGAGTCGGATCGCTGGAGGGCTGACCGTTTCGGCAGCCTCCGGAGGCCGTTATGGCCCGCAGTTGTCCGCCCGGGTCCTGCCGCCGTGTCCTCGATCTGGTCGACTCCGGCCGGAAGGTCGCCGAGGTGGCGGAACCCCTCGACATCAGCGAGCGGACCGTCGACGTCTGGCGAGGACAGCAGCTCATCGGCACCGGGTAGATGCCCGAGGTCCCCACCCGTGAGCGGATCGAACTTGCCCCGGCCCGCAAGCGGATCGCGGAGCGGCAGGCGGAGTTGGGCCCTCCACCGCCAGGGCCGCCGAGCTGCTGAGTGAGGCGACCTCCCCAGGAGGCGGTGCGAAGCCAGCCGTGTGACGGTCGGCGAGGACCATTCCGTGGAGCGGGCTGCCGGGTGCCGCACGTGGCGGAGTCCGGCTACGACGCCTGGCGCGCACGGCCGCCAGTCAGGGGCGCCGTCCTGGGGACCGGTTGGGGACCACACGGCGTGCGCAGTCCCGAACGGCGGAGCCCTCCACGCACAATACGCGCCACAAGAGGATCCGCCGTGTGCGGAAAGCACCCTTGACCCCCACTCCCGGGGGTCAAGGGCTCGCGGGTTCGCCTCCAGCCGTCCCGACGGGAGCCAGTCGCAGGTCAGGGCCGGTTTCGGAGGCGTCCGGAACCGGCCCTGACCATACCCGGGGATCCTGGGGACGACCGCCGGGAGGGCCGGGACGCGCGTCAGGCGAAGGTTCCGTTGTCCTCGCGCGCCGAGGCCGCCGCGTCGGCGAGGTCGTCCAGGAGGTCACGCAGGGCGGCCACGGTCGGCTCGTCCGTGACCCTGCCGTCCGTGATCTTCCGCGCGGCCTGCGGGATGCGCAGGTCCCGCGGGATCACCCGGGCACCCATCACCGTGAGCGTCTGCGACAGCCATGCCCGGGCGTTGTCCCCGCCGGTGATCGCGGTCGACGCGCTGACCAGGGCCACCGGCTTGGCGGCGATCTCCCCCCCGCCGACCAGCCACTCCAGCGCGTTCTTCAGCACGCCGGACGTGCCGTGGGCGTACTCGGGGCTCACGATGAGCACCCCGTCGGACGCGCCGACCGCCGCGCGCAGTTCGGCCACGACGCCGGGCAGCGCGCTCTCCTCGACGTCGGCGTTGAAGAAGGGCAGGCGGCCCAGGTCCGGCCAGACGGCCAGTTCCCGCGGGGCGCTGGTCAGGCCCACCGCCGTATCCAGCACGGACGCGTTGAACGACCCGGATCGCAGACTGCCGCACAGACCAAGGATCTTCATGCCGGTCAGCCTATGTTCCCGAAGGTCACCGGCAGGGAGGAAAGCGCTCGGGAGACGGTGGAGGGACGGTAGGACGGCTCACCGTCCAGGGCCAGTCCGGGCAGCCGCGCGAACACCAGAGGTACGGCGACACGCGCCTCCAGGCGGGCCAGCGGCGCCCCCAGGCAGTGGTGGATGCCGTGCCCGAAGGCGAGGTGGGAGCGCTCGCCGCGGGTGATGTCGAACGACTCGCCGTCGAGGAAGCGGGCCGGGTCGCGGTCGGCCGCGGCCACGCTCAGCGCCACCGCCTCGCCCGCGGGGATCGTGACGTCCCCGACCGTGACCGGCTTGCGGGTGAAGCGCCAGATGGCGTTCTGGATCGGGCCGTCCCAGCGCAGCACCTCCTCGACCGCGTCCGCCCACCGCTCCGGTTCCCGCTGGAGCAGGGCGAGTTGTCCGGGGTGGCGCAGCAGGGCCAGGACGGTGCTGCCGAGCAGGTTGACGGTGGTCTCGTGGCCCGCGGAGAGCAGCAGCGCCAGCATCGACACGAGTTCGTCCTCGCTGAGCCGGTCCCCCTCGTCGCGGGCGCTGACGAGTGCCGACGTCAGGTCGTCACCGCTCTCGGCGCGCTTGCGTGCCACCAGAGCGCGCAGCGTGTCATGGACCTCCTGGAAGGCGGCCATGGCGGCCTCCCTGCTGTCCTCGTCGTTGCTCATCACCGCCTCCACGGCGTGCCGCAGCCGCTCCCCGTCCTCGGCGGGCACGTCCAGCAGCTGCCGGATGACCTCCATCGGCAGCAGCGCGGCGAACTCGGTGGTGAGGTCGGCACGGCCCGAGCCCTCGCCCCGGCGCCGCAGCAGACCGTCGAGCAGGCGGTTCGCGGTCGCCTCGATGCTCGGGGCGAGGGCCTCGATGCGGCGCGGCGTGAACCCCTTGGAGACCAGGGCCCGCAGCCGGGTGTGGCGGGGCGGGTCCGAGACCAGCATGTGGTCGCCCATCCCGATCACCACGTCACCGGTGACCGGGACGCGCTGCTCCTGGAAGGCCGTCCAGGAACCGGCCATGTCCTTGGAGAAGGAGTCGTTGTCGAGGAAGGCCCGGCGGCAGTCCTCGTACCGGGTGAGCAGCCAGGCTTCGACGCCGCCCGGCAGGGTCACCCGGTGCGCGCGTCCCTCCTCGCGCAGCGCGGCGTACGCCGGGTAGGGGTGGGCGACGAACTCGGGGGTGAACAGGGCTTCGGCGGCGCGGGGGCTGACGGTCACGGATGGTCCATTCGGGAGGCCGGGGTCGGCGGGAGGCGGGGTCACCAGGTGACGGGGAGTTCACGGACGCCGTAGAGCACCATGTCGTGGCGGAACGGCAGTTCGTCGAGGGAGCGGGTGGGGCGCAGGGCGGGCAGTCGCCGGAGCAGGCCGCCGAAGACCTCGGTGAGTTCGACGCGGGCGAGGGTGGCCCCGACGCACTTGTGGAAGCCGTGGCCGAAGGCGAGGTGCCTGCCGTGGTTCACGCGGTGGATGTCGAAGGTGTCGGCGTCCTGGAAGACGGTCTCGTCGCGGTTGGCGGCGTTCAGCATCACCAGGACGCCGTCCCCGGCCCGGATCAGCTGACCGCCGACGACCACGTCCTCGGTGACTCCGCGCGGCAGCCCGGCGTGGTTGATGGACAGGTACCGCAGCATCTCCTCCACGGCGCCCGGGAGCAGCGCGTCGTCGCGCCGCAACGCGGCCAGCTGCTCCGGGTGTTCGAAGAGCGTGACCGTGCCGATGCCGATCATCTGCGCCATGGTGTCGTAGCCGCCGAGCAGCAGCAGGGCGGCCATGCCGACGAGTTCGTCGTGGGTGAGGCCCCCGTCGGCGGACCGGGCGACCATCCGGCCGAACAGGTCCTCGGACGGCTCCGCCTCCTTGGCGGTGACCAGCCGGTCGAAGTAGCCCATCAGCTCGCCGGCCGCCCGCACCGCCTGCTCGGGGGTGCTCGTGCGGTCCAGGACGGTGTCGGTGAGGGACACGAACAGCTCGTGGTCCTCGAAGGGGACACCGAGGATCTCGCAGATGGTCATGGCGGCCATCGGCAGCGCGAACTCCCGGACCAGGTCGCCCGACCTGCGGCCGTCGGCGCTCATGCGGTCGACCAGCCCGTCGAGGATGCGGCGCATCGTGGGCCGCAGCGCCTCCATCTGGTTGATCAGGAACTCCCGCGTCACCGTCCGGCGCAGCCGTCCGTGGTCCGGCGGGTCGGCCTGCATGAAGAAGCCCGGCGGCGGGGGCACGTCACCGGTGACGTAGGTGGGGAATCCGGGCGTGCGGGGATCCGAGCTGAAGGCGCGGTGGGTGAGGACGGCCCGTACGTCCTCGTGGCGGGTGACGACCCAGGCGGTGTCCCCGCGGGGCGTACGCACCTGGAAGACCGGGCGCTCGGCGCTGAGCGCCCGGTACTGGGGCGGCGGGTCGAGCGGATGCTCGCGAGGCATCGGGAACTCGGGCAGGACGGTGGTCATCGCGGCGGCTCCGGGCGTGGTGGCGGGGCGTGCGGGGACGGGGGGTTCAGCACGGGGCGATCAGCGGCAGGAGGGCGTCGGTCAGCGCGGCGAGGGAGGTGTTGTCCCACATGATCGTCGGCTCCACCTCGATGCCGTAGTGGTCCTCGATCTCGGCGCAGAGGCCGAGCACGTACACCGAGTCCAGGCCGTAGTCGCTGAGCGGGGCGTCGGGGGCGATCTCCTCGGCCGGGCGGCCGGTCTGGGCCGCCACCCGGCCGCGCAGCCATGCGAGGACCTCGGGGGCGGCCGACTGCGGGGCGTCGGTGGTGAGTTCGGACACGGTGCTCTCCTGGCGGCGGTTCAGGCCCCGGTGGGGCGGCTGTCGAGGTCGAAGGTGAGGCCGGCGTCGAAGCGCCGGACGAGTTCGGTGTGCAGCGGCTCGGCGAGGTGCCGCGGCAGCGGGTCGCGGTGGCGGTCGAGGTGGTTGCCGAGCCGGTGCAGCAGGGCGAGCGGGACGGCCGGGTCCGCCGCGCCGGGCGTGGTCGCGTCGGGGCGGCACCACCAGGTGTTCAGGCACGCCGACGCGGCCAGTACGCCGGTCCAGCGGGTGGTGAGGCCGAAGGCGTACGGGGACGCGTCGGGGCCGATGAGGGTGGGGGCGAGCCCGGATGCGTCCTCGGCGAGCGCCGCCAGCTCCGCGCACCAGGCACGGCCGGACGCGGTGAGGGGGTCCTCCGGGTCCGCGGCCTCGGTGCCGGTGACGAGTGAGCGGGCCAGCGGATCGCGCCCCGCGGCCGAGACGGCGAGGTCGGTGAAGCGGAGTCCGGGCAGCGGCCGGTCGGCGCGGAAGGTGTCCACGGGCAGCGGCGCGGCGGCGCCGGACCGCCAGCCGCGGCGCGCGGTGAGCGGGAGCTGCGCGAGCAGCGCTGACTGGCAGGAGACCCGGGAGGCGTGTCCGAACGCCGACGGCTGCACGTCCCGCAACAGCTTCTGGAACAGGGGCTGTTCACCGTCACGCAGATAGAACTGCGAGCCGAGCAGTTCCGAGAGGCGGCTCACGGCGCGGATCAGGACGATCGGCACGAGCGCCTTGACGGCGCTCGCGTAGACGCCCGCCTGGGCCGGCGCGGTGTGTGCGGCCCGCGCGGCGACCATGGTGAAGGTGTCCGCCAGCAGCAGGTCGGCGAAGACCTCCGTGAGGACCGAACGGGACAGCGCCAGGTCGGCCGCCCGGCCGCCGTAGAGGGTGCGGCCGCGGGCGCCGCGCAGGGCGGTGCGCAGGGCGGTGTCGACCAGCCCGACGGTCATGCCGGGCAGGGCGACGCGGGTCAGCTGGAAGGAGCGCAGGGCGGTCTCCACGCCCTGCCCCGGGCGGCCCACGACGCTGCCCTCGGGTACCGGGCAGTCGGTGAACTCGACGCCGCCGAGCTGCACGCCACGCATCCCCACGGTGGTGAACCGGTCCAGGTGCCGCACGGCGTCGGCGGGCAGGTCCTCGGCGCGCAGGAGCAGCTGGGAGTGGCTGCGGTTGCCCTTGGCCGGGTCGGTGCGGGCGAAGAGCACCATGGTCCCGGCCCGCCGCAGGTTGGCCACGACCTCCTTGCGGCCGTTCAGGCGCAGTCGGCCGTCGGGTCCGGGCAGGGCGGTGAGGGCGGCCCGGGTGAGGTCGTTGCCGTGGTCGAGTTCGTGGTACGCGCAGGCCGCCCGGCCGCCGGACAGCAGCTGCCGGGCGAGCAGGGCGCGCTGTCGCGCGCTGCCGGCCGTCCACACGTTGACGGCGGCCATGAAGGAGCCGGCGCCGTAGCCGAGGCCCAGGCAGGGGTCGCGCCGGTAGACGGCCCGCAGGACGCGGACCAGTTCGTCGAGGCGGCTCAGGCGTCCGCCCAGCTCCGTGGGGACGAAGTGGGCGTTCAGCCCGTAGGCGGTCAGCAGTTCCTCGCCGGCCTGGAGCATCTCACCGCGTCCGTCGGCGGCCAGCACCGCGACGCGGCCGACCGGGTTCGCCGGGTCGCCGGCGTCCGCGAAGAGCTTCTCCAGGTGGTCGGTGTCCTCGC
The DNA here is from genome assembly GCF_040635175.1 of Streptomyces sp. NPDC006997. Classification (NCBI taxonomy): domain Bacteria; kingdom Bacillati; phylum Actinomycetota; class Actinomycetes; order Kitasatosporales; family Streptomycetaceae; genus Streptomyces; species Streptomyces sp. NPDC006997. The sequence goes on from NZ_JBEYHH010000066.1 coordinate 6,019, forward strand.
CGGTGGGCGCCCCGGCCACCGGCGGCCGGGGGACGGGTCCGGGTGCGGTTGCCGTCGGGCTCATGCGACCAGCTCCTTCGCCGGTTCCGAGAGCCTCACCGTGGACTCGTACGCCTCCCACGGCGCCTCGTGGCCCGGCCGCAGCAGCTCCAGGGTCCGTTCGAGGGCGGCCGTGAGGAGGGTGACGCGCCGCGCGTCACCGGGGTCCGCGAGCAGCAGGTGGGCGGCGGCGGCGCCCGCGTAGCAGCGTTCGTAGCGGCGGGCGGTCTCGAACGCCTCCGGCGGGGTGTCGCGGCCGGTCGGCCGCGGGGCCGCCATGGCGTCCGCGACCTCCGCGGTCTCCTCGGCCAGGGCCACGGCCAGGTCGTGGACCCGCGCGGGTACGGCACCGGCGGTGGCGAGCGCGGAGAGTCGGCCTGCGGCGGCGGGCAGCGCCTGCACCACGCTGCACCCGGTGCGGCTCACCAGGCGCAGCGCCCCGAAGTCGAGCGGCGGGACCGGTCCGGCGGTGACGGTGGCGGAGAGGCCCGCGCCATCGTGCTCACCGCTGCGGATCCGGCGGGCGAGCAGCGGGAACTGGCTGATCAGCGCGGAGCGGTTCACCGCGGTGCTGCCGTCGAAGATGGCGACGATGCGGTGGTCGCGCTCCAGCTTCTGGAAGTGGCCGTGCTCCAGGTGCCCGGTCAGGAACCCACGGGCGCCGACGAGTTCGGCGAGGTCGTCGATGGCGAGTTGCACGATGTCCGGCACCCCGGCCTTGACGACCGCCGACACCACGCTCATCTCACCGGTCAGGCAGTGGGCCGCGCGCGCCGACAGCAGCGAGGCGGCGTCGGCGAGCGCGAGCGAGGCCGCGGCCCGCCCGAGCACCCGGCGGGCCAGCGGGAGCCGCAGCAGGGTGGTGCCGTACAGGGCGCGCCCGGCCGCGAACGCGTGGGCGAGCCGCAACGCGTGTTCCCCGGCGCCCAGCGACAGGGCGGCGCACACGGTCCTGGTCAGCTGGAGGGAGCGCAGGACGATGTCCAGGCCGTCGCCGACCCGGCCGGTCAGGGCCCCCTCGGGGACGTGCGCGCCGTCGAAGCGGACGCCGCTGATGTCGGCGCCCCGGATACCGTGCGTGGGCTCCTTGGGCAGGGGTCGCCAGTCACCCGGCGCCAGCGCGTCCTTGTCGACGAGGAGCAGGCTGAACCCGCGCGGCCCGCCCCCGGGAGCCGTACGGGCCAGCACCGACACGAGGTGGCCCCGGGTGGCGTTGTTGACGGGCCACTTGGCGCCGTCCAGCCGCCACCCCCCGCCCGGCGCGGGCACGGCGGTCAGCTCACCGGCCAGCAGGTCGCTGCCGTGGCCGGGCTCGGTCAGCCCCCAGGAGACCACCGCGCCGTCGAGGACCCTGGCGGCGAGGTCCCGCCGCTCGTCCTCCCGCCCGGCCACCCAGGTCGGTACCGAGCCCAGGAAGGTCTTGCCGTGCGCGACGGCGACGGTCACGTCCCGGCGGGCCACCGCGCGCAGCGCCGCGACCAGTTCGGGCACACCGCCGGGCACGCCGCCCAGCGCGGTCGGCACGTAGGCGCGGGCGATGCCGCAGGCGTCCAGGACCGCGCAGGCCTCGGTGGGGAACTCCTCCCGGGCGTCCAGCCCGGCACTGGCCGCCGGGTGGAACGGCCCGTCCGCCGCCGCGGCGTCCATGGCGGCCTCCAGCAGGCCGGGCAGGCCGCCTGGCCACTCCGCCGCGCCGCCGCTCACGCGCCCTCCCCGCCCACCAGCGCGCCCACCGTCGGCTCCAGGTGGGCGTGTACGGGAGTGAGGGCGCCGTCGAGGAACAGCCGCCGCATCTCGCCGCGCTGCACCTTGCCGCTGGTGGTCTTGCGGACGGAGCCGGGCCGGAGCAGGACCAGGCCGGCCGTGCGGACCCCGAAGCCCTGGTAGACCGTGGCACGCATGTCCCGGGCCAGCTCCTGGTACTGCTCGTCGGTGAACCGGCCGCGCACCTCGTGCAGCACCACGACCTCCTCCTGCGGCACGGACACCGTGAACGCGGTGCCGGCCAGCGTGGCGAGGACGGGGTGCCGCAGCCGCAGTTCGTGCTCGATGTCCTGGGGGTAGAGGTTGCGGCCGTGCACGATCAGCAGGTCCTTGCCGCGCCCGGTCACGTAGATCTCCCCGTCCTGGAGGGCGCCCAGGTCACCGGTGCGCAGGAACGGCCCCTCGCCGTCGGCGGTGCGGGCGCCGAAGGTGCGCTCGGTGGCGTCCGGGCGGCCCCAGTAGCCCGCGGCCACGCTGGGTCCGCGCAGCCAGATCTCCCCGGTGGTGCCGTCGGGCAGCACCGTGCCGTCGTCCGGGTCGACGATCCGCACGTCGAAGTCCGGTACGTCTCCGCAGCCCACCAGTTCGCGGACCGGCCCCTCGGGCAGCGGGGGTTGGAGGACGTGCTTCTCCAGGGCGTCGGAGTCGACGGCGGCGATCCGGGGCGGCCGTCCGGCCAGGCCGGACACGAACACGGTGGCCTCGGCCATCCCGTAGCAGGGGGCGAGGGCCTCGGCGCGGAACCCGGCGGGGGCGAAGCGCTCGGCGAAGTCGCGCAGGGTGGAGGGCTGGATCGGCTCCGAGCCGTTGGCCGCGAACCGCCACCGGGACAGGTCGAGCCCCTCCAGCTGGGCGTCGGTCACCCGGCGCACGCACAGTTCGTAGGCGAAGTTGGGCGCGGCCGAGTACCCGAGGCCGTAGCGGTCGATCAGGCTGAGCCACTGGTGGGGGCGTTTGAGGAACGCCATCGGTGACATCAGCGCGCAGCTGCTGCCGAGGAACAGGCTGGGCAGCAGCTGTCCCATCAGGCCCATGTCGTGGTAAAGCGGAATCCAGCCGCCGAAGCCGGTGGCCTCGCTCAGCCCGAGGGCGCGGCGCAGGCTGTCGGCGTTGTGCAGCAGGTTGCCGTGGTCGACCATGACGCCCTTGGGGTCGCCGGTCGACCCGGAGGTGTACTGGAGCAGGACCAGGTCCCGGGCCACCGCCGCGGGGTCGCGCCAGCGGTCGGCGGCGCCGAACCCCGCGCTGTCGCTGGCCGCCACGGTGAAGGGGAGGCCCTCGGCGTCGATCCAGCCGCGCGCCTCGTCGAGCTGTCCGGTGTCGGTGAGGGCCACGCCCACCCCGGCGTCCAGCGCGATGCCGGTGACCCGGCGCTGCTGGTACTGGAACTGTCCGGGCATCGGTGAGGGCACCGCGATCACGCCCGCGTACAGGCAGCCCAGGAAGGCGGTGACGAAGGCCAGGCCCGGCGGGTGCAGCAGCAGGACGCGGTCGCCGGGCGCGCAGCGGTCCTGGAGCCAGGAGGCGACGCGGCGGGCCTCCGCGTCGAGGGCCGCGTAGTCGAGGGTGCGGGCGCCGTCGGCCGCGTCGTGGTCGTGGACGAAGGTGACCGCGGCCCGGCCGGGCCGTTCGTCGGCGTGGCGGCGCAGCAGGTGCAGGGCGCTGGGCCCGTCCAGCGGCAGGGGGTCGGTCACGGGGCTGTCCTCTCGGCGCGCGGGGGCAGGAAGCGGGTGGCCTCGAAGTGGTCGAGGTAGCGGCCGACCAGCTCCCGCTCGGGTGGCAGGCAGGTGATGCCCGAACCGGTCAGCGCCGCCCGCAGGTTGGTGGTGTCGAAGACCGGCCTGCTGCCCCCGTACCCGAGGTCCTCGGCCGGCTGGTCGGAGCCGAACAGCGGCAGGAAGCGGGCGAGTTCGTTCTCCTCCCCGCGTTCGACGGCCCGGGTCAGCTCGGCGTACCAGTCGGCGTAGCGCAGTCGGCGCAGCGGGTAGCCGCACTCGTCGAGCAGGTCGACGAGCCGGTCCCAGGCGAGCGGACGGCCGCCCGGCAGGTTGAACGCGGTGCCGTGGCCCTGGCCGCCGAGGGCGATGTGGGCGACCGCCGCGGCGCAGAAGTCGACCGGGGTCATCTCCAGGAACACGTCGAACTCCAGGGCCGCGCCGAGCTGTACGCAGCCCTTGAGAGCGGCGTTGAGGAACGTGTCCTCGGCGCAGGCGCCGGTGGTCTGGGCGCCGGTGATCTGGCCGGGCCGGTAGACGCAGGTGGGCAGTGACCGCTGGTGGGCCTGCGCCATCATGCGGTCGCCGACCCACTTGGTCTGCCGGTACCCGCCGACCACGCCCTCGGGGTCGGTCGCCGCGTCCTCCGGCCAGTGGTGCTCTCCGGGGCGGCCCGGGTAGACCGCGAGGGAGGAGATGTAGTGCACCGGCTTGATCCGGTGCCGTGCCGCGAGCCGCAGCACCTCCTGGGTGCCGAGCACGTTGACCGGTTTGAGCCGCCGGTACGGCAGCGCGTAGCTGGACCAGGCACCGTTGTGGACGATCATCTGCACGTCGCGGGCGAGCCGCCGGTAGGTGGCGTGGTCGAGGCCGAAGTAGGGGCGGGCGAGGTCGCCGGGCACCCCGGTGAACCGTCTCTCGTCGCCGTCGCGCCACACCCCGTACCGCGCCATCGCCGCCCGGACCCGGTCCGCCGCCTGCCGCGGCGTGTCCGCGCGCACCAGGACGTACAGGTGGGCGTCGGACCGGTCGAGCAGCTCCCGTGTCAGGAACGCCCCGGTGTAGCCGGTGCCGCCGGTGAGCAGGACCGTGGTGTAGGGCGCCGGGGCCGGTGGCAGGGCGTCGTCCGACGGGGTGATGTCGGCGGGCAGGACGGCCTCCGCCGCCAGGTCCGCGCCGGTGACCGACCGCGGGTGCCGCCCGCCGTCCGCGGTGGGCGCCGGGCCGTCCTGGGCGCAGAGGTGGCGCGCGAGGCGTTCCGGGGTCGGGTGGTCGAACAGGACGCGCAGGTTCACCTGGAGGCCGGCCGCCGCGCGCAGCCGGGCCGCCATCTGGGCCGCCGTGAGGGAGTCGCCGCCCAGCTCGAAGAAGTTGTCCTTCGCGCCCACGCGGCCGACGCCGAGCAGATCGGCCCAGATGTCGGCGAGCCGGGTCTCCAGGGGCGTCCGCGGGGCCACGTAGGCGGTGCCGGCGCTCTCGCCGTCGGGCACCGCGGGCAGCCGGCCGCGGTCCACCTTGCCGTTGGGCAGCTTGGGCAGCTCGGGCAGGACGATGAAACGGGACGGGACCATCGCCTCCGGCAGCTGGTCGGCGGCGAACTCCCGCAGCCGGGTGCGGAAGGCGGCCCAGGACGTCTGGGCCAGCGGATCGTTGGCCAGGGGCGGGGTGGTTGCGTTCACGGTCGTCACTGCTTCCTCGGCGGCCGGGCCGCCGGCTCGGATGCGGTCCGTCGCGGTGCGCGCCGCGGTCCGGGCCGGGGCTCGAAGACGACGTCGAACTCTCCGGTGCCGCCGGGCCCCGACGGCAGCAGCCGGACGGCACGGCCCCTCCGCTCGGCCAGTTCCGCGAGGTTCTCCGGGTCGACGCCCTGGTCGGCCGAGGTCTCCCACAGCGCGCGCTCCAGCTCCCAGGCGGTCTGGTCGGCGGTCCGCGCGCCGCGCAGCAAGGCCAGGGCGGCGAGGGGGCGTACCAGTCGCCCGTCGGGCAGGCCGGTGACGGTCAGGGACCTGTCCGTGGCGGTGTCCGCCAGCAGTTCCGCGAGGGCGTCGAGACCGGGGAGGTCGGTCCACGGCAGTCGCTTGCCGTCGGTGTCGTCGGGGGCCCGGTCGGGGCCGTACAGGGTCACGTCCCAGCGGAACCGGGTCAGCTCGTTCGCGTGCCGGCCGCGTTTGAGTTCGACGCGCGGGCGGAGGCCGGTGGCCGCCGCGAAGTCCTGGAAGAAGCCGGGGGTCAGGCACAGTTCGCGCTCCTCGGCGAGGGCCCTCACCGAGGCGGCGGCAACCTCCCGGGCGGGGGTGAGCGCGGGGGCCCGGCGCAGCTGGGTGTCCGCGTGGAAGGCGGGCAGCAGGGCCAGGTCCCGGACGTCGCCGACGAAGACGGCGCCCCGGGGGCCGACGACGCGGGCCGCCTCGGTGAGGACGCGGCGCAGGTAGTCGGGGCTGGGGAAGTACTGCACGACGGAGTTGAACAGCACCAGGTCGGCGCTGGCGTCGGGCAGCTCGGCGAGGACCGTGGCCTCGGCCTGGCGGAGCGTGATGTGGCCGGGCAGCGTGCCGCCCTCGGTGACCGACGCCGCGGCGGTGGCCAGGGCGGCCGGGGACAGGTCGAGCCCCAGGTAGGAGCCGGCACCGGGGGCGAGTCGGCGCAGGTAGAGGCCGACGCCCACGCCGACGTCCACGATCCTGGCGCGGTCCGTCCCGCTGATCCGGCGGATGCGGTCGACGGTGTGCCCGAGCCACTCCCGCATCTCGTGCGCGGGGATGGGCCGCTGGGTGTAGCTGCTCAGCCACCCGGCGAAGTCCCGCGTCTCCTGTGCGCCCCGCGTCCCGGAGCCGACGGGAGCCGGTGAGCCGGTGCGCTGCGGCGCGGCGGGCGCGGCGTGGTGTACGGCGGTCACATGGGGTACGGCGGTGCCGGCGGCCACCGGGTCCTCGGTGCCGGGGGTGTCGTGGGGGCTGGCGGCGCGGGTGGCGTCGTCCGTGCCGGGGGTGTACGCCCCCTCCCACACGTCCCGCCAGCGGTCGACGTGGGCCCGCTCACCGTCGGCGTCCTCGTCCCGCGCCGCCGGGGCCACGTAGGCGACGAGCTCCGCCCCGCCGTCCCCGCGCGGCGCGGCGACCACGGCGACCGAGGCGGCCTCGGGATGGCGGGAGAGGACGCTCTCCACCTCGTCGGGCTCCACCCGGTGCCCGAGGATCTTCACCTGGCGGTCGATCCGGCCCAGGAACTCCAGCAGCCCGTCGGCCCGCCACCGCACCCGGTCGCCGGTCCGGTACCAGCGGCCCCCGGCCGTCGTGACGAACCGCTCGGTCGTCAGCTCGGGCCGGCCCAGGTACCCCTCCGCGACACCGTCGCCGCCGATCCACAGCTCACCGGCGACGCCCACGGGGACCTCGCGGCCGTCCCCGGCGACGACCCGCACGGCCGTGTTGGCGATCGGCCGCCCGATCGGCAGGGCGGTGGCGTCCACGTCCCGTTCGCGGTCGAGTTCGTGGACGGCCGACCAGATGGTCGTCTCCGTCGGGCCGTACATGTTGAACACCCGGACCCGGGGCAGCGCCATCAGCAGCCGCCGGGCCAGCCCGGAGGGGAACGCCTCGCCGCCCACCAGCAGGGCCCGCAGGGGGCGCAGCGCGGAGAGGACCTCCGGCTGGGCCGCCACCGCGGCGAGGAAGGAGGGGGTCGCCTGCACCAGGGTGACGAGATGGCGGTCGAGGAGGTCCCGCAGGGAGTCCTCGCCGTCGGCCGGGGTGAGCCGCTCGATCATCCGCTCACCGCCCACGACGACGGCCGCTCCCCGGGTCAGCGGCCACAGCAGTTCGAGCACGGAGATGTCGAACGAGACGCTGGTGAGCGCGAGGACGACGTCGTCGGCCCCGAGCCCGATCCGCCGGTCCATGCCGGCGAAGAAGTTGCCGACGTTGCGGTGCCGCAGCACCGTCCCCTTCGGGCGGCCGGTGGTGCCGGACGTGTAGATGACGTACACCGGGTCGTCGGCGCGCGGGCCGTCGTCCAGCGGACCGGCGGGTCGCGCGGCGATCCGCGGCGCGTCCAGGTCGAGCCGTACGACGGCGCCCGCGGCCGGGTCCCGCGGCCCGTCGGCGTCGGTGACCAGGCAGTCCAGCGCGGCGTCCGCGGCGATGTAGCGGAGCCGCTCGGCCGGGAAGCCGGGGTCCATGGGGACGTATGCGGCGCCCGTGCGGGCGATGGCGAGCAGGGTGATGACGAGGTCGGCCGAGCGTCGCACGCGCACGCCGATCCGGCCGCCCCGCCGGGCGCCGCCCGCCCGCAGATGGCGGGCGAGCCGGGCGGCCCGCTCGTCCAGTTCGGCGTAGCTGAGGCGGGTACGGCCGTCGACGAGCGCGAGGGCCCGCGGGGCGGCGGCGATCTGCCGGTCGATCAGCCCGCTGACGGTCGCGCCGGTGTCGTACGGCACCGCCGTGTCGTTCCAGGCGTCCAGCAGGGCCCTCTCGTCCGCGCCGCGCAGGTCCGTGACCGGGGCCGCCGCCGGGTCGGCGGCGAGCGCGTCCAGGGCACGCGCGTAGTAGCCGACCAGGCGGTCGCAGAAGCCGGTGTCCAGCAGGGAGGTGTCGCAGTCCAGCCAGAGTCGCAGCCGGCCGCCCGCCGGGTCCACCAGGAAGTTCACGGCGAGCGGGAAGTTGGTCTCCGCGATCCCGAAGCCGTCCTGGATCGCGGCGTCGGAGCCCCACCGCTGGTGGAAGTCCATGAAGTTGACGTACGAGTCCAGGGCGAGGCCCGGGTGATCGCGCAGGACGCGGGCGAAGGGGTAGCGGCGGTGTGGCAGCGTGCGCTGTTCGTGCGCGTGGACCTGGCGCGCCAGGTCCAGCCAGCTGCCGCCGGACACGGTCAGCCGCAGCGGCAGCGTGTTGAGGAACACGCCGATCGTCTGGTCCCCGCCGTCGCTCTCCAGCCGCCCGTGCGTGACGACGCCGGTGAGCACCTCGTCGCCCGGTGCCACCGCGTGCAGTACGACGGCGTGGGCGGCGGCGAGCAGGGACTTCACGGGGATCCCGGCGGTCCGTGCCGCCTCGCTGACCCGGGCCCCCGTCGTCTGTCCCAGCGGCACGTCGAACCGCCGGTGCCGGGCCCCGGCCGGGCGGCCCGTGGCACGGGTGGGCAGCGGTGCCGGCTCGGCTCCCGCCAGCTCCCGGTCCCAGAAGGCGCGGTGCTCGGGGCGCTCGGCCGCCCGCCGTTCCGCGGCGACGAACTCCCGGAAGGTGGCGGGGACCTCGGGCAGGAACAGGTCCTCCCGCGAGAGCGCGGCCCGGTAGCGGGCGACGATCTCGTCGAACATCGCCGCGTCGCTCCAGCCGTCCAGCACCACATGGTGTTCGACCACGCTCAGCTGGAACGCCTCCCCGTCCAGCGGATGGGCTGTGAAGGCCAGCAGCGGGGCCGTGGTCAGGTCGAAGTCACGGTGCTTGGCCGCGTCGGCCCACTCGGCCAGCCGGGCGTCGCGCTCCCCGGGGTCCGTGCCGCGCAGCGCCTCGTCGACGGCGAGGGGGACGGTTACGTCCCGGTGCACCAGCTGGAGCGGCTCGCTGAAGCCGGTCAGGTGGAACGAGCTGCGCAGCGCCGGGTGGCGCCGGACGGTGGCGTCCAGCGCGGCGCGCAGCGGCCGTTCGTCGAAGGGCAGCCCGACGCGGACGCTGGTGACCACCCGGTAGACCGACGAGTTCTCCTCGTACGCGGCGTGGAAGACCATGCCGGACTGCATACTGCTGAGCGGATGGGCGTCGTCCAGGCCCTCGGGCAGCAGGTCGCGGTCGGGTGCGGACAGCAGCGAGAAGGGGCGGGTGCCCGGTCCGGCAGGGGTGTACGGCCGGGTGCGGCGGGCCAGCGCGCGGACGGTCGGCGCGTCGTACAGGTCCGGCAGGTCGAAGGTGCGCCCGGTGTGTTCCAGGGCGGTCCGCAGCCGGATGCTGAGCAGGGAGTCGCCGCCCAGCGCGAAGAAGGAGGCGCCGAGGTTGACGCGCTCCGCGCCGAGCACCGCCGCGAAGGCGTCGTGGACCTGCTGCTCCACGTCGTCGCGCGGTCCGGTACCGTCCGCCGTCCCGGGCGTACCGGCGTCGCCGGAGGAGGCGGGGACGGCCAGCGCGCGCCGGTCCACCTTGCCGTTGGGCGACAGGGGCAGGGCGTCGAGCAGCACGATCGAGGACGGCACCATGTACTCGGGCAGCCGCGTGGCCAGGGCCGCCGTCAGCAGCTCCGCGTCGGCGCCGGGGGCCACGACGTGGGCGAGCAGCCGGCGCTGCCCGTCGGGCTGCCGTGGGGCGGTGACGACAGCCTGCTCGACGCCGGGCAGCGCCAGCAGCGTCGACTCGACCTCACCCGGTTCGATGCGGAAGCCGCGGATCTTGACCTGGTGGTCGATCCGGCCCCGGTACTCGACCGTGCCGTCCTCGCGCAGCACGGCCAGGTCGCCGGTGCGGTACAGCACGCCCCCGCCCGGTGTGTACGGGTCCGCGACGAACCGTTCCGCGGTCTGCTCGGGCCGGTTGAGGTAGCCTGCGGCGACCTGCACGCCGCCGATGTGCAGTTCCCCGGGCACGCCGAACGGCAGGGGCTCGCCGCCCGGGTCGAGGACGTACAGGCTGGTGTTGGCGACGGCGCGGCCGATCGGCACCGGGCCTTCCGCGTGCCGCTCGGTGCAGCGCAGGTGGGTGACGTCGATGGAGGCCTCGGTCGGCCCGTAGAGGTTGTAGAGGCCGGGGGCGTCGGCCGGGGGGCCGTACACGGCGAAGAACCGGGCCACGGTCTCCGGCCGCAGCGCCTCGCCGCTGCACACCACGCGGCGCAGCCCGGGCAGCGCGGCGGCCCCGGGCTCGGCCAGGAAGAGGTCGAGCATCGGCGGCACGAAGTGCAGGGTGGTCACCCCGTGGTCCCGGACGGCCGCGGCCACCGCCCTGGGGTCGCGGTGGGCGCCGGGGGCGAGGAGGTGCACCCGGGCGCCGGCGAGCAGCGGCCAGAAGAACTCCCACACCGACACGTCGAACGTGAACGGTGTCTTCTGCAGCACGCACTCGCCGGGTTCGAGGGCGTACTCCTCCTGCATCCACAGCAGACGGTTGACCACGCCGCGGTGCGGCACGGCGACGCCCTTGGGGGTGCCGGTCGACCCCGAGGTGTAGATGACGTACGCGAGGTCGGCGGGGCCGCCGACGGGCGGCGGGGTGTCGGCCGGGGGCGGGGCGGGCGGCAGCTCGTCGACGGCGATGACCTGGACCCCGGTACCGGCGCCGTCAGCGAGCCGCGCGGTGGTCAGGACGGTGGTGACGGCCGCGTCCGCGATCTGGAAGGCGACACGCTCCGTGGGCAGTTCGGGATCCAGCGGCAGGTAGGCCCGGCCGGACATGAGGACGGCGAGCAGGGAGACCACCAGGTGCACCGAGCGCTCCTGGTACACGCCGACGACCGTTCCCGGTGCCACCTCCCGCTCACCGAGGTGGCGGGCCAACCGGCTTGCGCGCTGGACCAGTTCACCGTAGGTCAGGGCCGTCGTGCCGTCGGTGGCGGCCACGGCGTCGGGGGTGCGGCGGGCCTGGGCCTCGACCAGCTCGTGCAGCCGGGCGTCCGGGGCGTAGTCGCGTCGGCGTGGAGCGCCCGCGGCGAGCACGGCGCGCCGTTCGTCGTCGTCCGCCAACGGCAGGCGACCCACCGGCAGTGCGGAGTCGGCGAGCGCCGCGCGCAACAGGGTGAGCAGTCGGCGGCTGTGGGCGGCCAGGGCGCCGGGAGAGTGCCGGTCGGGGTTGGCGTCGGCGTTCAGCCGCACCCGGGTGCCGCGGGCGTCGGAGAAGATGTCGAAGCGCAGGTCGTCGACCGGCCCGGAGGACAGGTGGTGCGCGGTGCTCGGCACGTCCCCGAAGAACACCTCGGCGTCGAAGGTGACCACGTTGACCGTGGTCCCGGCGAGCGGCTCGCGGCGCCCCTCGGGGAACAGCTCCCGGTGCAGTCGCTCGCCGCGGAAGCGCTGGTGGCGCAGGGCGCGGCCGAGTTCCCGTGACACGTCGGCGGCCACCTCGGCGAAGGAGGCGGCACGGGGCACCGCGACGCGCACGGGCAGCTCGTTCGCGAACATGGCCGGGGTGCCGATGGCCGCGCTGCTGGGACGGGCGGGCAGCGGCACCCGCAGCACGGTCTCCTCGCTTCCGGTCAGCCTGCCCTGGTAGGCGGCCACGGCCGCGACGAACAGCGTGGAGGGGCGGGCCGCCAGCCGCCGGGCGGTGTCCCGCAGCAGCGCGGTGTCGGCGGGCGGGAGATCGGTGGTGCGGCGCAGCAGCCCGCCCGTGGTGCCCGTGTGCCGCTCGCCCAGGCTCACCGGGGCGGGACGGTCCGCGAACCGGTCGAGCCAGTAGGCGCGGTCGCGGGCGAAGGCGGGTGTGTGCGGGTACGCCGCGTCCTCCTCGACCAGGGTGCGCAGCGGCAGGGGGCGTACGGCGGGGGGTTCGACGCCGGTCGTGAGGGCGGTGTAGACCGCGGCGACGCGCCGGACGTGGACCGTGTGGCCGAGGCCGTCCATCACCACGTGGTGGTAGCGCAGGTACAGCAGCCAGCGGTCGGCGGACTCCCGGATGAGCACGTGCCGGACCAGCGGGCCGGCCGTCAGTTCCACCGGTCGGGAGAGGTCGGCGCGCATCCATGCCTCGGCGGCGTCCCGGGGGGCTTCGGCGGCCGACAGGTCGAGGACGTCGAGTGGGTCGTGCGCGGCGGGGGACAGCACGGTCTGGCCGGGGCCGTCACCGTCGTCGTCCAGCCGTACGCGCAGCGCGTCGGCCTCGGAGAGCGCGACCGCCACCGCGTGGCGGAGCCGCCCGGGGTCGACGGGACCGTGGATCTCCAGATAGCTGGCGCAGTTGTAGCGCGGGTTCGCCGGGCTCAGCCGCTGTGCGGCCCACACGCCTGACTGCGCGGCGGTCAACGGCAGACGAATCCCCCGGTCAGCGTCTGGCATGTCGATGGGACTCTCCCCCGTAGAGATGGCTTCGCGGCCCTGCGGACGCACTCCGCGGCCCCTGCAAAGCTGTCAAAGGATCGGGAAACCAGCCACTACTTGTTCGAGTAGTTGACGGGTGAAAGCAGACTGGGGTAAGGCGCCGTGCGGGCTCCGGGTACGGCGCTGCACAGGGCCTGGATTTCGCCTCGCAACCCACTAGAAGAACCACGGGGACATGGCCTTCTTTCTGCCCTGGCCGGTTAGTGTCGGTTGGCTCGCTCATGACAGGTGGCTCGTGAACGTAGGTCAGAAGCGCTTGCTGCACCAGGCACGCAGGGGGAGAAATGAAGCTGCACGGCCGTGTCCATGAACAGGGACTAATACGCCAGCGGTTACACCGGACACGGCGTGGGCGGAGCGACTTGATTCTGCTCAACGGTCCGAAAGGTTGCGGAAAGACCGTTTTGGTCGATCGAGTTTCGGATATCGCGCGCCAGGCCGGTTTTGATGTGCTGCACGGCCCTGTGACGCGGCACGGAAGGCTGTTGCTGGCGGCCTCCTTCGTATCTGACTCGATCGGTTTTCAGGCATTCTCCGGTTCGGTCGGGCAGGACGCCGCCGCGCCCGGTCCCGGCCTCCTCGACGAGGTGCTCGACGCCGAGTTGCCGGGCCCTGCGGCCACGGCCCGGCCCGTGCTCATCGCCCTGGACGATGTCGCCTGGGGTGATCCCGGTGTGCTGGCCGCCCTGCGCGGACTGCCCGCCGCGTCGGCCCGTCGGGTGCTGTGGCTGCTGTCGGGCACCGGAGGACCGGCTCCGCACGCGCTGTCGCGGCATCCGGACACCGTCGCCCTCACGCTCGGCCCGCTGCGCCGCCGGGACGCGCTGCGGATGGCCGAGGACCGGCTCGGCGGATCGCCGGACGCTTCGGTCGAGCACCTGATCACGGCCTGCGGTGGCCATCCCGCTCTGTTGGCGGCGGTACTGGACGAGTTGGTCGCCTCAGCCGGCTACCGGGTGTGCGGCGGTGTCGCCGCTCTGACGCAGACGTCACCCCCGCCGCACGTGGTGACCGCGCTGCTGCGCGCGGACCCCCGGCTGTCCGGCCCGGCCCGGGACCTCCTGTGTGCGGTGGCCGCACGGCACCTCCCGCCCCGGATGAGCCAGTTGGTTCACCTCCCGGACGGCCGGGCGGTGTCCGCGCTCGGCTCCGCCCGCGAGGCGGTGGAAGCCGGTGTGCTCGTCCTTGACGGCGACCGGCTGCGATTCCGCCACCCGCTGCTGCGCCAGGCCGCCGGCCTGCTTCGGCACGAGCGGTCGGCGGACGAGGAGGAGCGCGATCCGCTGAGTTCCACCGAGCGGACTATCGCCCGCCTGGTCGCCACCGGACTGACGAACCGTCAGATAGCGTCCCGCGTCAACCTGTCACCCCACACCGTCAACTTCCACCTCCGGAAGATCTTCCAGAAGCTCGGCGTCTCCTCGCGCGTCGAACTGGTGGGGGCCCGTCTCCACCTGCTGCGAGCCGCGTCGGACACCGACCTCACGCCCCCCACCCACGAAAGCAGGCCGGCACATGCAGGATGACAAGTCCGTCTCGGTCACCGACCGGAGCGAGCCGACGGACACCGCGGCGGACGGCGCCGGCCCACCGCCGCTGCCACCCGCGCGGGTCAGGGCGATGGTCCTGGTCGCGATGGCCGCCACGTTCATGGCGATGATGGACTCCTACATCGTCAACGTCGCCATCCCCTCCATCCGCGCCGACCTCGGCGCCTCGGTCTCCGCGGCGGAGATGACGGTCGGCGGCTACGTTCTGGTGTACGGGCTGTTCCTCGTCACCGGCGGTCGGCTCGGCGACATCCTGGGCTACAAGCGGATGTTCCTCACCGGCCTCGGCCTGTTCACCGTCGCCTCGCTGTGCTGCGGCATCGCGCCGGACCCGGGGACGCTGATCGCGTTCCGCTGTCTCCAGGGCCTCGCCGCGGCGCTGTTCTTCCCGCAGATCCTCTCCATCATCCAGACGTCCTTCACGGGCACCCGGCGTGACCGGGCCCTCGCCCTGTTCGGCGTCACCATCGGACTGGCCGCGATCACCGGCCAGATGATCGGCGGCGTCCTGGTCCACCTGGATCTCTTCGGCTGGGGCTGGCGCCCGGTCTTCCTGGTCAACCTGCCCCTGGGGCTGGCCGCCATCGCCGGTGCCGCGCTGACCATGCCCGGCGCCCGCGGCACCCGGCGACCCCGGCTGGACCTGCCGGGCGTCGGCCTGCTCACGCTGGCGCTGTTGCTGCTGTCCTTCCCGCTGGCCGAAGGACGTGCGGCTGGTTGGCCCGTGTGGTCCTTCGTGATGATGGCGCTCTCCGTGCCGTGCTTCGGCGCGTTCGGCTGGTGGCAGCGACGGCTGTCCGAGCGCGGCGGACAGCCCCTGGTCAACCCGCCCCTGCTGAGGCTGCGCGCCTACCGCTTCGGCAACGCGCTCTTCCTCGCGTTCTTCGCCTGCAACGCCGGGCTGTTCTTCGTGCTCGCCGTCCAGTTGCAGAGCGGCCTCGGCTACTCGGCCCTCGAGTCCGGCCTGCTGTTCGCCCCGCTCGGCGTCGCCTTCACGGTCACCTCCATGGCCCTGCCGAAGATCATGCCGCGGCTGGGTCCGCACGTCCTGACCGCCGGGTACGGGCTCAACGCCCTCGGCTACCTGCTCCTGCTGTGCACGGCGCTGGCCGCGGGCGACTCGCTCTCGGGGCCGCTGCTGGTCCCCGCGCTCGTCGTCGTCGGCGTCGGCCAGGGCCTGGGCGTCAGCCCGCTTCTCGGCGCCGCGCTCACCGGCGTACCACCCCAGGAGGCCGGCAGCGCGGCGGGCGTGCTGGAGACGGCGGGCCAGCTCGGCATGTCCGTGGGCATCGCCCTGGTCGGCCTGGTCTACTTCAGCACCCTCGGCGACGGTGCCTCCCGGCACGCCTACGCGCACGCCTTCACCGTGACGTTGGTGCTGAACCTGGCGTTGTCCCTGCTCGCCCTGGCGTGCGTGCCCCCACTGCGCAGGGCCGCGGCGGCGGTGCCGGCCGGCGCTTGAGAACGCGGAGGGCGGTCAGCCCGCCCGTGCTCCGTGCCAGGCGCCTGGTGGTGTGCCGCAGTCCTCGCACACGGGGACTGCTGCCCCTGGCTCGTCCCGCCTGGAGACATTCGCAGGCCAAGGGCCGGTTTCGAGAACATTCGAAACCGGCCCTTGGCCTTTCTCGATCCCTGTCCGTCCACGGCCGGGGCGTACCCGAACCGGGTGTTCATCCGGTACTGCCAGGTCGCCACGCTCGCGTGCACGAACGTCGGGGGCTGCCGGAAGCTCACCCCGGGGTACGGCAGGGGTCCGCCGCCGGGGTTCACCTCGCCGTTGAGGACCCGGGCGTAGAGGGCGCCGGGGCACTCCGTGGAGTGGTGGTCGCGGTGTCCGGTGATGGCGCGGGCCGCGCCGCCCGACACGCGCAGGCGGTTGACGCCGTACCGGATGGCGTCGATGAGCTGGGGGGTGATGGTGTCGTAGGTGGTGGCGGTGCCGCCGGTGAGCGCGCACACCGCGTACCAGTCGTCGTTGCCCTGGGTGGTGCCCTGGGCGGCGGTCCGTACGTACTCGCCCCTCGGGCGTCATCGTGCAGGTGTTCTCGATGTGGGGATCACCGTGGAAGGCGGACAGCTTCGGTTCGTCGTGCTGATCGCGGTCGGGGTGGAGGGTTTGTGTGTATCTCGATGGGGGTCGAGGAGTCGCGGTGTCAGCGGCGGCCGTCGCGGGGGAGCGGCTTTCCGCTGGGGGCCGAACTGCCGACGCCAGTCGGACGACCTGTCCGCCTTTGTCGTCGGTCAGTTGCCGGGTTGTCGTGCCGGGGAGGCGCCAGCCGTCCTCACAGTTGAAGCGCTGCTCGTTGAGCTTTTCGAGGAGAGCCGTTTTGTCTTCGTGGAGCACCACGCGGGTCCGTCCACGTTTCGTTGACTCTCCGTGGCTTCGGCTGCCGTGGTGTTGTGGGGCTTTGTTCTCTCGTAGTACTGATAGGGGCCAGCACATGCCGTCAGAACAGCCAAAAACTTCATCAAGTCACCGCGGCTTGCCCCGTCCGCGCGCGCAGCGGGCTGCCGCCTGCCGTCAGAATCCCTATCCTCAGCCCGTATCGAGAATCGAGAGGGGTGGGTTGTGGAGGGATAGCTTGTCGGGGCTGTTGAACGTGTTTCAATGCGCGATTGGAGGGGGTGCACGCCGCCCCCGGCTCGTCCGTCCGGTGCTGCCTGCAGTCGCCGGTGAGCGCCGCGAGTAGATGCAGGGTTTAGGAGGATTGGTGGTGGTTGTGGTGGCTGTTTGGTGGGCTGTGGTGGGTGGCGTGGTGGGGTAGGGGGGCCGCTGTTTGGGGGTGCTGTTGGGTCGCCGTTGGGGGGTGGTGGGGGTGGGTGTGTTGGTCGTGGGTGTATGAAACCGCCCATGCGGTTTGTTAGTGTGGGTGTGTGGTTTGGTGCTGGGGTGTGTTTGTGTGGGTTTGTGGTGGTGGGTGGGTGGCTGTTGGTCGTCTTAGGTGTACGTTGCATGGGGCGTGAGGTGTCGGTGTCTTGCC
>NZ_JBEYHH010000067.1:0-21828 GCF_040635175.1 Streptomyces sp. NPDC006997
ACTGCGGTGCTCGACCACCCGGATCACCAGCCTCATCCAAGCCGTCCTCACCCTTCATCTGACCAGCTCAGAGTGAGGTTGGAAAAGGCTCACTGTGTAATTACCCAGTTGCCGACAGGTGGCACTATGAGAGGTAGTGCGAACTGCCCGCGGAGGTGATAGAAAAAGTGGACGGGTACCTGGACAAAGTATCGGCCATGCTGGGTGAGCCGCTCAGGCGGTACGAGCGAGCAGCTTCCTGGAGCACTCTTGAGGGTGCGCTGGGTGTAAACCTACCGGCAGATTTCAAGAAGATCGTGGACTGGTATGCGCCCGTCCTGATCAATGGGCATCTATCTCTCAAGCACCCTGCAACCAAGCGATGGAATCTGGGTGAGTGGATTCACCGAACGTCTGATGCCTGGTCCCGTATCGGCCTGAGCCCCGGGGAAGTTGAGGGTGATCCCACCATTTCCCTCGGAACCCAGAATCTCTCTTTCGGAACTCCGGACGGCTTGATTCCACTCACCGCCACAGATCGTGGCGAGACTCTATTCTATGCTCTCCGCGGCAACTCTGGGTCGGGTTCCCTGTTTGTTGAGAATGGGGAGGGTGAATTTTTTGAGTATTCGATGGGCTTCGCTGAGTGGCTCTGGCGCTGGCTCGTTGGCGAAGAAATGGCAGGTCCTGGTAGCTCTGCCTTTTACCCCGGACCTGTGGCTCTGCAAGACCTTCCTATGGCTCCTGGCGAACGGCCCGAAATCCGGTTCGGGCCGCTGCGTGGAATGTAGCAAGTTGTCCACGAAAGAAGTGTGCCGCGTGGCTTGGTTCACCTTCAAGCGTGACCCGTTTTCCGTTTGCTCAGGTTGAAATTATGGAGTCCGGTGCCCGTGACGGTTCTTGATCGTTGCGGTACGGAATCGTCATGCGGTACGCGCCTGGGGAGCCTGTTGAGTCGGCACGGAGCGCGGTGCCGATGTTGCCACCGGTCCGTTTCTCCGTGCCGCTCGCCGCACCCGGCGTACCCGTCTCCGAGTATCGGGCTCTCCACGGAGCGACATCGCGTTCTGTGTCTCCGGTTCCAGGAGCCGGTGGCCGTCCTGCGCGTACGCGAGCGTGGTCAGGTTCCCGATGACGAGCACGCCGAGCAGCCAGCCGCACAGGACCGCCACCAGCAGGGTCGACAGGCCCACGGCCACCCCGACCTGCGTCGAGGACATCTCCGTCAGCCGGACCCGGGCCTCGCGCGCCGTCCGGCCCAGCCGGCGGGCAAGCGCCATGGTCGACCTGATGGTGCCCAGCCAGGAGGTCACAAGGACGAAGAGCAGGAACGCCGTGAGGGCGAGTTCCCCCACGTGGTCGGGCTGAAGTATGCCCTGCAGGAACTCGTCCACTGGTTCGCCCGCTCCCGAACACGTCGGACTCGGGCGCCCTGCGTGGATCCTGACACAGAGCACGTCGGTTCGGACCGGGGAAGCCACAACACCTGTGTCACTGATGGCGGGCTGTTCTCTACGCTGTCCTCCATGCACTCGATGATCAGGGGGGCGCTCGGCGTCTCGGGTGTTCTCGCCACGCTGGCCGCTCTGTCGACCGGCTGCGGCAAGGGCGGCTCACCCACCGACACCGGCGACGACAAGCACAGCAGCGCACCCGGCTCGCAGTCCGCCTCCCGGCCGCCGTCGCACCGTGGTCTCGGCGACATTCTCGTCGGCGGCAGGGCTGTCACAGGGTCGAAGGCCTCTGGCAACAAGAAGGTGCCCTACCAGCGCACTTACTCCGACGGCGCGGTCTACGCGTCGGTCACCGGCTATCGGACGATGATGTACGGCAGCGCGGGACTGGAAGCCGTGTACGACGACGTACTGGCCGCGAACGCATCCGGTAGCGCATCGGGTGACGTCGCCACGACGATCGACCCCGGTGCCCAGAAGGCCGCGTTCGACGCGCTGGGCGACCGGCGGGGCGCCGCGGTGGCTCTCGACGCCGAGTCCGGGAAGATTCTCGCGATGGTCAGTACCCCCTCGTACGACCCAGCGGCGTTCAGCGGACAGCGGCCGGCCGACGCGAAAGCGTGGAGGACGGTCCACGCTGACGAGCGCGCGCCCCTGCGCAACCAGGTGCTGCGGCGGGTCGGCTCCCCGGGCGGGACCTTCAGCGTCGTCGTTGCGGCGGCCGCGCTGGAGGCCGGGCTGTACGAGACGGTGGACGAGAGAACCAGCAGCCCGCTCACCTATGTCCTCCCCCAGACCGTCACCCGTGTGACCGGCGGGTCTGCCTACTGCGAGGGCGCCTCGATCAGGGAGGCGTTGCGCTCCTCCTGCGACAACGTCTTCGTCAAGATGGCCGCTGACCTCGGCGCGGACCGACTCCGGGCGACGGCGGAGAAGTTCGGCTTCAACGACGACACGCTGACCGTGCCGGTGAAGGCATCCACAAGCAGCTACCCCCAGGGGGACGTACCGGCCCCGGAGGCGGCGCTGACGGGTATCGGGGGCGGAGACGTCCGGGCGACCCCGTTGCAGATGGCCAGGGTCGCGGCCGTGATCGCGGGCGGGGGGCGGCTGGTGGCCCCGCAGATGGTGGAGCGGGTGGTGAAGGCCGACGGCACCACCCTGAAGCCCAAGGCACCGGGTGGCCGGGCCGGGCAGGCCGTCTCCCGCCGTACGGCCGAAGCGCTGCGGTCGGTGCTCGGGGGTGGGACGGGGTCCGGGGCCAGCGGCACGTCCGCGTGGGTCGCCGACGGTCAAAACGGGTCCGGTACCTCGTGGTTCATTGCACACGCGGAGGGAGAGGGCGGGCGGCCGGTCGCCGTGGCGGTATGTGTCGAGGGTTCCCGGTCCGCAGAGGGCGAGCGGGCTGCCAAGGTCGCCGAAGAGCTCATCGCCGAGCTCTCCTGACAGCTGTGGCTGGAGTCGGACTCCAGCCACCCGCCCCATGGTGGATGGCTGCTGCGCATGGTGCCGCCCACGTCGGCCCAAGGGGCGGGTGGAGTCGTCCCTCAGCGGCGATGTTCCAGCGTCCCTGGACGCCGCTGCGGCAGACCCGTGGGGCTTCCGCCAGTGAAACGCCGACGGCCCCGAAGGCGAGGATGCCCGCTACGCGTCCGTCGGCCCACGGCATCAAGTCCATGACCGCCCGACGCGGTGCCGCCCACGGCTCAGGACGGGGCGGGCGCGTTGGCTGGTCGAGTGCGCCTTCGCATGGCTGCACCAGTGCAAACGACTCCGCACCCGCTACGAAGGACGCGCCGGCCTCTGAAACGATCAGCAAGGGAGGCATCGAGCCCCCGCACCCTTCCCAGAGCCCACGCCGTGTTCCAGCAGGGCCCGTCGGCCGGACGCAGGACCTGCTGAGAGCGAAGCTTGCCACCATTTCCGTCTCCTGCCGGGCCCCGCCCTCCCCCGATCACCTCTCGGACCCCGCGCGGACGTCCTACAGGGCATATATAGTGAATCGAAATTCACTTATACAGGCATGGAGAGTCGCGCCATGACCGGGACGAAACCCCCTCCCCACGTCCGCTTCCGTGACGCCGAGTGGGCCCAGCTCGCCCGCTTCGCGCACCACGACAACGGCTCCCTGCGGATCGGTGTGGTCTCCGGGCGGCGCCGGCTGGGCAAGTCGTTCCTGCTGCGTGCGCTGACCGAGGAGACGGGCGGCACCTACCTGCTGGCCGTGCAGGAGGACAGCCGGGCCGCCGCCCAGCGGCGGATCGTCGAGGCGATCGCCGCGGCACGCGGGCTGCCCGCCGGGGTGCTGCAGCTCGGTGACGACTGGGCAGGCATCCTGCGGTTGCTGTTCTCGGCCGAGCCGGGACAGCCAGCGCCGCTGGTGGTCCTGGACGAGTTTCCCTACCTGCTGCGCCATTCCCCTGAACTGCCCGGCGTGCTGCAGTCGCTGTACGACGACGCGCGCTATGAGGCCTCGGCGGGCCGGGAGGCGCTGCGCGGTGCGCTGGTGCTGTGCGGGTCAGCGCTGTCGGTGATGCACGAACTGCTGTCGGGTCAGCACCCGTTGCGCGGCCGTGCCAGCCTGGACATGCGGCTGCGGCCCTTCGACCTGCGCGCCACGCGCGCCTTCTGGCGGATCGACGACCCGCACACCGCCCTGCTCGTGCACGCGGTATGCGGCGGCGTGCCCGGCTACCAGGTCATGGCCGAGCGGGAGGCCCCGCAGAGCCCGGAGGACTTCGACGCCTTCGCCGTCGACGCACTGCTCACGCCCGGTCATCCGCTGTACTCCCGTACGGAGACGGAGTACCTGCTGCGTGAGGATCCGCGCCTGGACCAGCGTTCGGTGTACTACCCGCTGCTCGAAGCCATCGTCGGCGGCGCGACCACCCCGGCCGAGATCGGCGGCCGTATCGGCAAGGAGCGCTCGGCCACCGCGCACGCCCTTGGCATTCTGGAAGCCGCCGGGTACGTGGCCAAGGACGCCGACCTGCTCAAGCGGCGCTCCCCCTCGTACACCGTCCCGGACCAGATGATCCGCTTCAACCAGGCCGTCACCGTCGCCCAGACCCCCCTCATCGACGCTGGCCGCACGGAACAGGCCTGGCAGCGAGCCCGGCCCGCCTTCCAGTCACAGGTTCTCGGCCCGCACTTCGAAGAGGTCGCCCGCGCCTGGACCCGACTGTGGGCCCCCGACGAGACCGACGGCCTGGACTTCGGCTGGACCGGCCGCACCGAGGTCCCCGACCCCTCGGCCCGTGTGAGACATGAGGTCGACGTCCTGATGCTGGCAGGCGGCGAGTCCCCGCAGCAGGCTCACCGCACCCTCCAGCTCATCGGCGAGGCCAAGGCCACCACCGCCCGCCGCGGCCTGAAGGACCTCGAGCGTCTCGACCACATCAAGGCCCTTCTCACCCGCCAGGGCCATCACACCGACGACACCCGCCTGGCCCTGTTCTCCCTCTACGGCTTCTGGCCCGACCTCGAACGCGAAGCCGCCCGCCGCGGCGATGTCCTCCTGATCGGACTGGAGCAGCTGTACGGGGACACCGGCCGGACCGCCCTCACCCGGTGAAAGAGGCGGTGCCTCACCGCGCACGCCTCCCTCACGCGCGACAGTCGCCCTCTGACAGAGGCGCCGAGCGACATCGAGCAGTACCGGAAGACCAGGGGCTTCACCACACTGAACCGGGCCCCGACACCCGCGTACTCCTCAAGCCACCGGGTACGGGCCCGCCGGCCCTCCCGGGGTGGGACCGGACACGGCCTGTGGTATCGACGCCGGGCCGGGCCCTGGCCCCGACGCCGGGGGCAGGCAGTCAGATGGATTCGGGTCGGTGCCGTGCAGGGCGGGGGCCAGGCCGAGGTCGGACCGCATCGCGCTGCGCATGCCCACCCACCGCTTAGTGATCATAAGTAGCTCAGCATGAATCTGCTCGAACGAGCCGTCCGGCTCGGGAACCCCGTCCGCGAGCCGCATCGTGCGGGCATGGGCGCCCGCGATGGCCTTCGTCATCAGGTCCAGTTCCGCGAGCACGTCAGCGGAGGCGATCATCTGCGTCTCCGCGAAGGCGGTGTGGTGACCGCTCCTGGCTTCCTCGACTGCCGCCCGGTCCACTGCGGTGGCCTGCGCCCGGTGGACCGCCCACAGGAAGTTCATGAGGGCAATCCGGTAGCGGCGGTACGCGGCGTTGGCCGCCGTGTAGCAGTCGCGCCGACGGGACAGGTCTGCCAGCTCCTGGTCCCGCAGCCACTGCGTGTGGGCGTTGCGCTGTTCCCGGTCGAACTGCGCCGCCTGTACCCGTGCCAGCATCCGCTGCGACACCACCGTCGCAAGCAGCGTCCCGGCCACACCGACCACGGCCGCGCCTAACGCGATCAGCCCGCTGTCCATGCTCATCCCCCTGCCCTGGCGCGGCCTCCCCTAGTGAAAACCATCCTCCCGTGCGGCGCTCGGCTCGGGAACCTTTTCAGGCGGGCGCGCAGGCGAGCCCTTAAACGATCGGCTACATCATGTCGACCAGCAGGCACCAGCAGTGACCGGGTTGCTCCTGTCGTTTACGACCGTGGAGGCGTGCTCGCTGATGGTGGTCAAGCGGTCCCGAGCCATCGGTGGCGGAGTCGGTGATGTGATCGAAGCCGCTCAGAGCGGTGTCAACTCCCGAGCGCACCCGCACAGTGTGCAGCATGCCCGGGGCAGGGCTCCGCCTCGCGGTGGCGGACGGATGCGCGGCGCGTGGTGGCGCGCCATCCGAGGCTGCCCGGCGCACGGAGTGATCGCGGCGAGAGCGCGTGGCACCGGCCCAACTGGCGGGGGCGACCTGCTGAGCAGGTGTCGCCGCGCCTGCTCAAGGCGGGCGCGCTGTGATTCGGGCCGTTCCGTCGGCTGTGGTCGCGAGGGCGGCGAGCACGCCGCGCCGGGAGGTCTGCTCCATACGGTGATCACCGCGGGCCTCCGGTCGGCGGAACACCCCGTGACCAGCCACCGCACCCGGTCCGCCCCGCCCGCAGGGGAATTGACGGATCATCCCGGTGGGCTGCCGCCATCGCGCGGTACCCACGGCCGTTCTTGCCGGACGGTCCCACGTGGCCGGGAGGAGGTCCCGCGCGAGCCGAGGGCGGTCCGCCTGCCTGGGGTGGAGCGCGCTTACTCGGAGAGAGCTGGACGGTCAGGTCGACACCTCACGACGGCCTTGTCCTTCATCGAGGTGTGCCGGGAGAAGCCGCCTTCAGGCCCTGGCGCTCCCGCTCCCCCCGCTCACGCCCCCGGCGAGCATCTTCCTCCACCCACGCCGCCGTGCCTCCTCCAGGCGCAGACGTGCCTCTTCTTCCCGCGTGAGGTCGCGGCCGTCCAGCGACGGGCGCCCCAGTTTTCGCGGCCACCCGTGCAGCCGTACAGCAGGTGCACGTCGCGGACGTCCGGATGCCCGGTCACCGTCATCCTCCGGACCCTGGGTGCGCGCGGCCTCGGCCAGCGGCTCGGCCACGGCGAGGACGGGCAGGTGGGCGTTGGCCGCCAGCACGGAGGCGTCGGCGACACGGAGGTTGGGCACCGCCGGCGGATCGCTCTCCGGTCCCCTCGCGCAGGGGGCCCCACGGGAAACCCGCAAAGGCCCTTCCGGGCCCGGAGCTCCTCGTCTGTGCCCTCTGCGGGACGACGGTCGTCCGGGGTGGCGTTCCGCCAAGTGGTGTAGCCGCACGGCCGTTGCAGCTTCGCAGATCGCGGCCGGGTTCTGCCCGTCAGCGGAGGGCCGGGCGGCCCGTGCCGCCCTGACTAGCTCACACAGCGGCGCAGGCTTCGGCCGTACCAACGATCGCAGGTCGCTCGGGCCGGCGCGGTCCGGATGGCTCTACACCACTTGGCGGGACACCACCGGCCTTCGTCCTCAGAGGGCGGTATGAGGCCTGATGTCCGATTCTTCGTTTCGTGCGGGACAAGCGGGCAGGTTGTGGCGCTGTCGGTCGAATACGGCCGGGGCTGGGTGAACAAGCCTGGCTCGGTCTCGGCCAGGATCCCGCGGTCGGTCAGCCGCTTGAGCTTCAGGCGGACGTTGTTGATGTTGTTGGGCGCGACCGTCAGGTCCATCGCCTCGCACACCTGCCGGGCCCGCAGCGGGTGGTCGGCCGCGGTGAGCACCGCCATGATCTGCTGGTAGGCCGGATGATCCGGCAGCTTCGGTGCCGGCGGCGCGGGCGGTCCGGGGTCGGGCAGCTCCAGCAGTGTTTTGCGGGTGACTCGAACTTCCTCGGCGGCCCGGCCGAGTTCGTCGAGCTGCGCGGTCAGCTGCGTGATGTGTTCCCGCATCGTCTCGGCCTGCGCGGTGATCTCCCGTTCCCGCTCCTCCAGCCGCGCCAGTACCGCGCCGAGCGTCAGCTCTCCGCCGGTCATGCGCTGCGCCAGGCCGGCACGGTCGCCCCGGTCAGCCGGTGCAGTATCACCGCGGTCATCGCCCAGTACACCCGCGACTCCGAACTGCGGGGCAGATGCTCGTAGTCACGCACCAGCCTGCGGTGCAGCATCAAGATCCCATACGCGCGCTCCACCACCCACCGCTTGGCCTGGGGAACGAACCCGGTCTGCGCGGGGTTGCGCTCCACGACCTCCACCTCGATGCCCACCTTCTGACCGTGCGCGACGACGGTGTTCTTGAAGCCCTGGTCGACCAGGGCCTTCTCCACGGTGTCGGTGTCGGCGGCGACCTTGTCCAGCAGCGCGATGCCGACGGCGTTCTCGTGCACCGACGCGGCCGCAACGACCACCGCGATCACCAGCCCCAACACGTCAACGGCCAGGCCGCGCTTGCGGCCCGGTACTTTTTTGCCGCGTCACGCCCCGTCGTCTGCGCGGGCACTCCGGCCGCCGCGTGCACGCTCTGGGTATCGAGCACCATCAGGCTCGGGTCCGCCTTCCGGCGAGCCATTTCCCGCACTTGCCAGCGCAGCAGGTCATGAATGGTCTGATCGATGCCGTCGTCACGCCAGGTGTAGAAGTAGTACTTCACCGCGCCGGGCGGCGGAAAGTCGTGCGGGAGCAGCTCCCACTGGCAACCGGTCCGGCCCTGGTAGAGCAGCGCGTTGACGATCTCCCGCATCTCGTATCGGCCCTGATGGCCGCTGACCGAGGGATGCGCGGCCTTCCACGCGGCGATCACCGGCTCGACCAGCGCCCACTGCTCGTCGCTCACGTCGGTCTTGTAGGGCTTGCGCTCGCTCACGGCGACCAGCCCAACATGCCAATGACCACCGGCCGGCCGGGATGCCCCACCGCCACACGTTCAGGTGACGACAAAACTCCTATGTACTCTCATTCCGCCCTCTGAGACCGTGCCTGCACCGCGTCCGCCCCCTGCCCGAACCGGGACGTCCCCTCCAAGGACGGGCCAGCACGGCACTCCGGACGAAACGTGATCACGCAACAGTCCCTGCCCCGTGCCCTCGGCCGTTACCTGGTGGCTTTGCTGGTGCGCGCGGTGAGCTTGGCGAGGCTGGGTAGGCCCAGGAAGACGGGGGATTGCTTCCTCTCTTGCTGGGCTTCGATCTGGCCGATCTTGTCTTCGGCGGCGGCGAGGCTGGTGGTGGATGGTCCTTCGCCTTCACCGAACCATCTCTCGCGATCGGCTTCGGCGATCCTGTCTTTGAGGTTGTCGCGGATCTCTTCCAGGCGGGACTTCTCGCCCAGGGTGACGATCAAGGCCGGGCAGCGGACGCAGGCGTATTCGTGCTCATGCCCGTCGTGCGGAACAGAGTATCGCCTTGGACGGAGATCGTGGAGTGTCTGCGTCAACGGGCTGCCCTCCTCTGGTCGGTCACTTGCCGTTCCGACGTGTGATGGCCGCCCAGCCGGCCGCTGCGCCCGCGACCAGCCCGGCCGCGATCTGCCGACCTCGATGGTGCCGAGGGGACCGGTCCGATGGTGGCCCGCCGCCCGCGCCACCCACTTCTGGCTCCGTCGCCGTGTCACGTTCGCCGCTGTCGTGATCCGGAGCGCCTCGACCGGCATCGTCGTACGGCACCCGGTACGCGGGCAGTTCTTCCCAGGCGAGGGCTGCTCCCGCACGCCGGGCGGAGTGGAACGCGCGGGCCGGCTGGGGCGGCACCGCGCGGTCGGCGTTCCAGAACGTGCGCAGGGCGGGCAGGCAGTAGTTGTATCCCTCGTCGAGTACTCCCGCGCGCGTTTCCGGGACGAAGGTGTTTCCGCGTTCGACCGTTCCGGTGATGACAGGGATGAGGCGTCCATGCTCGTCCCGGCCAGGGGTTCCGAGTGTGGTGTGCGCGACGGAGTCGGCCAGAAGGACCCGGAACATGATCACGAAGTCCCCGGTCCGGGCGCTACTCACCACCCGGCAGCGAGCCTGACCCGGCCCGGTAGGCTCCCCGCCGGCCAGATCCCACAGCACACCGGTGAGTCTGGCCTCGCAGAGGAAGTCGGGGGCGACCACCACCCGGTAGGTAACGGTCCGGCCACGGCTGATCAGGAACGGCCAGAAGGCGTGCTCGTCCGGGTCAACTGAGGTTGGTGCCATCGTTCTCGGGACTCCTCTCGAACTCCACGA
Source organism: Streptomyces sp. NPDC006997 (assembly GCF_040635175.1). Lineage (NCBI taxonomy): Bacteria > Bacillati > Actinomycetota > Actinomycetes > Kitasatosporales > Streptomycetaceae > Streptomyces > Streptomyces sp. NPDC006997. Next base: position 9,986 of record NZ_JBEYHH010000067.1, read on the forward strand.
GCAGATCGACCATTCTGTGGGTGATGAACTGCGCTGCGGCGACATTGTCCCGGACCGCGTTGACACTGCGTTTACGGAAGGTTTTCTGCAGCCGTCGCGCTTTGCGTACCTCGTTCGGCGGCAGCTTGACCAGGTCGGTCGCACTCTCCACGCCGGCCACCAGGAACGCCGCGAGTGCATGCACCGGTACCTGAAATCCAGTGGATGACAGCAGGGCGGCCGTCTGGGTGGCAATCGCGTCGGTGGCCGTGCGCAGGAGGCCGACACCCTGGGCGTCTCGTTCGGCACGGGCGGCTTCGCGCCTCTGTCGGCGTTGCTGTCTTTCCTGCTCGCGCATGGCGGAGACGGCGCTGGCCAGTAGATCGGGCAGTACCGCCGCGAAACCGACGTCTACGTTGAGCGGGTGCGGCCGGGCGTTGGCTCTCTTGTGCATCGCTCCGTCCGCGCCGAGGACGGCGAAGTTGCGGCCGACCGAACTGATCGGGATTAACCGGATACGCCCCGGTGGCACAGGCATACCGGCTGCACTCCAGTTCTGGCGGCCCATGGCCAGAGCCCGGAAGTCAGGGTGCTTTAGGAGCAGTTCGCGGACCTGTTTCAGCGAGTAGTGCCCCTCGAGTAGGTCCCACTTGGTGATGACGAAGTGAATGGGGCCGCTGCAGTCCTGCAGCAGGCCGAAGACCCGGGCCATGTCTTGGTCCAGGAAGTCGGCGTTGCCCCGCATCATCTCCAGCACCTTGCGGCCGTCCAGGAGCCCCAGCGACGCGTGGGCCCTGCGGAGCGTATCGTCCAGCCGCTGCTGCTCGGCGCTGCCCTCCTGGGGGTCCGTCAACCGGTCGCCGGCGTAGTCGATGTACCGCACGCGCATGGCGGTGAACTGCCCGTACTGGTTGCTCACCTTGACCGAGAAGACCCACTCGGGAAACTCCCGGCCGTCGGTGGGCAGCGGCCATTCGCCCGGACCGGCCACCTGCTGGTAGGTGGTGTGCAGCCGACGCTCGGCGACCGGGTCATCGAGCGTGAGGTAGCAGCACAGACGCTCGTGCTGAAGCCTCAGTACCTGCCACAGCGCTGCCAGATAGACGGTCTTTCCCGCCCCGGAGGGCCCCAGTGTGACCACGGTGTACGTCATCGGTTCCATCGTCGAAATCCCCCTGGCCTGTGCAGTACGCCATCAACTCCCCAGCAAGGTGCCTTGTCTCTCCCCCTGGGGGACTCGAACACACCTTGCCTACGTCAGATGCCGCAGCGGTATGGACCCAACGCTCCGGGCATGAACGTAGGCCGACCGCATACGTCGTGGGCCGTCAGCAGTCCCAGGGCGTGCCTTACGAAGAACGGTTTGACGAAAGACCGGAGCACGAGGGAGTACGGCTCACCTGGCGTTCGGCACCCCACCGTCCGCTGCCCTGGTGGCCGAGGTCCTGCCCGCCGACGCCGAGCAAATCGACGGGAGGGCCGAGCCGCTCGCCTCGTGGATGCGGGTGTGGTACTGGTCGCCCGTCCTGCCCGCGCGATTGCTGGCCGGCTGGGAACCGGTACTGGCCGCGGTGCGCCGTCTTCAGCCCGTCGGCCCGTCCGACCCGCGCACCGCGCCCGTGCTGGAGCCGGTCAAGGAGACCACGGTGCTGGACGCCGAGGACCTGGCTGAGGTGGCCGCCGCCCGCGGTCCGGCGGCGGCCGCTGCCGTTCTGGCCGCAGCCGAGGACGTCGGCGCCGACGGCTACGCGATGGTCCTGCACCGCCTCGTCGCCGCCGACCCAGCCGCCTGGACGGCCGACGTGCCCGCCATCCTGGCCGTCCTGCAGCTGCCGGAACTCGGCGCGTTCTACCTCGCCGAGGCTGCCGTCCTCGCCGACCGCCCCGGCGCCCTCCCCGACGGCGCCCTCGCGGCCGCCGTCGCCGCCGTATTCGACGTGCGCCGCCGCCTCGACGAGACAGCCCCCGACCCCGGCGCCGCGGCCGCCGAGGACCGGTCCGCCGCAGAATTCTTCGCCGACCAGGCGCTGTTCGACCTAATCACCACCGTGTGGCGCACCGACACCGCCCTTCCCGGCGACCAGGAACAGGCGATCCTGACCCGCCTGCACGCCCTGGCCGCCCCACTGGCCCACCTCGACGTCCCGGCCCAGGACGCCCCCGCGGGCGGTCCCGCACCAACAGACAGCGGGGGAGAGGATGCGGCGCTGCTGGGGTCGGATCCGTCCGTGCGGGCGCTGGGTTGCCTGCTCGAGTACGCCGTCCACCAGGCCCGCACCCAAGGGGAGATGCCCGCCGGCGTCCTTGAAGCGGTGTCCGGCGCGCTCACCGCGCGCGGCGACCAGGACGCGGTGGCCACAGCGATCGGCGTGCGCCTGCCCGCCCTGCACCGGTACGCCCCCGACTTCGCCACCGCACACCAGGCCGCGCTGTACGGCCTCACCCCCAGCCGTCCCTCGCCAGCCGCTTCCTGGCTGCGTTGGGGACCGTACGACCGTCAGGTCCTCGCTGCCCTTGACCGCGCCGAGCTCCTCGCCGCGCTGCGCGACGCCGACCCCGCAACGGCGCTCGGCACCGCCGCCCACACCGCAGCCGTGCTCCTGGCCGACCCCGCCTCCCTGGCCGACCCGGGACTCTTGTGGGCCGAGTTGGCCACCGACACCGGGGGAGTGGAGGCGGTCGGCCTGCTCCTGGCCGCGATCGCCTCCCGGACCCCGCGCACCGAAGGTCCCCTCCCGCCCGACGCTTCCGACCGACTGGCCGCGGCAGCCGACCTGTGGCGCGCCGCCCTTGCGGCTGGCCTGCCGCCCGGGGCCCTCGCTGGCGCGGGCGCCTTCGCGGACGCCAGCCTCGGCGAGGACCTGTGGCTGTTCCTGATGCGGGCGAGCGCCGAGCACACCCCCACGCTGACAGACGCCGACCTCGTAGCCGAACGCGCCGCCCGCCACCCGGCCAACGAGGACGCGCTTCACCTGACCGCACAGCTGGTCACCCATCCCGCCGGGACCGGACAGAACGCAGCCGTACGACGTCACGCCCGCGCCCTGCTGGACGCCGCAACGGCCCTCCCGTGGGACGAACGCCCCTCCGGGGTACAGAAGCTGAGGACGGCGCTGGTCTACGTCGGCGACGTTGATGCCGCCACCCGCGGGTGAGTCACCCGACCCGCGCACCCGGCCCACTACGGCTGCAGCCATCCAACACCTGGACGGCCTCACAGGCGCCGCAGCGGTGCGGCTGTCGCAACCATGGTCGCGGACGTAAGCACGGACGCGGCTAGTACTCCAGTGCGACTTCGTGATCTGGTTCGATGACCTCGCGAGGTAGGCAGCCAGGCATGTTGTGGAGGTGAGGCGGGGTGGACGGACGCGCGGTCATCCTGAACGAGTTGGCGCAAGGCATCCGTCCGCTCGCCCAGGGCGTCAGCTGGTTCGAGGGCCTCGGAGACACTGAGCGGTTCGAAGTCCTGCGCGACCTGGCAGGGTTCTGTATCCAGGCCCGCGCAACCAGCGAGGACGGGTCACAGAGCATCCGCAGAGCTGGCATCCGGCCGACCCACACCCCGGCCGTGCTGGTCACGCGCGGACGCCTCACCGAGCAACTGACAAAGATCATCAATCTTCCGCAGGACGAGCGGGTCAAGGCATTCCGGCTACTGGTCGCACTGCTTGGCGTCGCTGATGATCGGCGGCGGCTCCGCTTCTGTGCTGACGGGTGCGGGCATGCCTGGCACCACCTGAAGACCGGAGCAGGCACCGAAACGGCCACCGCGTGATCATCGGAGGTTGTGTGGACTCCTGAAGATCGTGCGGTAGACCGTTGCCCCTGTCTCTGTCTTCGCACAGGTCCGGCCGTCAGACCCGGTGTCGGTGTGCGCGGCGTAGGAAGGGCCGTTCGACGAAGTAGTACGACAGCAGAGCCATCGCTACGGTCAGCACTACCGTGCCTGTCAAACGGCCTTCGTTCACATTGAGGGAGGCCAGCAACCGTAGGACCGGGTAGTGCCACAGATAGATGCCGTAGCTGAGATTGCGGCCGGTCCAGGTGAGCGGCGCCAGCGCCAGCAGGCGGTTCAGCCAGCCATCGGGCCGCAGTTCCAGCCCCGCGACGAGCGTGGCCGACACGGCCGCCACGCCAAGGATTCCGACCGTGTACCAAAGGGCGGTCCAGATGCCGGCGTTCCCGGTCACCGGCACCTTCCAGGCCGCGAGGGCGAGCAGGGTGAGGGCGGGGAAGGCGAGCCGCCCGGCCCACACCCGCAGCAGGGCCAGCCGCGGGTCGTCCGCTCGCAGGCGGGCCAGGACTACGGCGACCAGGGCGCCGGCCAGCAGTTCGTCGGCGCGGGTGTCGGTGCCGTTGTAGATGCGGTGGAGCGCGTCGGGGTGCCACAGGAGGCAGCGCCACAGGAAGGGCAGCACGCACAGGGCGGCGGTGCATGTCAAGACCGTACGGGGCCGCAGGCGGCGCAGCAGACCCAGCAGCAGGAGCGGCCACAGCAGATAGAACTGTTCCTCTACGCCCAGCGACCAGGTGTGAGCGAGGGGGCCGCCGTAGGTTCCGGAGTCCGCGGCCCTGAAGACATTCGTGAGGAAGGTCGCCGCGAGGCCCACCGCTCGCCAGGAACCGTCGAAGCCCCACAGTGAGGTCGTCGTCGCCAGCACCATGCAGACCGTGCACAGCGCGAGCAGGGCGGGGACGAGACGTAGCCAACGGCGCCGGTAGAAGGAGAGCAGGGTGAGGGAGCCGGTGCGGCTGTACTCGGCGAGCAGCTGACGGGTGATGACGAAGCCGCTGAGGGTGAAGAAGACGTCGACGGCGATCGAGCCGCCCGGGACCAGTGTGTGGTCGACGTGGTAGACGAGGACCAGCGCGACCGCGAGGGTCCGCAGTCCGTCCAGCGCGTCGACCCGGCTGTTGTGCAGCGTCGCGGACGGGAAACCCCGGCGTGGACCCGGAGCCGCCGGGGCCGTGCGTCTCCGGCCCGTGACCGCCGTAGTCGGCTCGGTCGCTTCCACGGCTGCCGCGTCCGGTGTGCTGGCCATGTACGAGATCGCTTCCCACCTGCCGACTGTTTCCGGGTAACCCCGTGCGCCTGTCCGCAAAGCACGATCACATTCCTGTCTGTCACCCAGCCGCCCGAATCTGATGAGGGCGGGCCCACGAGGTGGCTGTCAGGTTGGCTGGGGTGACTCCACGAGACGCGGAACAGCACGGAGTGTCGGGGATTCGCGCGTGGTCATCGGACCCGCCGCAGGGAACCGTGAAGGCGCCGGGCACACTCTGCGTGTTGTAGTCCCTCTCCACACAAGGATGCGCCACACGTGATCACACTCACCAAGGAAGACGGCCCGGCAGACCTGGACGGAGTGACCCACCTGTCCATCGGGGTCTCCTGGGACCCCACCGCCGGCAGCAGCGGCGGAGTGCTCGGCAAGCTGCGCCGCAAGGGTGGCACCGACCTCGACCTGATCGCCATCGCCTTGCAGGGGTCGGACCCGGTGCGTCTGGCGGGCCTCGACTCGCTCGACCCCATGGGCAACGGCTCGCTGGTGCACAGCGGTGACAACCAGACCGGGCACGGTGACGGTGACGACGAGACGGTGACCGTCGAGTTCGCCCGGATCCCGTCCAACATCACGTCGATCGTGTTCGTCGCCGCCGCGTACAAGAAGGGCAGCTCCTTCCAGAAGGCGCGCAACATCAGCTTCAAGGTCTACGACGCGACCGGCGGCACCTCTCAGCAGGTCGCCGACATCTGGCCGAGCCTGCTCACCCAGGACAACGGCTGCGCCGTGGCCAAGGCGGTACGGGTCGGCGGTGGTTGGAAGCTCGAAGTGATCAACGTGACGGGCAAGATCAAGCAGGGTGACGAGCACGCCCTAATGCGTTTCGCTGTCAGCAAGTAGGACGTCGGCCGCTCTGGTCCGGGCACGTGGTGAGTCCGGTGTTCCCTCACGTCGCCGAGTCAGCGGTGGGTCGGTCGCCTTCGAAGGCGGGGCGTCGGCCCGCGCGGCGTCGTACGAGGCCGTGTCGGCCGACCAGCAGGGCAGGCCTGTCCAGCCGACGCCGCCCATGACGAGCGAGGCGAGCCGGCTGTCCGGACCTACGGCGGCGGGACGACGCCCTCAGAGTCGCCGACGTCCGTGACTCGGTCGCCCCCACCTTCCACCCGCCACGGTTATCCGGGGCAGCATGACGAGCGTCGGTTCACGCCGGACGATCCGGTCGCAGGCTGCACCCCTCCGGGTCAAAGCCCATCCGTCAAGTCCTCGGCGAACACCTGGGACAGAGGCTGCGGCCCCACGTACTGCTGGCAGTTGCAGTGGCCGGCCTCGTAGCGCGACGGCTCCTTGTTCTCGTTCCAGACCGTCGGCACCTCGACGCCTTCGTGGCACCGGCCCTGCTCGTCGTGCTTGGCGAGGTGGTGGGTGCATCCGCACACCGGCTCCGGCGGCCTGTTCGCCGCCTCGACGGCGAGACGCTCCTGCTTCGCCACCTCCAGCAACTGCAGTCTGCGCTCATGCCGGTTGCGTAGTGCCGTGCGGACGTTGTCGACCACCCATGCGAAGCCCCCCGTCCAGAAGGCGATGAGAACCCACCAGAACCAGTCCACCAGCGTCCCTCCCCCTGTTCTGCCGAGCGCCAGCACAGATGGCTGCTCCGAGGTGCCTCGGCCCTGTCACGCGGTCTGCTCGAGGGGTCGGCGACCTGTCGGCCCGCGGACTGGCACTCCCGGCCGTCGCGCCATCATTCAACAGTCGCGCTGGCATCCAGTCGTGTGCGCCGAGGGGCGGGCCGCTGTTCGGCGGGCCGCTGTGGGCTGCGGGGCTGACCAGCCCGGTCTCCTAGGCGAGGACGACGGCCTGGACGCGGTCGCGCGGCTGGAGCCTGGCGAGGGTACGGCCGGACCCGCCCCGCGACCGCACCGCGCACCGAAGAGAGCCAAGGGACTGGTCGGGGCCTCTCGGGTGCGGCGTGCGCAGCCGGAAGACGGTCTTGCCGAGCGATCAGGTTCCGGGAGAGACTTCTACAGGATTGTAGATCGCGTCGCGTCGCCGGTTCGTCGTGTCGGCAACCGTATGCCACCGGGAGAGAGCGGACCTGATGTTCGGCTTGAGTGAACTGGCCCTGATCCTCGTCGTCGTCATCGTGGTTCTCGGCATCAAGAAGCTGCCCGAGCTGACGCGTTCGGCGGGTAAAGCGGCGCGCATCTTCAAGAGTGAGGCCAAGGCCCTGAAGGCACAGGACACCCCCGAGCGGGACGAGCCGCCCGCGCGTTCCTGAACGGCCGCGTCACCCACCCGGGGAGAGCCCTTCCGGTTGGCGCTGCCTCGAGTGGCGTGCCGGAGCTGGCCCCCGCCTTGGCCGCACTTCCGGCCCGCCGTTCTCGTGCGAACGAACGCCGGGCCCGACGTGCGGCCCGGCGTCGAGGGGCTGCCGGGGTGCCGTGCGCACCGGACGCCGTCAGCGCGGCCTGCCGCCTGGGGAAGGCCGACTGTGCACCGGGGGGCCGGTGAAAGTGGTGAAAGTAGAGGTCAGACGTTCACGCCGAAGTCGGCGGCGATGCCCGCCAGCCCGGAGGCGTAGCCCTGGCCGACCGCGCGGAACTTCCACTCCGCGCCGTGCCGGTAGAGCTCGCCGAAGACCATCGCGGTCTCGGTCGAGGCGTCCTCGGACAGGTCGTAGCGGGCGATTTCCGCGCCGTCGGCCTGGTTCACGATCCGGATGAAGGCGTTGCGGACCTGGCCGAAGCTCTGGCCGCGGTTCTCCGCGTCGTGGATGGAGACCGGGAACACGATCTTGTCGACCTCGGCGGGCACGACGGCGAGGTTCACCTTCACCGACTCGTCGTCGCCCTCGCCCTCGCCGGTGAGGTTGTCGCCGGCGTGTTCCACCGAGCCGTCCGGGCTCTTGAGGTTGTTGTAGAAGACGAAGTGCTGGTCGGAGAGCACTCTGCCGGAGGTGTCCAGGAGAAGCGCGGAGGCGTCGAGGTCGTAGTCGGTGCCCGTCGTGGTGCGCACGTCCCAGCCCAGTCCGACCAGGACCGCGGTAAGACCCGGGGCCTCCTTGCTGAGCGAGACGTTACCGCCTTTGGCCAGGGAAACTCCCACGCTGCTCTCCTCCTCGCAGACCGGTCCGAGGCGGGCTCGCCGTGCGGGAGCCCGCACCAGAACTCTACGGCACTGTAGAACATCGTGAGGTCTGTGTGGGGCGGACGGAGCGGGGCAAGCGAGGGCTCAGGCGCGTGAGTTGCCGAACAGCAGTCGATACCCGATCAGCAGAACCAGCGCACCGCCGATCGCCGATCCCCACGTGGCGAGGTCGAAGAACTCCCGCTCGACCGGCCGGTCGAGGAACGTCGCCGACAGCCAGCCGCCCAGGAAGGCCCCGACGATGCCGATCACCGTCGTGCCGATGAGACCGCCCGGATCGCGTCCGGGTAGGACCGCCTTGGCTATGGCCCCCGCGATCAGCCCCAGGACCAGCCATGCGATGACACCCATGCCTCAGTGCTCCTCTCGTCGGTCCCTGCGCACACCGCGGAGGGAGCCTCTCGGCAGCGTAGCTTCTACGATCCTGTAGAGGAGGTGCGAGAGCGCCTCACACTGCTCGCTGGCGGGCCCAACGGTGCCAGGGTCTCTACGATGGACCGCTCATGAACGTCAGCGCAGCGCAAGGGAGAGAAGGTGTGACGAACCAGCGGCAGCGCCCCCGGCGCCGGGGGCAGGGCGAGTTGGAAGGGCTGGTCCTGGCGGCCCTGCGTGAGGCGGACGGACCGGCGACCGCCGGCTGGGTGCAGGAGCGGCTCGGTGGTGACCTCGCCTACACCACCGTCATGACGATCCTGACCAGGCTGCTGGCCAAGAGTGCGGTGACCAGGGAGCGGGTGGGCCGGTCCTTCGCGTGGACGCCGGTGTCCGACCAGGCGGGGTTGGCGGCGCACAAGATGCGCAAGCTGCTGGACGGCGAGACCGACCGGGAGGCGGTCCTCGCCAGTTTCGTCACGTCCCTGGGGCCGGGTGACGAGCGCCTGCTGCGCGAGTTGCTGGGCCGGGTGAACGCCGAAGGAGAAGGCTGAAGCCTCATGGGGGTGTTCGTCTTCCAGCCGCTGGTCCTGCCGTTGACTGCCTGGCCCGTCGCGCGCCTGGCCGAGCAGCGGCTCCATCCGCGTACCGCGACGCGGCTGCTCGCGGGGGTAGCCGCTGTCATGGCGGTGTGCAGCACGGTGGGCCTGGGGCTGGTGATGGTGGTCGGCACCGCCCAACTGCCCGGGAACCCGCTGCCCGACGGCTGGTCGGACCCCGAGGTGCGGGCGGCGGTGCCGTATGACGAGATCGTCGGCAAGGCGGCGATCCCCGCCCTGTCCGCAGTGGTGGTGGCGTGCGGCCGGACGCTGTGGCGGCACGGCCGGATACGCCGCCGCGCCCACCGCGCGCTGGCGGGACTGCCGACGACACAGATCGCCGTACTCCCTGACGACATCCCCTACGCCTATGCGCTACCCGGTGGCCGAGGCTGCCGCGTGGTGGTGACCAGGGCCCTTCTGGACTGTCTCGAACGGGACGAGCGCCGCGCCCTGTTCGCCCACGAGCGGGCCCATCTGACCGCCCGGCACCACCGCTTCCTCCTGGCCGTCCAGCTGGCCGCGCGTGCCAACCCGTTCCTGCGACCGCTGCGTACGGCGGTGTCGTACACCGCGGAGCGGTGGGCGGACGAGGAAGCGGCGCAGGTGGTCGGCAGCCGCCGTACCGTGGCGTGCGCGATCGGCAGGGCAGCCCTGGTGTCCCGGGGCACCCCGGTGGCCACACTCGCGGGGTTCGCGGCGGCGGGACCGGTGCCGCGCCGGGTCGCGGCCCTGCTCGAACCCGCCCCGGTGGTGCGTCGTTGGCCGTCGCTGTTCACCTCGGTGGGCCTCGCGGCGTGGACGGCCGCCGTGGGTACGGCGGTGTCGGCGATGTCGTCCGCGAACTCCACCGTGACGATGGTCCTTATCCTGCACGCGGCCACACCCCTGTGACCCGCGCCGGAACGCTCTCGAAGGACCGGTGGAGTGGCAGGGTCGTGAGCAGCGCGGAGATGTCGAACAGGGCGCGACGACCCCGTTGCCGACGAGGTCCGCGAGCATGACCGCGGCGGCGAGCAGCGGGTCAAGCACCCGGAGTACGTGCGACAGCAGTCGCCCGGGCGTCGGCGCGTGGTCGTCGGCGTGTGCACCCCGTTCGCCGCCAGGGCGTACGCGTGCGCACCCGTCCCCCCAGGAAGCCGAGCACATACGCCACCGCCACGCACCGGGCCCGGTGCGGACGATCCCGCCACCGCATGGCGGTCACCCTGGTTCCGCCGTGAACGGCGGCGCGTGCCGGGCGGACGCGGTGAGCGCATGAGCCTCCGCCCGGCGAGGGGCGCGGTGATCAGAGGTCGAACTCGTGCGGCGGCAGGTCGAGGGTGAAGCACGCCTCGCGGACGACGGCCTGCTCGGTCTTGTCGAAGTCGCCGTCCGCGCCGCCGATGACGATGCCGATCTGGATGACGGCGCGCGCCTCGGCGGGCTTCTTCTTCGCCTTGGCGATCTCCTGCAACACACTGACCTTGCCGAAGTCGAAGTCGGTGGTCAGCTTGTTGAGGTTTTCCTCGAAGCGGCGTTGCAGGTCCGTGGCGTCGAAGTTCTGCAGTACCTCGTTGGTGGCGATCAGCTGGGCCACCCGCTGCCGCTCGGAGGGGTCGATGGTGCCGTCGGCGGCGGCGACCAGCGCGCACATCGCCATGCTGGCGTCACGGAAGGCGCCGCTCTTGAGGTCGTTCTTCTTCGCCACCAGCTGCGTCTGCATCTGCGTGGCGGAATCCTTGATGCGGTCCCACAGGGCCATGAGAACTCCGTTTCCATAAGGTCTACAGCAATGTAGAAACTACCGGCCGGGCCGGTAAGTTCCCGTGATTTCCAGGAGGTCGAGGCCATGGCGAAGCGCAAGGTACGGAGACGGGCTCGGACGATCCTGGGGGAGGAGCCCGTGGCGCTGGTCTGGTGCGAGATCCACAAGCCGATACCCGCCCCGCCCAGGGACGTTCACCGTGCCGCGGCAAGGGCCGGCTGAAGCCGGGCCACCACTGGCTGCTGTATGTCGGGGCGGTGCTGTTCTTCTTCGTCGTCGTGCCGATGATGCTGGTCGGCAGACTCGGCAAGCGGATCGACCGCCTGTCGTCGGGGCAGCGGCCGGATCGGCGCTCCCGTCGCACCGATCGGGGACCCGGCCGTGCCGCCGCGTCCGGCAGCGGGCCCGAGCGCGACCCCGCCAAAGGCGTCTTCGACGGCGACTGGGACCTGACCGCCGGACAGCGACTGCTGCGCTGGTACGGCCACTCACCCAATCCCAAGCGGCTGGTCATGCTGGGGCGTGACCGCGTCTGTGTGGCCGCGTCCCCTGGCCGCCGGCTGTCGCCCACCCGGGCCGCCGACTTCCGTGTCGTCGAGGAGTTCCCTCTCGACCAGGTGCGGTGTGAGGGCGAGGCGGGCCAGCCGCGCGGGTTCGCCACCTTCCGGCTCCGCTTCCACGACGGTTCCTGGTTGGAGGTCGGCCGACTGGGCGAGCCGGAGGACGCCGATCACTTTCTGCGCACCATCAGCAGCTGATCGAGCTCCCCGGCCCGCCGTGGCGGCTCAGTCCTCCTCTTCCCCTTAGTCCCCTTCATCGCCCTCGAAGAAGTCCCCCACCTCATCGACGACTTCGGCCGCCACCATGCCGCCCACGACGCCGACGGCGAGTCCGGCGGGGGAGTGTTCAATGATCGGCGGATCCGATGATCAAGGAGACGCCTCATGAGCGACACCACCATCGAGCAGATAGCGGGCGCGGATGTCGAGCCGG
>NZ_JBEYHH010000068.1:0-17473 GCF_040635175.1 Streptomyces sp. NPDC006997
TAGACCAGCAGCTTGCTGCGCTGCGGCGGGCACAGGCAGGCAAAGTTGCGCAGCCGCTGATACGCCCGGTAGGTCTTGCGCTCCACCCGGTTCACCCCGTCCCCGAGCCCAAGCAGGACCTCGTCGACCGCACCCGCCAACTCGCGCATCGCCGCGCCCTGGACATCAGCCGCCGACTGACCAACCGCCTGGCGCCGTGCCCGGCGGGCCACCTGCACGCCGCCGCTCACGGAGGCCACGGTCTCAAGCCCGAGCAGGTCCCTGCCGAAGAGTCGGTAGCGAACCAGGTCGATCGACCTCCGGTGCTCGCGCACGGCATGCACGTCGTAGCGGGTGAAGTCGCCGGCGATGCAGATCAGGCGTGGTCCGCTCCACAGGACCTGGGACGCGGCCGTCACCCCGAGCCGGTCGCGGACCAGGTGCTCGAACTCCGCCCGGTGGTCCATCAGCCAGGCCAGGTAGAACAGGCCCTGGTTGATGACGCCGGCGTCCGTGGCGCGCTTGTACTCGATGATGACCGGCGATCCGTTCTCGTCCAGCCCGAGCGAGTCGATCCGGCCCCCGTGGGCGGGCCCCGTGCTGTACTCGCTCGCCAGGAACCGGACGCCCAGCAGCGTCTCCATGTGCGCCTCGACGAGAGCCTGCACATCGGCCTCGATCTCAGCAAGACGCGGCATGACCTCCGTCATGCCGCTGTTCGTCGTGTCCGTGCGGAACAGCTTCAGGCCCGACACCTTCCCCTCCTCGGCTCGGTGATCACCAACGCCGACGGGGTGCGGGATTGTTTCCGCGAGAGCCTTCGGGGGCGTGAAGATAGTGTGAGACCCTACGTACTGCTCGACCAGGGAGCTCGCGCCCCCCGGTCACCGGGAATCCGCGATTCCCCCATGTGTCCCCCGCGACCTGGGGGACAGCTCCCGGAAGCTGCGTTTACGCAGGTCAGCCCCCGTAGCTCAGCGGATAGAGCACGTGCCTTCTAAGCGCTTGGCCGCAAGTTCGAGACCTGCCGAGGGGCGCCACCGCCATACCCCAACCAGTGCACTAAGCCTGTGAAAACGTGTGCTGAACAGCCCGGCGCTCGGATCCGCAACCCCCGCTCACGGCCACATCGCCGGATCCGACGCGGTCAGCCGCTACGACCTCGGGGTGCTCATCGCCCAGCGTGACGGCCTCAACGCCTCCCGGCTGCGCGTCGGCCAGCGGGCGGACACGCGCTCGCCAGGAGCGCTCGACGTGCGTATCGACAGCCACACCACAAGCGTCGGCTGAGCACCAGGGTCCACGGTGCCTGCAAATTCCTCGGCGAGCGGTGAGGCGAGAAGTCGGAACTTACTTGCCTGGGCCGTCGTTCCTCGGGGAGCCAGACCCACACGCTCGCGACTCTACTCCAAGACATTCCCTTCCAGCTCGCCCACGGCCATCGGCGCCAAAGAGCAGACCGGACCGGGCTGCGCTTGACCACGCAGCCCGCCACCCTCCGCCCCCTGGGTTCCCGCCTCCCGACCAGTGGTCACGCAGAATTCCTTTACCCGTCCTCGCGCACCCGACCATTACGCTCGGGCGGTGGCACCGTGCTCTCGACTCGGACAGCTTCGTGCCCCGCCAGGAGCCTGGAGCACCGATTTCCAACCATCATCCCGGATCAGGAACCCGAAATTCCGGAGCCCGGAAGCCCTAATCGTCGTACTCTAACCGAGTGAACCTCAGCGCCCTGGTGAATACGCCCCTGAGTCATTCCGGCACCGTCGTTCGGCGTCCGAAGCCCGTATTGCGACGGGCAGGTCAGCAGCAGTGAGACTCACCAGGCTGAAAGTCGTCAACTACGCCCGATTGCAAGACCTCGACATCGAGGTTCGCAAGCACCTTGTCGTCGTAGGCGCAAACGATGTCGGCAAGACGTCGCTCCTGCGGATGCTTAACCTCACGCTAGGCGCCACGCTCGGCCAGTTGTACCAGAGTCTGTCACGAGCGGATCTTCGGGACCAGGATCAGCCACTGACCGTGGAGGCCGTTCTGGCCGACTTCTCCAACATCGAGAAAGCCCTGTTCCACCGTGAGATCGACATCGATGCCAGCTCCGGCACCGCGTCGCTGACGGTCCGTCTCGATGTGCAGCCCAACGAGGATGACGTGGAGGCTGTTGTCATCCACCGGGTCCTGACCGGTACGGCAGACCGTCGCGCGCCGACTCGCCAGCAGCTAGACGCGTTCGGCTGGCGCTACCTGCCGGCCACGCGCGGGACGAACGGGGCGCAGCTCGGGGGCCCGAACAGTGCCCTGCAGCTGATGTTCGACAGCCTCGACATGGGCGCGGAGCGGGCCGCCCTCACGGCGGTCCTCAGCGACTTCAACGACAAGCTCCACGTCAGCGAAAGTCTGACCGAGCTCCGCAGGAAGATCGCGGGGCACTTGGCCAAGGCCATGCCGCGCCAGGTCACCGCCAACGATCTAGCTGTGCGCACCTCGGCCGACCCGGGTGCGTCCGTGCTGGAGGGCGTCTCGATGTTTCTCCATCGCGATGACCAGTACGTGCCGATCGCCCAGCAGTCGGATGGCCTTCGCCAGCTGATGGCGCTCACCCTGTTCGACCTTGCCGAGAACGCCGCGAACATCATCGCGGTCGACGAACCGGAACTCCACCTGCATCCTGCCAGCCAGCGGACCATCGCCGAGTTGTTCGCCGCGGCCGAAAACCAGAAGATCGTCTGCACGCACTCGCCGTACGTTCTGCAGCGCTTCGAGCCGGCCCAGGTGCTGGTGGTTGCCCCCGGTGGGGATGTGCACCAGGTGCCGGATGGTGGCCTGGGTGCGGTGGAGAAGCTCCGCGCCCAATGGTGGTCCCCGCGCCTGCTAGAAGCCCTGACCGCCCGCTACGTCATCGCGGTCGAAGGCGTCGCCGACAGGATCATCGTCGAAGCGGCAGCACGGGCACTCGAGATCGGGCTGGACCGACTCGGCGTAGTCGTCTTCGAACTGGACGGTGCCGACAAGTTCCGGCACGTCTACAAAATGCTCGGGCCAAACGGCTTCGGCGTGCATGTCCTGGGCCTCGTAGACAAGGCCGAGGAAGGCATCTTCCTCGGTGCTATCGGGGGCCGGCCGAAGGATCTGATCGGAACGAAGGTCTGGTCCAGCGACAGCGACCTGGAGGATGAGTACTGCAAAGCGCTGACCGGGCCTGGCGCCGGCCGCATCCTCATCGACGCAGGCGTGTGCCGACTCGAGGGGCTCCTCCAGGCGTGCGGTGCCTCCAGCGAGGATGAGCTCACGTCCGAAGCCGTCGCGGCCTACTGCCGCAGGAACAAGACCGATGCGGCCACAGCCATCGCGGACGCGATAACCCGCGAACAAGCGGAGGCGATAGGTAGCGTCGCTGGAATCCTCACCCGGGCTAAGGAACTGGCCGGAGGATGAATCAGGACACGGGACCGGACCCGGCCTACAGCCCAGCGGCGAACCTCCTGGCCATCGCACCGCCGGGCTGCGGCAAGACGGAGCTGCTCGCCCGACGCGCGGTTCACCTGCTCGGTGCGCTACAGCCCCACCAGCGCATCCTCGCACTGACGTTCTCCAATCGCGCGAAGCAGAACCTACGTGAGCGCCTTTTGCGCACTCTGGGACCGCAGCGTTTTTCGCGCCACGTCCGAGTTACCAACTTCCACGGGCATGCCGCTGACATCATCCGCGCCCACGGCCGGACTCTCGGGCTCGATCCGAACACTCCGATGCCTGGCCGCTCAACCCTCACCGACGCGATCTCCTTGTTCACCGACGGCCTAGACATCGGCCCTGCCATCAACCGCAGGAAGGCCATCGAAGCGGCCCTGACCGCCGCAAAGCAGGGCCCATACGACGACGATGAGGTGCGCGAAGCCCTCGCCGCCAGCGGTAACACCTTTGCCCAGCAGATCGAGGCCAAGCGTCTCGCAGAAGGGATCTTCCACTACGAGGATCTGCTCCGGCACGCCCAACGGCTGCTCAGGGTCGAGGAGATCGCCCGCCTGTACCAACTGCACTACGGTGCGGTTCTGGTCGACGAGTTCCAGGACATGTCACGGCAGCAGCTGGAGATCGCCCTCGCGAGCAGCTTGGCTAGCCGGACCTTCGTCGGCGACCCCCTTCAGGGGATCTTCAGCTGGGCTGGCGCGAGGCCCGCTGAGGTGGAACGGGAGTTGAGGCATATCTGCGGCGAACCACGCCGTCTCACTCTCTCGTATCGGTCCTCCCCTGCCGTGCTCGACGTCGTGAACCATGTCGCAGCCCGGCTCGACGATGTCGCGGATCTCCGGTCAGTCCGGCCTGATGCCTGGCCCCAGGGCGGTGCCGCAGCCACCGCGGGCTTCAACAGCGGGGCCGAGGAAGCAGGGTGGATTGTGGACCGGGCAACCGAAATCCTGTCTGCCTTTCCCAAGGCGACCATCGGCGTCATCACCCGGTCTGGGTGGCGCCGCAAGTACGTGGATGCGGCGTTCTCGAACGCAGTCCACCTCCGGTGCCAGCGCTGGGACCTCGCGATCGAGGACAACACCATGGTTCAGCGGCTGGTGGCCACGGTTGCCCAGCTGCCGCGCCAAGCCGATATGGAGAGGCTGCGAAGCGCGGTGCTTGGAGGCATCGACCCGAGCGATGTCGACACGATGGAACAGGCGACGAACGCCCTATCAGAGTTCGAACGCCTGGCCATCCAGGCGGGATCTCTCGCTGCGGCGGCAGCCCAACTCCGCATCGTGGAGGAGGGCTCGGCCATCGAGCCGGGCGTCCACTTGCTCAACGCCCACACAGGAAAAGGACAGCAGTTCGACTGGGTATTCGTGCCCGGCTTCGAGGACTGGCACATCCCAGATGGTCGGGCCGACACCGCCGAGCAACTGGCAGAAGAGCTCCGGGTCGTCCTCGTCATGGTCTCCAGGGCACGCCATGGCGTCGTCATCACCCGCGCGCGGTCTCTCATCTCCAAGGCAGGCAACCCCTACGCCACGCGCGAGAGCCAGTGGTGGCCCATAATCGTCGAGGCATGCCCAATGAACGCCAACACCCTCGCCCAGCACATCTCCGAACTGGTATCCCATGGCGCCCCTCGGGATGAGTCCGTGTCCGCACCGCCACAAGCGTCAGAACAGGTACGAACCGAGGTCGCGGAGGATTCGGTGGCCACTGGCACAGTAGGCCAATGATCCCTTCGCACTTCGTCGACCTCCCGCCCCGAGTAGCACGAGGACCGGCAACCGCAGCAGGTTGCCGGGGCAGAACCGCACGGGGCAGGGCCCGGACCGCGAGGCGCAGTCCGGGCCGTGCTGCCGTATCGGGGCTCTGCTGCCGTGCCGGGTACGGCCGGTCCAGCTCAGCGCTCGGCGCAGTGGTAGGCGCGACCTACTAGGTCCGGGCTCGGGCAGCAGGGCCATGGTTCCTTGGCCTCACTCCCGCAGAGGTGTGTTCTGCTGGGGCGGGATATGCGGGATATGCGCCGCATCTAAGAATCCACCTGCTGATCGACCGCTGCTTCGTAGAAGGCATCCGCGAGGGCGACGATGATCGAGTTGATAGCCGGCCCGTCCGTGAAGAAGTAGTCAGCAATCGTGTTGTGGGCGTCCTGGTTGTCTGCAACTGCCTCAGTGACGGCTGCTTGGAAGTCTTGTGACTCCAGGAACTGCTTCTTGGAGTTCACCTTGGTCTGCTTGATCAGGTTCGGGTCGGCGAGCAACCGCTGGACGAGGCCCTGCACGAACTCCCTGATCTGGTACTCGGCGAACGTCTCGGCGCCGAAGAGGTCGTTCATCTTGTCTATGACGACTTGGAGCGCGACGTACTTCGGTTCCTTCTTCGTGCCCGTGCCGGCGGCGCTGATGCCCTTCAGTTGCCCGTCACCCACGAGCGAGATGTCGACCGGGATCGCCTTGTTGTGCTTGACCCCGACCAGCACCACGTCGGAGAGGTCGACGTCGGCCGCCCACGCGGACTCGGCGATGACCTTCTCCAGCAGGCGCAGGAAGATCGAGAGCATCTCCATGTAGGGGTCGCCGTAGTCGACGATCTGGGACATGAAGTCATAGAGGCGTACGTAGGTGGAGACGTCCTTGCGGAACAGGTCGAGCGCCTGGAGCGTGACCTTGTCCTCTTCCTCGATCGCCCTCGCGTAGCGGCGCCGGAAGTCGTGCTGCGCCGGGCTGATCGCCGCCGAGAGGGCGTTGTTGCCCTTCCGGGTCACCCACAGTTCGGCGACCTTGCGGACGTCGTCCTCGGTGTAGATTCCGGCCTGGGCGAGCTTGTTCGCCAGGTGGACGACGACGTACGGGTCGGTCTCGGTCTCCAGGGTCGCGTTCTTGAAGTACGGCTCGAAGGCCGCCTTGATGTCCTCGGGCTTGTTGGCGAAATCGATGACGAACGTCTTGCGCTTCTGCTCCCCACCCGCGGTGCGGTGGGTGCGGTTGAGCCGCGAGAGCGTCTGCACCGCGGCGACCCCCGACAGCTTCTTGTCGACGTACATCGCTGAGAGTAAGGGCTGGTCGAAGCCGGTCTGGAACTTGTTGGCGACCAGCATGATCTTGTACGTATCACCCTTGAACGCGGCCGCCAGATCAGCCCCGGCACCGGGGTTCATGTTGGCCTCGGTGAACTCGTCATCCTTCGACGGCTGCGGGCCCCAGTCGCTGTGCCACGTCTCGTCCTCGGCCATCGTTACCCCCGCGGAGAAGGCGACCAGGGTGCGGTAGTTGTACGAGGCGTCCTCGGCGCTGCGCCTGGCGATGTAGGCGTCGATGGCCAGCTTGTACTTCACCGCGGACTTGCGTGAGTCGGTCACCACCATCGCCTTCGCCTTGCCTTCGAGGAGGTAGGCGACGTTGGCGTGGAAGTGCTCGACGATGATCTGTACCTTCTGGCTGATGTTCGTCGGGTGGAGCTGCACCCACCGCATCAGCCCCTTGCGGGCAGCAGCTTCCTCGACCTCTCCCCCGTCACCGCTCTCGGCCCTGCCGGCGATCTTCAACGCGGTGTCGTAGGACTGATAGCCCTTGAGCACGTCGAGGATGTAGCCCTCCTCGATCGCCTGCTTCATCGAGTACAGGTGGAACTCTCGCGGCTTCCCGTCGACGCCCTTACGGCCGAACAGTTCGAGGGTCTTGTTCTTCGGCGTCGCGGTGAAGGCGAAGTAAGAGATGTTCTCCGACTCGGCCCGCTCGGTCATCTCCGATGCCAGCACCGACTCCACATCGACCTCACCGCCCTCCTCGATCTCCTTCACCTCCTCGGCGGTCAGCACCTGCTTCAGCTTCGAGGAGATCTGACCCGACTGGGAGGAGTGCGCCTCATCGGCGATGACGGCGAACCGCTTGCCCTTCAGGCCGGCGTCGGTCCGTATCTCGTCCAGCGCATGCGGGAAGGTCTGCACCGTCACCGCGATGATCAGCTCACCGTTCTTCAACGCCTGCGCCAGCAGACCCGACTTCGACTTCGCGCCGGCCTTGCGGACGTCCTCGGGGCTGATAGTCGCGACGATCTTGCCGGAGCCGTCGATCTGCCGGATCGCGTCCTGCAACTGGGAGTCGAGCACAGTGCGGTCCACGACCACGATGACCGAGTCGAAGACCTTCTTGTCCTCGACATGTAGCCGCGCCAGCCGATGGGCTGTCCAGGCGATGGTGTTCGTCTTCCCCGACCCGGCCGAGTGCTCGATCAGGTACCGCTGTCCTACACCCTCCTCCTTCACCGCCTCGATGATGCTCGTGACGGCCTCCCACTGGTGGAACCGCGGGAAGAGCATGTTCGTACGCCGCACCGATGTGCCGGTGGTGACGTCCCACTCCTCCTTTGTCTGCACGATCATCAGCCGCCCGATGATGTTCAGCCAAGCGTGCTTCTCCCACACCCGCTCCCACAGGTACGCCGTCGACGACCGTCCGTTCGCGCCGGGCGGGTTACCGGCACCGCTGTCGTAGCCGATGTTGAACGGCAAGAAGTGGGTCTTCTCCCCCTCCAGCCTCGTGGTCATCGCCGCCAGGCCGTTCGAGACAGCGAAGTGCACCAGCGCCCGGTGCCCGAACGACAGCAACGGCTCCGGCCGCCCGTTCGTCAACGGATTGCGATCACGCTTGTACTGGTTGACCGCCTCGTCCAGCGACTGGGTGAAGTCGGTCTTCAACTCCACCGTTGCCACCGGGAGCCCGTTGACGAAGAAGACCAGATCGATACTGCGCTGGTCGGCGGTCGAGAAGTGCACCTGCCGCACCACCCGCACCCGCATCGCCTCGTAGTGCGCCGTCGTGGTCTCGTTGAGCAACGTCTCCGGACGGAACTGCGCCATCTTCAACCGGCCACCGCCGATGTACTGCACCCCGTTACGCAGGATGTTCAGCGTCCCACCGCCATGTTCCAGCGGTCGATCGAGCGCCGCGGTCAGCACATCGAGGAACTTCGCCTGCGACCCCGCCGCCTTCAACGCCTTCTCGTACGCCGGCTCCTGCGTCTCCTCCAGCCACGCGAACAGATCAGCGGGGAACAGTGCCCGCTCTCGGTCGTACTTGCCACCGTCGCGGTCGTTCTTCGAGTACAGCCAGCCGTGATCCCGCAGGTACTCGCAGATCTCCTTCTCGAAGATCGGCTCGTTATGGTCGGCCATCACGCCCCCTCTCTCACGTCGATCTGCCCCGTCACCGCCGCCGTGATCAATGCAGATCGGCGCTCCCTGGAAAGCTCGACGAACCGCTCCGTCTCAGTGATGAGCGAGTCGATCTTCACTGTCTCCTCGTCCAGGAATTCGACGATGCGGCGCTGCTCGTCGAGAGGCGGCAGCGGAATGCGAAATGCCTTTAGGTCTCTCATCCCAATCGTTCGGATCGTCGAGCCATTCTGGAATGAGTCGAAGAAAGGCTGCATCGCATCCTCGAACAAGACCCAGAGGTACTCGGGATCAAGATCCGGTCCGCACACCCACGCCGCGAAGTGCTGAGATGTTGCCATCGGAACACCCATGATCGCAGTGCGGCCGACAGTGGCGTCCCGAGAAAGGACAACAGTCCGTGCTGGAAGGAGACGGGCGGAGCTGTTGGCAATTCCAGCGTCGCTGATGTGCTGCGTCGTGTCGTTTAGGTACTTGACACCCCGCATCATCCCAACATCGTGGAGGCTTACCCACGGGATATAACAGTCCTGCCACCAGTCCTCCCGGGAGCGGCTCGGAGTGTGTCCGCTTTCGAGTGCTGCAACGGAGGTGAGTGGGACGACACGCCAAGCAGCTGGGAGCGTCTTTGCCCACGGCAAGGGACTTTCGGTCTCCTCCGTCGGTGTCGTTCCGTGCAAAGCCACGTTGACGCGAAGTGCAAACCGGCGCTCACGAAGCATCTTGATCAACTGCTGCTGCTCTTCGATGAGCGTGTCGATGCGGGCTGTCTCGCGGTCGAGATAGTCTGCGATGGCGCGCTGCACCTCCGCTGGCGGAAGCGGGATAGGAATCCTGGCAAGCTTCTCTGCCGTGAGGTGCGGCATTGAGACAACGTTGGAGCAGGCGCGGATGAAGCCACTAGCCCGCAACGCAATCAAGTAGAAAGCGATGAAGCGCCCATCAAAGTCTCCAAGCGGTCGAAGTCGGTTGATCGAGTTCTGGAATCCCCAGCCAGGAATATCCTGATCGATATACGCGGCACGGCCGAATCCGCCCTGGCCGCCCTCGACGACGACCACGTCGCCCGCGCGGATACTCAACTGCTCAAGTTCGCCCTCACCGAACCACATCTCATTCACGTCGTCGAGGGCCAACACGCCATCGGGCTGCACATTCGCAGCGCGCATGTAGGGCGCCCGCGTGTCACTGCCCGAATCCTTACCCTGCAACATCTTACCGAGCGTGACCGTCGCGGCGTGCTTGACCTGGCCTGCCATCCATCCATCGGGCAGGCCCTTCCAAAGAGGACCGGTCACTGCTCCACCTCTCGCAGCAGGTCAAGAATCTTGGCAACCTGCTTCTCCAGATCCGCATCGATCTCGGCGAGCGGCCGGGGCGGGACGTACCTGTAGAAATGGCGGGTGAAGGGGATTTCGTATCCGATCTTGGTCTTCGCCCAGTCGATCCAGGCATCGCGGACGTGCGGCTTCACCTCCGCGTCGAAGTACGCCTGGATGACCTCGCGCTCCGCCTCCGCGCCTGCCGTCGAGTCACCGTAGGTGAATGGCACGTTCTCGGTGTCGCGCTTCTTCGAGTCTGGCTTTGGGTTGCCCTTTCGGTCGACGACCGGCTTACCGTCTTCCATTAGCGGGCGCTCGACGGTGATGTTCCAGTAACCGAACTCGTTGCTTTTTAGTACCTTGGAGAGATCGGGATCAGCTTCTTCGAAATCGGCGTACAACTGCACAATCTTGGCCCGGTCATCGTCGCTGATCTCGCGGTTCTTCGAGCCGAGACTCGGGCGCATCCTGGTCCAGAACGATGTGCCGTCGATGAGTTGGACCTTGCCCTGGCGGTCGGGGTGCTTGGTGTTGTCGAGGATCCAGATGTAGGTGGCGATGCCGGTGTTGAAGAACATGTTTGTCGGCAGCGCGACGATCGCCTCGACCAGGTCGTTCTCCAGCAGCCACTTGCGGATGTTGGAGGGGCCGGATTCGGCGGCGCCGTTGAACAGCGGCGAGCCGTTCATGATGATGCCAACGCGGCCGCCGCCGTCCTCGGGTGCGCGCATCTTGTGGGCCAGGTGGAGCAGGAAGAGCATTTGGCCGTCCGAGGTCGCGGGGAGGCCCGGCGCGAAGCGGCCGTAGGGGCCGGCGGAGTCGCGCTCCTCCTTGACTGCCTTGGCGTACTGCTTCCAGTCCACCCCGTAGGGCGGGTTGGACATGCAATAGTCGAACTGGCGGCCCTTGAAGGCGTCGTCGGTGAGCGTGTTGCCGAAGGCGATGTTGGTCGCGTCGTGGCCCTTGGCGAGCAGGTCGGACTTGCAGATGGCGTACGACTGCGGGTTGTACTCCTGGCCGTACAGGCTCAGCTTCGCTTCGGGGTTCTGGGCGAGCAGGTGTTCCTCTGCCAGGGAGAGCATGCCGCCCGTGCCGGCGGTGGGGTCGTACAGCGACCGGATGATGCCGCCCTCCGTGAGGTCAACGTCCTTCTCCGCGAAGAGCAGGTCGACCAGCAGCCGGATCGCGTCGCGCGGCGTGTAGTGGTCTCCTGAGGTCTCGTTCGCGGCCTCGTTGAACTTGCGGATGATGTACTCGAACGCATCCCCCATGTCTGCGTTGGACACCACGCCGGGATGCAGGTCGACGGCGCCGAAGGACTTGACGATCTCGCGCAGGAGCCCGGCCTTCTCCAGGGCCAGGATCTCCTTCTTGAAGTCGAAGAACTCGAACACGTCCACGTCGGCGGAGAACCGGTCGATGTAGTCGGCGAGGTTGTCCGCTAGCCCGTCGGCGTCGGCCAGCAGGTTCGCGAACTCGTAGTTGGAGGTGTTGTAGAACGTTCGGCCCGTGACCTTCTTGACCTCGACCTTGAGCCGGTTCGGGTTCTCGTGCCTCGCAGCCAGCTCCCGTACCGCCGCGCGGTCCGGCTCGAGGATGCAGTCGAGCCGTCTCAAGATCGTGAACGGGAGAATCACCGTCCCGTACTGGTTGGGGCGGTAGGGGCCCCGAAGCTGGTCAGCGATTGACCAGATGAAGCTACCGAGCGTGCTCACAAGGTTCCTCACGAGAATCGTCTAGCAGTGCCGATCACTCTGCCAGAGGCAGCAGCCAGCGTCCCATGGTTCAGCTATGGGACCTCCTCGACGTGCTCTTGCCGATCGGCCCCGGGGCCTGCGCGTGCTGCCGGAGCGGAACTTGCCTAAGCGTTGGAAGATGGCAAAAACGAGCCAGGCTCGTCGGACTTCCACTACGGCGAGATGAAGATGCGCCGGCACGACACCGAAGCACCTCTGGGCAAGCAACTGCTCCTGAGCGTGCACTGGACAGTGGCCGGATAAGAGTTGCGGGTCGTTCGTGCCCTCACCTCCGCAGGAGGACTCCGGCCCACCGCCACCGCAGGAAGAACCAACTGACTCCCCATCAGAACGAGCGTCAAATGAGCGTCACGAGCGTCATTTCAGCGTCAAGATATCGCCCGTAACGCACACAACGCACATAATGCGCACGGACAAAACCGCAGGTCAGGAGCCCTTTGCGGCCGGTTCAAGGATGGCGACACACTCCACATGGTGGGTCATCGGGAACAGATCAAACACCCGCAACATCCGCACCCGATACCCCCCCTGCCCGAAGTACCCCAGATCCCGCGCCAACGCCGCCGGATCGCAGGCCACGTACGCGATCCGCCGTGCCCCCAGCGACGCCAGATGCGCCACCGTCGCGCGTCCGGCGCCGGCGCGTGGGGGGTCGAGGACGATCAGGTCGACCTCGGTGATGCCGGTGCGGGGCAGGACGGACTCGACCTTGCCCTGTTCCACGCGTACCCGGGGGAAGTCCGCGAGGTTGTGCCGGGCGTCCTCGACCGCGCGTTTGCCGGACTCGATGCCGAGGACCGCGCCCGTCTCGCCGACCCGGTCGGCCAGGGCGCCCGCGAAGAGGCCGACGCCGCAGTAGAGGTCGAGGGCCATCTCGCCCTTGCGCGGCAGCAGGCCCTGCATGACCGCGGTGACGAGGGTGTCGGCGGCCTTCGGGTGGACCTGCCAGAAGCCGCCGCTGCCGACGCGGTAGGTGCGGCCGTCGGCGCGCTCGCGGACGAAGGGGCGGCCGTGGACGCGGTGGACGCCGCCGTCCTTCTCGCCGACCCGCATGACCGAGACCGGCTTGTCCAGCTCGACGATGGGGAGTCGGGCGCCCGGTCGGGGAGTGAGGATGACCTGGCGGTCCTGGGAGCCGGTCGCCGCGATCGCCTCCACCGAGGCCATGCCGGTCCAGTCGCGCCGCTCGACGCCCAGCTCGCTGACCCCCTCCGCGGCGATCATGCAGTGGTCGACCGGCTCGACCTCGTGGGAGCGGTGGCGGCGCAGGCCCGCGCGCCCGGCGGCGTCGACGGCGTACTGCACGCGCGTGCGCCACTGCGGTACCTGCCCGGCGGGCAGCTTGTCGCCCTCCGCGGGCATCACCGTGCCGTCCCACCCGGCCTCCTCGGGGGTGAGCCCGGCGAGGCGCTGGAGCTGCTCGGCGACGACCTCGCCCTTGAGGCGCCGCTGGGCGCCCGGCTTGGCGTGCTGCCAGTCGCAGCCGCCGCAGCGCCCGGGACCGGCGTACGGGCACGGCGCCTCGATGCGGTCCTTGGACGGCGACAGGACGGAGACCGCGTCGGCGCGCAGGAACCGCGCGCCCTCCTCGCCCTCCGTGACCCGGGCGACCACTCGCTCGCCGGGCAGCGTGTGCCGGACGAAGAGGACCTGGCCCTCCTCCGTGCGGGCGATGCAGTGCCCGCCGTGCGCGACGGGGCCGACCTCGACCTCGAACTCGGCCCCGACCAGCGACCCCGCCTGCGTTTTCTTCGGTTCTGCCTGCATGGCGAGCGTGCTCCAGATGAGGGGGAAGGCGGGGTGTGGACAACAGCCCACCAGTCTACGTGCTCGCCGCGCCGTCAGTTCCCGCGGTCCTTCGGGGGCGGCCCGGCCGGTCCCCGCCGCACGGCGCCCGGCGCGTTCCACTCCTGCCGCTTGCGGGCGCGCTTCTTCGCCGCCTCGGAGGACGCCAGCTGGTACGGCACCGAGGTCACCATCACCCCGGGCGTGAACAGCAGCCGTCCCTTCAGCCGCAGGGCGCTCTGGTTGTGCAGCAGGTGCTCGTACCAGTGGCCGACGACGTACTCGGGAATGATCACGGAGACCGCGTCGCGCGGCGACTCACGGCGGATGCCGCGGACGTACTCGACGACCGGGCGGGTGATCTCCCGGTAGGGCGAGTCCAGGACCTTCAGCGGTACGTCGATGCCGCGCCGTTCCCACTCCTCGCGCAGCGCCTTGGTCTCGGCCGCGTCCACGTTGACGCTGAGCGCCTCCAGGGTGTCCGAGCGCATCAGCTTGGCGTAGGCGAGGGCGCGCAGCGCGGGTCGGTGGATCTTGGAGATCAGGACGACCGAGTGGACGCGTGAGGGGCGGAGGGTGTCGTCGCTGGGGCCCTCGGGGGCGGCGAGTTCGCTGGAGACGCGGTCGTAGTGGCGGCGGATCGCGGTCATGATGACGTAGAAGACCACCATGCCGAGCAGGGCCACCCAGGCGCCGTGCGAGAACTTCGTGACCAGGACGACGATCAGGACCAGGCCGGTGAAGAAGGCGCCGAAGGCGTTGATCGCGCGGGAGCGGTACATGTGGCGGCGCTTGGCCTGGTCGCGCTCGGTGGTGAGGTGGCGGTTCCAGTGCCGGACCATGCCGATCTGGCTGAGCGTGAAGGAGACGAACACGCCGACGATGTAGAGCTGGATGAGGCGCGTGGAGTCGGCGCCGTAGACCCACACCAGTACGGCGGCGGCTCCGGCCAGCAGCACGATGCCGTTGGAGAAGGCGAGGCGGTCGCCGCGGGTGTGCAGCTGGCGGGGCAGGTAGCGGTCCTGGGCGAGGATCGAGCCGAGCACCGGGAAGCCGTTGTACGCGGTGTTCGCGGCGAGGAACAGCACCAGCGCGGTGGCCGCGGCGAGCAGCACGAAGAAGAAGCTGCCCTTGCCGAAGACGGCCTCGGCGACCTGGGTGATCACCGGGTTCTGGACGTAGTCGCCGCCGACCGGGACGCCGCCGCGGAGCAGGTCCTGGGCGGGGTGCTCGGCCATCCGGACGTCGGTGGCGAGGGCCAGGCCGATGATGCCGCAGAACATGGTGACCGCGAGCAGGCCCATCAGCGCGAGCGTGTTCGCGGCGTTCCGCGACTTGGGCTTGCGGAAGGCGGGCACGCCGTTGGAGATCGCCTCGACGCCGGTGAGCGCGGCGCAGCCGGAGGAGAAGGCGCGCAGCAGCAGGAAGACCAGTGCGAAGCCCGCGAGGCCCTGGTGCTCGGGTTTGATCTCCAGGTCGGCGGTCGGCGCCCGCATGGAGTCGCCGAGCACCATGCCGCGGAAGGCACCCCAGGCGATCAGCAGGAAGACCCCGCTGACGAAGACGTACGTGGGGATGGCGAACAGCTTGCCCGACTCCTTGACCCCGCGCAGGTTCATCAGGGTCAGCAGCACGATCACCGCCAGCGCCGAGAACACCTTGTGCTCGACGATGAAGGGGACCGCGGAGCCGAGGTTCTCGATGCCGGAGGAGATGGAGACGGCGACGGTCAGGACGTAGTCGACGAGCAGGGCGCTGGCGACGGTGAGGCCCGCCCTGGGCCCGAGGTTGGTGTTGGCCACCTCGTAGTCGCCGCCGCCGCTGGGGTAGGCGTGCACGTTCTGCCGGTACGACGCGACGACCGTGAACATCAGCACGACGACCGCGGCGGCGATCCAGGGGCTGAAGTGGTACGACGACACGCCCGCGATGGAGAGGACCAGCAGCACCTCGCCGGGCGCGTAGGCCACGGAGGACAGCGGGTCGGAGGCGAAGACGGGGAGTGCGATGCGCTTCGGCAGGAGCGTCTCGCCCAGCCGGTCGCTGCGCAGTGCGCGCCCGATGAGAATCCGTTTGGGCACGTCGGTCAGTTTGGACACAACAGAGGATCGTAAGCCTTCGAACAGGCTGCCGCCCACCGCCCCGCCCCCATCTGCCTCACGAGTGAAATCGCGTTCGGTCACGGCAGCGGATTCCACGCATCCCACGCCAACCATGCCTATATGACAAAACGCTCTCCCCGCTGACGAAGCGCTCCCCGCCCCCGCCTGACTCCCGGAGGTCGTCCATGCCCGTCCCCGCAGAGCTGATCGGCGCCGCCGCCTCCCTCCTCGGCCTCGGCATCCTGACGCTGCTCAGCGTGCTGAGCATCAGCCGCCGCTGAGCAGGGCGGACCGTGCACGGGGGTGCCCCGGGCGGGGCGCGTGTGTGTAGCTTGGGCGGCGGTCTGAGACCCTGTTGACAGGCCCACGGCCAGGGTTGACAGGTCCAGGGCCAGGTCGACGCATCTTGACACCGGAAGGACGGTCGTGCACATCGTCATCATGGGCTGCGGCAGAGTGGGCTCCGCTCTCGCCCAGACCCTGGAGCAGCAGGGGCACACGGTCGCCGTGATCGACCAGGACCCCACCGCCTTCCGACGACTGGGATCCTCGTTCGGCGGGCGCCGGGTCACCGGCGTCGGCTTCGACCAGGACACCCTGCGTGAGGCGGGCATCGAGGAGGCGGGGGCCTTCGCCGCCGTCTCCAGCGGCGACAACTCCAACATCATCGCGGCCCGGGTGGCGCGCGAGATGTTCGGCGTGGAGAACGTCGCGGCCCGCATCTACGACCCCCGGCGCGCCGAGGTCTACCAGCGCCTCGGCATCCCCACCGTGGCGACCGTCCGCTGGACGGCCGACCAGATGCTGCGCAGACTGCTGCCCTCCGGCGCGGAGCCGCTGTGGCGCGACCCCACCGGCGGGGTGCAGCTGGCCGAGGTGCACGCCTCGGCGGCCTGGGTCGGCCACAAGATCAGCAGGTTGCAGGAGGAGACGGGCGTCCGGGTGGCGTTCCTGACCCGCCTCGGTGAGGCGGTCCTGCCCACCTCGCAGACGGTGTTGCAGGAGGGGGACCTGGTGCACGTGATGATGCGCTCGGACGAGGTCGAGAAGATCGAGGCGTCCTTCGCCGAGGGCCCGAAGGAGGGCGGTCACTGATGCGTGTCGCCATTGCCGGGGCCGGTGCGGTCGGCCGGTCGATCGCCGGTGAGCTGCTGGAGAACGGCCACGAGGTCCTCCTCGTCGACAAGGCGCCGACCGCGATCTCGGTCGAGCGCGTCCCGCAGGCGGAGTGGCTGCTGGCCGACGCCTGTGAGATCACCTCGCTGGACGAGGCGGCGCTCCAGCGCTGCAACGTCGTGATCGCCGCGACCGGCGACGACAAGGTGAACCTGGTCGTCTCGCTGCTCGCCAAGACGGAGTACGGCGTTCCGCGGGTCGTCGCCCGGGTGAACAACCCCAAGAACGAGTGGCTGTTCAACGAGTCGTGGGGCGTGGACGTCGCCGTCTCCACCCCGCGGCTGATGTCGGCCCTGGTGGAGGAGGCGGTGAGCGTCGGCGACCTGGTCCGGCTGCTGCGCTTCAGCCACGGCGACGCCAACCTGGTCGAGCTGACGCTGCCGGAGGAGTCGGCGCTGGCGGGCACCCGGGTGGGTGAGGTGGAGTGGCCCGAGGACACCTCGCTGGTCACCATCATCCGCGGCACGCGCGTGCTGACGCCGTCCGCGGAGGACTCCCTGGAGGCGGGCGACGAGCTGCTGTTCGTGGCGGCGCAGGCCCGGGAGGAGCAGTTGGAGGACCTGCTGTCGGTCCGCAGGGCGGACGCGCCGAGCTGAGCGTCGTCGTGCGTACGGAGGTGGGGTGCCCCAGGATCCTGGCATCCCCGCGATGCCCACGGTCCCCGCGGCCCGCTCGATGCCGACCCAGCCGACGGCGGGCAGCCCCGCCCTCCGCGAG
>NZ_JBEYHH010000069.1:0-14646 GCF_040635175.1 Streptomyces sp. NPDC006997
CCCAACCTCGCGCTGCCGCGTGGTGAAGGCCGTCCTCGTCCTTCACCACGCGTCAGCGCGAGGTTGGAAAGAGCTCAGGGAGGCGTATGGAGAGATTTCATGCATGCGATCTCGTCTGCGACGCCAGAGGGAGGGGCGTGCGATACCCGCTCCTGCAATCACCTGTCACCGAAGCCTTGATCCGTCGGCACTACCTCACGCCCCAACGGCATGAGCGAGATCGGGATCAGCTTCAGGTTGGCCCACCCGAACGGGATCCCAATGATCGACAGGAACAGCGGAATGCTCGTGACCAGGTGAGCCAGGGCCAGCCACCACCCCGCGAAGATCACCCAGATCACGTTCCCGATGAACGAGCCGGCTCCAGCGCCCGGCCGCTCCACTGTGGTGCGGCCGAACGGCCAGAGGACGAAGCCGGCGATGCGTAGGGACGCGATGCCGAAGGGGATGGTGATGATCAAGACGAAGCAGATCAGCGCCGCGATGACGTAGCCGATCGCCATCCAGATGCCGCAGAAGGCGAGCCAGATGATGTTCAGCAGCAGGTTGAACAGCTTCATGATCGACACCTCTCCAGGTGAGTCCGCCGGTACTGTCCTGCTACCACCAGTATCAGCAGGTCACGCGTTCAGGCGGAACCGGAGAGCGCTTGTAGCGTGATCGGGAACGTATGGAGACGATCCCGTTCGGCATAGCCGCCTTCCGCATCGGCGTCTACGCCCTGTGGCCCTTCGGCTACACCACCGTCGAGCGCCGTGACGCGGGCGCCGCCTCCTGCGTCGGCAACGTCCTGCGGCTGGTCCTCGCGGGCTGGTGGCTGGCCATCGGCCACATCGTCACCGGTCTCGCGCTGTGCGTCACGATCATCGGCATCCCGCTGGGCATCGCCAACTTCAAGCTGATCCCCGTCTCGCTGCTGCCCCTGGGCCGCGAGATCGTCCGCACCGACCAGCCGTTCACCACGGTGGTCTGAGACGCACCCAGCAACTCGTGGGGGGCACTGAGTTGTCCACAGGCGGCAGGTCGTCCACAGGCCCGCTCGGTTGTCAGTGGGGCCTTGCATCATGAACGCATGACCGAGAACGAGCAGTTGCTGACACGGGTGGCGGACAAGGCGGGCAACACCCGCCCGTGGGGCTGGAAATCACTGCCGCGCCCCGTGGACACCGCCACGGTGGCCCGCGCCGAGGCCGCCCTGGGCTTCCGACTTCCTGCGCTGCTGGCCGCGCTCTACCTGCAAATAGGAGACGGCGGCTTCGGCCCTGAGTACGGACTGCTGCCCCTGCTCGACAACGCGCCCGCCGACGAGCCCGCCGCCGTCACCCAGTACCTCGCCAACCGCGCCGAGGGTATCGAGGACCCCGAGTGGCCCTGGCCCGAGGGCGTCCTGCCGATATCCCACTGGGGCTGCGCGATGTACGCCTGCGTGGACTGCCTGAGCCCCGAGGCCCCTGTCCTGCTCTTCGAACCGAACGCGGACGACGCGGACCACGCCTGGTACGTCGACGCCCCCAGCCTCACGGCCTGGCTCACTGCCTGGCTCGACGGCACCGGCTGGTACGAGGAGACGAACGACGGCATGGACCTGGCCCCCTGGCCCGACTTCCCCATACGCACGGGCGGTACCCCGGCCACCCAACCGCCCCGCCGGGGGGCGGGAGAGCCGAGGGTCGAGCGCCCAACCGCACTTCCGGAGCCCTGACCGTTCACCTGAGGAGCCAGGAGCAGCCAGGCGGCCCTCACCCCTGCCCCCGTCGCCCGACCACCCACCCCCGCACGCCGTACGCCACGACACCCGCCACCAGCACACCGGTACCCACGACCACCGAACCCCCTGGCAGCGAGAGCGCCAACACCACACATCCGAGCAGCCCCACAGCGGGCAGGGCGCGTGCCGCGGGCGAGCTGTCCAGCGTCCACGCGGAGGCGTTGGCGACCGCGTAGTACGCCAGCACACCGAAGGAGGAGAAGCCGATCGTGCCGCGTACGTCCACCGTGGCGGCCAGCACCGCGACCACCGCGCCCACGGCGAGTTCCGCCCGGTGCGGCACCTGGAAGCGCGGATGGACGGCCGCGAGGGCGCCGGGCAGATGACGGTCCCGCGCCATGGCCAGCGTGGTCCGTGAGACGCCCAGGATCAGGGCGAGCAGCGAACCCAGCGCGGCCACCGCGGCCCCCACCCGGACCACCGGCGCCAGCTCCGGCACACCGGCGGCCCGCACCGCGTCGGCCAGCGGCGCCGTGGCCCGACCCAGCTCATCCGCCCCCAGCACGGAAAGGACGGCGACCGCGACATACGCGTACACCACCAGCGTGATGCCGAGCGCCAACGGGATCGCGCGGGGGATGGTGCGCGCGGGATCCCGTACCTCCTCACCGAGGGTGGCGATGCGCGCGTACCCGGCGAAGGCGAAGAAAAGCAGCCCGGCGGCCTGGAGTACGCCGCCCGCACCCTCCGGCGCCCCGAGGCCCAGTCGATCGGCGTCCGACGCCCCTGACCCCAGACAGGCCACGACCACGGAAGCGAGGACGGCCAGGACCACCGCGACGATCCCCCGCGTCAGCCAGGCGGACTTCTGGATGCCGCCGTAGTTCACGGCGGTCAGCGCCACCACGGCGGCGACCGCCACCGCGTGCGCCTGCTCCGGCCAGACGTACGCGCCCACGGTCAACGCCATAGCCGCGCAGGAGGCGGTCTTGCCGACGATGAACGACCAGCCCGCGAGGTAGCCCCAGAACTCCCCGAGCCGCTCCCGCCCGTACACGTACGTGCCGCCCGACGCCGGGTAGCGGGCGGCCAGCCGCGCCGACGACATGGCGTTGCAGTAGGCGATCACCGCGGCGACCGCGAGCCCGAGGAGCAGTCCGGACCCGGACGCGTGGGCCGCCGGGGCGAGCGCGGCGAAGATCCCGGCCCCGACCATCGAGCCGAGCCCGATGACCACGGCGTCGCCGACGCCCAGGGTGCGCCGCAGTTCAGCGCCGGACTGTGTCATGCGGCGCACTCTACTGAGCGCCGCAACCGCCGGATGCGGGGCAGCCGTCCTGAACACCAACACCGCACCAACACCGCGCCAACGCGCACTCGGCAGGGCGCCCAGCCGCCTGGCCGCGAGGGGGAGAACACAACTCGGTCAAGGTGCGGGCACCGCACGGAAGGGCAGGTTCACGGCATGAGCATCGTGAGTTGGATCATCCTGGGACTGCTGGCCGGGGCCATCGCCAAGTTCCTGTTGCCGGGCCGCGACCCGGGCGGCCTCGTCGGCACCACCCTCATCGGCATCGCGGGCGCGTTCACAGGCGGCTGGATCTCGGCCCGCTGGCTGGACCGCTCGTTCAGCAAGGACTTCTACGACCCCAAGACCTGGGCGGCGGCGATAGGCGGCTCGTTCGTCCTCCTGGTGGCCTACCGCCTCCTGTTCGGCAACTCACGGGACTGAGGAGGAACCGGTCGGACGGCAGGGTGGGCACCAGGTGCCCACCCTGCGAGGACCGTCCCTACCGGTAGTTCACGAACTGCAACGCGAAGTCGAAGTCCTGGCCCTTCAGCAGGGCGATCACGGACTGGAGGTCGTCCCGACTCTTGGAGGTGACGCGCAGTTCGTCACCCTGCACCTGGGCCTTCACACCCTTCGGCCCCTCATCGCGGATGATCTTCGCCACCTTCTTGGCGTTCTCCTGGGAGATGCCCTCCTGGATGGACGCGAAGATCTTGTACTCCTTGCCGGAGAGCTGGGGCTCGCCCGTGTCCAGCGCCTTCAGCGAGATGCCGCGCTTGACCAGCTTGGACTGGAAGACGTCGAGGACGGCCTTCACTCTGTCCTCCGAGTTCGCCTCCAGGAGGATCTTCTCGCCGGACCACGAGATCGAGGCACCCACGCCCTTGAAGTCGTAACGCTGTGAAATCTCCTTGGCGGCCTGGTTGAGGGCGTTGTCGACCTCCTGCCGCTCGACCTTCGAGACGATGTCGAAACTGGAGTCGGCCATGTGCTGTGGCTCCTTGTGTCCGGGTGCGTATCGGGTGCGTAGCGGCGTACGCGACGGCGGCCACGACCGGTAAGGGGCGCGGGCCGCATCCGGACCAGCCTAGCCACCCGCCGCGCTCCCGGTGCCGATCAATCGGGTGGCGAAGCACCCCTGCGTATCGGGTATTGTTTACGTCGTTGCCAGCGAGCACCGCCGAAAGGCAGTTCGATTGGCGGCAACCCCGGCGGTGTGCCCGAGCGGCCAAAGGGAGCAGACTGTAAATCTGCCGGCTCAGCCTTCCCAGGTTCGAATCCTGGCGCCGCCACATAGAAGACCCCGCCCCCTGCGGAAACGCAGGGGGCGGGGTCTTCGCGTTGGAGAGGAATGGGTGGGGAGGCAGACTGGGGGCATGGTCAGCCGTCGTAGGAGGTGCCCCGCGTGTCGGCGGGAGATCGCTGTCGTCGCGGGGCGGTTCGCGCGGCACGACCCACCAGGGGCGCGGGAGAGCGGCGAACTGGTGTCGTGCCCCGGGTCGCGGCGGTGGGCTCAGCTGGAGGCCGTACAGCCGGGGCTTGACGGGTTCGTCGTACCGGAGTTCCCGGGGCAGTTGCCGTTGTTCTGACGCCTCCGGAAGCAGGGCGGCCAGCCGTCAGTTGCCCGCCACCGACTTCACCGCCACCGGCACCGGTGTCGAACCGGAGATCAGCTCCAACGTCAGGCCCGCCGTGGCCGGTGTCTCCAGGAGTTCGGCGAGGGCGGCGGCCACGTCGTCGCGGGGGACCGGGCCGCGGCCGGTGTGGGCCTCCAGGCGGACCCGGCCGGTGCCGGGGTCGTCGGTGAGGGCGCCGGGGCGCAGGATCGTCCAGTCCAGGCCGTCCAGGCCGCGCACGTGCTCGTCGGCCTCGCCCTTGGCGCGCAGATAGACGTCGAAGACCTCGTCACCCTCGTGCCGGGGATCCGCGCCCATGGAGGAGACGACCAGAAAGCGCCGTACGCCCGCGCGCACGGCCGCGTCGGCGAACAGCACCGCCGCGCCCCGGTCCACGGTGTCCTTGCGCCCGGCACCGCTGCCCGGCCCCGCGCCCGCCGCGAAGACGGCGGCGTCGGCGCCCTGGAGGTGCGCCGCGACCTCCTCCACCGAGGCCGACTCCAGGTCGAGCAGCACCGGTTCGGCGCCCGCCTCCCGCAAGTCGTCGCCCTGCTCCGGCTTGCGGATGATGCCCGCGACCTCGTATCCGCGCGCGGCGAGCAGACGCTCCAGCCGCAGCGCGATCTGTCCATGACCACCAGCGATGACAATGCGCATGTCTTTGACCGTACGCCCGGACGGCCGCCTCCGCCGCACGGTGCCGACGCCTCAGGGGCCCCTCGCGGCCATCGCCGTGATCAGGACAACTGCCCGCGTCCCTGCCGGGGCAGCCCCAGTTCCGATGTCGTCGTGGTGGTGCAGTACTCCCGCACCGCGCTGGTCCGCGCCACAACGCGCCCCCGGTGCACCACGATCCGGCTGTACGCCAACGACAGCGCCCCCGCGAGCCGGTCCCCACGGACCGCCAGCAACTCGGCCGGGAACCCGGCCTCCACTCGCACCTCCGGCAGCCCCAGCACGGCCCGCGCGGACGAGCTGACGGCGTCGTAGGCGTCCTCGGGGCGCAGCCCGTGGCGCGAGGCAAGGAGGAACGCCGCCTCCAGCGGGTCCCCCCGGCCCACCGGGTTCGAGACGTCGCGCAGGGCGCCGCTCCCCGCGGCGACCCGGACCCCGGCCGCGCGCAGCAGCCGTACCGGTGCCGTGCCGCGCCGGTCGGCGCCCGCGCAGCCGCCCTGCGGCAGACAGACCACGGCGACCCCGGCCGCCGCCAGTTGGTCGGCGGTACGGGCGGCCACCTCGGTCGGCAGTTCGGCGAGCCCCGCGCACGGGCCGATGGCCACACCGGGACGCAGTCCGCCCGCCATCGCCGCGAGCCGGGCGAGACGCGCGGGGTCGGTGGCGTCGGTGTGCAGGTCGACCGGGCAGCCGTGCTCGGACGCCAGCTCAAGGACCGCCTCGGCGTAACCTCCCGGATCCGGGTCCAGGTCGGGACAGCCCCCCACGACGGAGGCGCCCATCTTCACCGCGTCCCGCAGCATCGCCAGACCGTCGGCCCCGGCGGCCCCGGTCAGGACACGAGGCACCGCCACCGTCGTCAGCTCGGCGAACCCGCGCAGCGAACGGCGCGCCTGAAGGGTGGCCTCCAGGACGCCGAGCCCCTGGACGTCCCCCACGCGCGCGTGCGCCCGTACGGCGGTGGCGCCGTGCCCGAGCTGGAGCAGCGCGGCCTCGGTGGCGCGGCACTGGACGTCCTGGGGGTCGTAGGAGACCGGACCGTCGTCGTCGGCAGACAAGGCCGTGTCGGCGTGGGCGTGGGGCTCGGCGGGGGCGGGCAGCAGCAGATAGCCGCCGAGGTCCAGGCGCGTGCCACCGCCGCGCACCGGGCCGAGGCTGCCGACGGTGCCCACGGCCTCGATACGCCCGTCACTCAGCCGTACGTCCACGGTGCGGCCGTCGGCGAGGCGGGCGCCGCACAGCAGCAGGGGAGCCGCGTCGGGCTGCCCCGGGGAGCCCGAGGGAGACGACGACGAGTGGGGCGGCTGCGGCTGGCTGTCAGGCATCGCACTCCAAGGGCTCGGGGTCCAGGGGGCCGAGGGATCGGGGCTAACGGTCCAGGGGCTCGGGGCTCGGGGCTCGGGGCCCGGGGTCCGGGTCCGGGGTTCGGGTCCGTCCGGGGCCCGGGGCCCGGGGTCCGGGGTTCGGGTTCGAGGTCCGGGGTCTAAGGGTTCAAAAGCTGGGACAAAAGGCAGACGGCTGATGACTCGTGGCTGACGGCTCGGTCCCACGTCCCGAGCCGAGTCCGCGTGAGCACCGCGCGGGGGACGCAAGATCACGCAGAGTGAGTCGAGCCTAGGACGGTGATCAGCCCGTGGCCGGGAGGAGCGAAATAGTCGTACCGGTGTGGTCCGCGGTCGTGCGTACGGCGTGGTCAGCCGCCTGACCGGGTGGTGCCGGTGGGTTTCCCGGGGCCCTCGCGCGGGCCTCCGCACAGGGCCGGACGGGCGGCGGGAAACGGATTTGGGTGAACCGCCGCTCACCGTGTAATGTCTTCATCGCTCGCCCCAATAGCTCAGTCGGCAGAGCGTCTCCATGGTAAGGAGAAGGTCAACGGTTCGATTCCGTTTTGGGGCTCTGGTGTGAGAGGTTCTCGTCGCGAGGCGGGATCTGATCGCATCGAAGCGGTGTAGCTCAGTCGGTAGAGCAAGCGGCTCATAATCGCTGTGTCACCGGTTCAAGTCCGGTCACCGCTACTGACAGTAGCCGATTGTGGGGTCGGTCCTTCGATCGGCTACTCTTTCTTGCGTTAAACATCCCATCCGTTCGTCAAGGAGCACTCACGTGGCTGCCACCGACGTCCGCCCGAAGATCACGCTGGCCTGCGTGGAGTGCAAGGAGCGGAACTACATCACCAAGAAGAACCGGCGTAACAACCCGGACCGACTGGAGATGAAGAAGCACTGCCCGCGTTGCAACGCGCACACCGCGCACCGCGAAACGCGATAACTAGGCTCGTTTCACGAGGCCGTCCCTGGAGTACAGGGGCGGCCTCGTGGCGTTTGGCGGCCTCGTCGTCCGTCTTTTTCCCCAGGTCAACCACAGCAGCAGACACCAGGAGGTGCCGAGCCATGGCGCTCGACCAGTCCTTCGTGGGGCGGACGTACCCGCCCACCGCCCCCTACGAGGTGGGCCGGGAGAAGATCCGTGAGTTCGCGGAGGCGGTAGGGGACGCCAACCCGGTCTACACGGACCCGGAGGCCGCCAAGGAACTGGGCCACCCCGACGTGATCGCCCCGCCGACCTTCGTCTTCGCAATCACCTACAAGGCCGCCGGACAGGTCGTCGCGGACCCGCAGCTCGGCCTGGACTACAGCCGGGTGGTGCACGGCGACCAGAAGTTCGCCTACAGCCGTCCGGTGCGCGCCGGGGACCGGCTCACGGTCACCTCGACCATCGAGGCGATCAAGTCCCTCGCGGGCAACGACATCGTGGACATCCGCGGTGAGGTCCACGACGAGGCCGGGGAGCACGTCGTGACCGCCCTGACCAAGCTGGTGGCCCGCGCGGCCGAGGAGGCGTGAGCAGATGACCGCCAAGATCGCCTACGGCGACGTCGAGGTCGGCGCCGAGCTGCCCGCGCAGACCTTCTCCGTGACGCGTGCCACGCTCGTCCAGTACGCGGGCGCCTCCGGGGACTTCAACCCGATCCACTGGAACGAGAAGTTCGCCAAGGAGGTGGGCCTGCCGGACGTGATCGCGCACGGCATGTTCACCATGGCCGAGGCGATCCGCGTGGTGACCGACTGGACCGGCGACCCGGGCGCGGTCGTCGAGTACGGCGTGCGCTTCACCAAGCCCGTCGTCGTCCCGAACGACGACCAGGGCGCCACCATCGAGGTCAGCGGCAAGGTGGCGGCCAAGCTCGACGACAACACGGTCCGGGTGGACCTCACCGCGACCAGCGGCGGCCAGAAGGTGCTGGGGATGTCCCGGGCGGTCGTACGCCTGGCATAAGCCCGAGGGCGGGAGGGGGCACCCGCGCGAGTGCCCCCTCTCATCCCGGAGCCACCGCGAGGCCACCCCGAGGCCATCGCCCATCCCGGAGCCACCCCGAAGCCGTCGCCCATCCCGGAGCCACCCCGAAGCCGTCGCCCATCCCGGAGCCACCCCGAAGCCGTCGCCCATCCCGGAGCCACCCCGAAGCCGTCGCCCTTCCCGAAGCCAGCCCCCACATCATCCCGAAGTCCACTGTCCGAAGTCGCTTGACTTGGTTAGTGATTGAGCACTAACTTAGTCGCATGGTCAGGATGAGCGCAGAAGAGCGGCGGGAGAGCGTCGTCCGCGCGGCGATCACCGAGTTCGCGCGGAGCGGCTACTACGGCACCTCCACCGAGGCGATCGCCAAACGGGTGGGCGTGTCACAGCCGTACCTCTTCCGGCTCTTCCCCGGCAAGAAGGCGATCTTCCTGGCCGCCGCCGAGCGCTGCCTCGAGGACATGCGCAGGCTGTTCGAGGAGGCCGCCGAGGGCCTGGAGGGCGAGGACGCCCTGCATGCCATGGCGGAGGCGTACACGCGGCTGATCTCCGAGCGACCGGAGCGGCTCCAGATGCAGTTGCAGACGTACATCACGGTGGCCGCCGCCGAGGCGGCCGGGGACCACGAGTTCGGCGAGATGGTCCGCAAGGGCTGGATGGAACTCTGGGACACCGTGCACCTGCCGCTCGGCGCCGACATCGGTGAGACGACGACCTTCCTGGCCTTCGGGATGCTCATCAATACCCTCGCGGCCATGGGCTTCCCCGCGGAGCACCGGGTGTGGGAGGGGCTGTACGTCTCCGCCGGAGTGCGGCGGGAGGCGGAAGGGGAGTAGGCGTCCGGCCGCGGCCGGGGGTCAGTGGGCCGACGTGTGCCCGCACAAGTTAGTCAGCAATAACTAACCGTACAAGTGATCCACGCTCAGGGGGAGCGATGTCACCGCAGTCCGCACAGCCCGCAGAGGCCCTGTCCACCACACCCGCCACCCCGCGCGGGAGCGTCGTCTGGGCCCTCGT
This sequence comes from Streptomyces sp. NPDC006997, assembly GCF_040635175.1. NCBI lineage: Bacteria > Bacillati > Actinomycetota > Actinomycetes > Kitasatosporales > Streptomycetaceae > Streptomyces > Streptomyces sp. NPDC006997. The sequence continues at coordinate 9,605 of NZ_JBEYHH010000069.1, forward strand.
CATCACCAGCGTCGCCGGGTTCATGGCGGCCCTGGACAACCTGGTCGTCACCACCGCGCTGCCCGCCATCCGGGACGACCTCGGCGGCGCCCTGCACGACCTGGAGTGGACCGTGAGCGCCTACACGCTCACCTTCGCCGTGCTGCTGATGTTCGGCGCGGCGCTGGGCGACCGCTTCGGCCGCCGACGGCTCTTCCTCGTCGGCATCACGATCTTCACCGCCGCGTCCGCCGCCGCGGCCATGGCCCCGGGCATCGACTCCCTGATCGCGGCCCGCGCCGTCCAGGGCGTCGGCGCGGCCGTCATGATGCCGCTGACGCTGACCCTGCTGACCGCCGCCGTCCCCGCCGAACGGCGCGGCATGGCGTTCGGCATCTGGGGCGCCGTCAACGGACTCGCCGTCGCCTCCGGGCCGCTCATCGGCGGCAGCCTCACCGAACACATCTCCTGGCAGTGGATCTTCTGGCTGAACGTGCCCCTCGGCATCGCCCTGCTGCCCCTCGCCCGGCTGCGCCTCGCCGAGTCCCACGGCACCGGCAACCCGCTCGACGTCACCGGCACCCTGCTCGCCAGCGGCGGCCTCTTCGGCATCGTCTACGGACTGGTCCGCGGCCCCGCCGACGGGTGGACCGACACGATCGTGCTCACGGGCCTGACCGCGGGGGCCGTCCTGCTCGCGGCGTTCGTCCGGCACGGCATCCGCGGCCGCAACCCGATGCTGCCGATGCGGCTCTTCCGCTCCCGCGCCTTCGCCGGGATCAACGCGGCAAGCCTGCTGATGTTCCTCGGCATGTTCGGCTCGATCTTCCTGCTCAGCCAGTACATGCAGGGCGTCCTCGGCTACTCGCCCACCGAGGCCGGGCTGCGGATGTTGCCCTGGACCGGGATGCCCATGCTCGTGGCGCCCGTCGCGGGGATCCTCTCCGACCGGATCGGCGGCCGACCCGTCGTCGCCACCGGCCTCTTCCTCCAGTCCGCCGGGCTCGGCTACCTGGCCTACGTCATCACCGCCGACGCCTCCTACGCCGTCCAGCTGCCCGGCCTGATCATCAGCGGCGTCGGCATGGCCCTGTACTTCGCCCCGGCGTCCGCCCTGGTGATGGGCAGCGTCATACCCAAGGAGCAGGGCATCGCCTCCGGCGCCAACAACGCGCTGCGCGAGGTAGGCGGCGCCCTCGGCATCGCGATCATGTCCTCGATCTTCGCGGCGCAGGGCGGCTACGAGACCCCGCAGTCCTTCGTCGACGGACTGCGCCCCGCGATCGCCGTCGGCGCGGCCGTCGTGGCGCTCGCCGGAGTGGCGGCCCTGGTGATCCCCGCCCGGCGTCGGGCGGCCACCCCCGACCTGCCCGAGCTGGACCCCAGGCCGCTGGCGGAGACCGCCGCGCGCTGAACGCCCCCGCATGGAAACGGAAGGAACCACGCCATGCCCGTCCTGCCCTGGACTCAGCCCCACACCCCGCCCCACGCCACCGACGTCCACGTCTTCGCCTCGCGCTTCGAGACCCGGAGCCTGTGGGGAGCGCTCAGGTTCCTCGTCCGCACGCCGGGCGTCTGGCGGCAGGTGAGCCGGGCCCCCGGCGCCTACGGTGCCTCCCTGAAGGCCGAACCCCTCAAACGGACCTTCTGGACGCTGTCCGCCTGGGAGTCGCCGGAAGCCCTCAAGGCGTTCGCCCACGCGGGCGCCCACGCACCGACCGCGCGGGGGCTCGCCGCCCAGATGCGGGACGTGAAGTTCGCCTCCTGGACGACGTCCAGCGACGACCTCCCGCTGAGCTGGCCGGAGGCGGAGCGCCGCCTCACCTGACCCGCACGCGCGCGTACGGCCCCGTCCCCGCTGACGACGGCCGCGCGCGCGTGCCCGCGCCCGACCGTCGTCGCCGCCCGCGCTGTCAGTGCCGTCTCGTAGTCTTGGGCGCGTGCAGGAACTCCACGACGCCCCCCTCGCCCCGCTGACGACGTTCCGGCTGGGCGGCCCCGCCACCCGGCTGGTCACCGCGACGACCGACGCCGAGGTGGTCGCCGCCGTCCGCGACGCCGACGCCAGCGGCACGCCCCTGCTGCTGATCGGCGGCGGGTCGAACCTGGTCATCGGCGACAAGGGCTTCGACGGCACCGCCCTGCGCATCGCCACCACCGGCTTCGAACTCGACGGCACCCGCCTGGAGCTGGCCGCGGGCGAGGTCTGGACCGACGCGGTCGAGCGGACCGTGGCCGCCGGGCTCGCGGGCGTCGAGTGCCTCGCGGGGATCCCGGGCTCCGCGGGGGCGACGCCGATCCAGAACGTGGGGGCGTACGGGCAGGAGGTCTCCTCGACCATCACCGAGGTGATCGCCTACGACCGCCATACGGGCGAGACGGTGACACTGGCCAACGCCGACTGCGCCTTCTCCTACCGGCACAGCCGCTTCAAGGCCGCCCCCGAGCGGTACGTCGTCCTGCGGGTGCGCTTCCAGCTGGAGGACGCGGACGGGCTGTCCGCCCCGCTCAGATACGCCGAGACCGCCCGCGCCCTGGGCGTCGGGGTCGGCGACCGGGTGCCGGTAGCGCGGGCGCGCGAGACCGTGCTCAAGCTGCGCGCCGGGAAGGGCATGGTCCTGGACGCCGAGGACCACGACACCTGGTCCGCCGGTTCCTTCTTCACCAACCCGATCCTCACCGACGCCGACTTCGCCGTGTTCCACGCGCGCGTACGCGACCGCCTCGGCGACGGCGTCGAACCGCCCGCCTACCCCGCCGGAGAGGGCCGTACGAAGACGTCCGCGGCCTGGCTGATCGACAAGGCCGGTTTCACCAAGGGCTACGGCACCGGCTCCGCCCGTATCTCCACCAAGCACACCCTCGCCCTCACCAACCGCGGCGACGCCACCACCGAGGACCTGCTGACGCTGGCCCGCGAGGTCGTCGCGGGCGTCCGCGAGGCGTTCGGCATCACCCTCGTCAACGAGCCGGTGACCGTGGGCGTCGCCCTGTAGGAGCCCTGGCCCGGCAATCGAGTGGAGCCGCCCCCAGAGATCACATAGGGTCGGCCTCCGCCGCGTCAGGGGAGACGCGGACCAGGGGAGGGGACCAGATAATGCGGGCGGGACGAAGGGCGTGGCACGGCGTGGCCGCGCTCGTGGCGGCGGGCGCACTCGCCACCGGCTGCGGCCAGCGGGCCGACGAGGACACCGGCACCGACCGGTCCGACGCCGAGATGTACGAGAGCGTCGAGGAGATCACGGAGAGCCTGGCGCCCGACGGCGTCACCATCCGCGTCGGCTCCACCCGGGCGGAGACCACCGTCCACCTGTACGAGGACATGCGCTGCCCGGTCTGCGGTGAGTTCGAGACCGAGGGCGGGGGTGACGCCCTGCGGGAGATGGTCCTGTCCGGCGGCGTCCGGACCGAGTACACCCTCGCGTCCTTCCTCGACGACCGGCTCACCGGCAAGGGCTCCAAGAAGGCCGCCAACGCGCTGCGGGCCGCGCTGGACGAGGGGAAGTTCGTCGAGTACCACGACGTCCTCTTCGACCACCAGCCCGAGGAACTCGTCGACGGCTACACCGACGAGTTCCTGCTGAAGATGGCCGCCAAGGTACGCGGACTGCGCGGGCCGGAGTTCGACGCGGCGGTGAAGGGAATGAAGTACCGCGCCTTCGTGACCGCCTCCCAGAAGGCGTTCGACGACTCCCAGGCGAACGGCACGCCCGCCATGGAGGTGAACGGCACCCTCGTCTCCGACGAGTACTTCGGCGGCATCTTCGACAAGGACACCCTGCCCCTGGTGATCGCCTTCACGGGCGCCGGTACCTGACCGGCACGGTCCCCTCCGGGTCAGTCCTCCGGTTCAGTCGGTGAGCCAGTCGTCCACGCCCGACAGCAGCCGCGCCTTCACGTCCTCCGGGGCCGCCGACGCGCGGACCGACTGCCGGGCCAGCTCCGCCAGTTCCTGGTCGCTGAAGTCGTGGTGGCGGCGGGCGATGTCGTACTGCGCGGCCAGCCGGGAGCCGAACAGGAGGGGGTCGTCGGCACCGAGGGCCATCGGCACGCCCGCCTCGAAGAGCCTGCGCAACGGCACGTCCTCGGGCTTCTCGTAGACGCCCAGGGCCACGTTCGACGCCGGGCACACCTCGCAGGTCACGCCCCGGTCCGCCAGCCGCTTCAGCAGCCGGGGGTCCTCCGCGGCCCGCACCCCGTGGCCGACACGGTTCGCCTCCAGGTCGTCCAGGCAGTCCCGCACGGACGCCGGGCCGGTCAGCTCACCGCCGTGCGGGGCCGACAGCAGACCGCCCTGCCGGGCGATCGCGAACGCCCGGTCGAAGTCCCGGGCCATCCCGCGCCGCTCGTCGTTCGAGAGGCCGAAGCCCACCACGCCGCGCTCCGCGTACCGCACCGCCAGCCGCGCCAGCGTCCGCGCGTCCAACGGGTGCTTCATCCGGTTCGCGGCCACCAGCACCCGCATCCCCAGACCGGTTTCCCGCGACGTCGTCTCCACCGCGTCCAGGATGATCTCCAACGCCGGGATCAGACCACCCAGCCGGGGCGCGTACGACGTCGGGTCCACCTGGATCTCCAGCCAGCCCGAGCCGTCCTTCACGTCCTCCTCCGCGGCCTCCCGCACCAGCCGCTGGATGTCCTCAGGGCGCCGCAGACACGACCGCGCCGCGTCGTACAGCCGCTGGAAGCGGAACCAGCCCCGCTCGTCCGTGGCCCGCAGCTCCGGCGGTTCCCCGCTGACCAGCGCCTCGCTCAGCGAGTCCGGCAGGCGTACGCCGTACTTGTCGGCCAGTTCCAGGACGGTCCCCGGGCGCATCGACCCGGTGAAGTGCAGGTGCAGGTGGGCCTTCGGCAGTGCGGAGAGATCACGTACACGTTCCATTCCGTGATCCTGCCGTACGCCCCCGCCGCCCCGGTAGCGCTTTCCCCGTTCGTGGTCTTGCTCGCACACAGAAGCGGGCCCGTCTGACCACTCACGTGAGTGGTCAGACGGGCCCCCCCCCCACAAGGCCCGTCAATAGCGCCCCGCCCCCCCCCCCAAAAAGATGAGGGGCCCCCCCCCC
>NZ_JBEYHH010000070.1:0-14636 GCF_040635175.1 Streptomyces sp. NPDC006997
GGCACGTAGTTCATCCACGCCCCGCGCCGCCGGTACTCCCGACGCTGCTCAAGGCCGGTGTTCCACACCGACCGGCAGATGTTGCCGAACTCCTCACACATCTCCTCTTGTTCGGCCGAGAGGTCGAGCAGGTAGCGACGACCGGACAGCATGAAAACACCCCCCTTCAACTGATGTGATCAACGTAGTGCACGCCACTGACAACGCAGCGAAATCCGCCGCTGCCCGGCTCCGGTGCGAGGATCGGCTATCCCCGGCCTGAAGGCCGGGATTCGCGCCGAAGAGCTACCTGATCAGCCGGGTTTCCTCAGGCCCGCCGCCACGGCAGCTCCGCCGTCACCCGGGTCGGACCGCCCGCCGGTGAGTCGACGACGAGGATGCCGTCCACGGCGTCCAGCCGCTCGGCGAGCCCGGCCAGCCCGGACCCGGCGGTGGTGTCGGCACCGCCCACACCGTTGTCCGTGACCTGGAGCATCAGCCGGCTCTCCGACCGCCACACGTCCACGGTCGCCCGGGTCGCCCGCGCGTGCTTGCTGATGTTCTGGAGGAGTTCGGAGACCGTGAAGTAGGCGATGCCTTCGATGGCGGGCGCGGGCCGCTCGGCGAGGTCCACGTCCACCGACACCGGCACCACGCAGCGGGAGGCCACCGCGGAGAGCGCCGCGTCGAGCCCGCGGTCGGTGAGCACGGCCGGGTGGATGCCGCGCGCCAGGTCCCGCAGCTCCTGGAGCGCCGTCTTCACCTCGCCGTGCGCCTCGTCCACCATGCGCGCCGCCGCCCGCGGGTCCTCCGCCAGCTTCTCCTTCGCCAGGCCCAGGTCCATCGCCAGGCTCACCAGGCGGGCCTGCGCGCCGTCGTGCAGATCACGCTCGATGCGGCGCAGATCGGCCGCCGCCGTGTCGACGACGACCCCGCGGTCCGACTCCAGCTCCTCCACGCGCGAGGCCAGCCGCGACGGGCCGAGCAGCCCGTGCACCAGCACCCGGTCCACCATCGTCAGCGCCCGCACGATCCACGGCGTGGCCAGCGTGACCAGCAGTCCGACGCCCGCCGTCACGGTGATCTCGAAAGGGTTGTCCAGGTAGAAGCCGTGCGTCTCGTCGCCGTACAGCTGGAGCCCGTCCTGGCCGCCGTACATCGGGAAGACCCAGAACCACACCGGGTACGTCAGCATCGTCCAGCCGCAGCTGAAGAAGGTGACCGCGACGGAGAAGGAGAACACCGACCAGGGCAGCCGCAGCACCGCGTACAGCAGGTGCCGCCAGGAGGCGCCGCTCCGCAGGACGGCACCCATCCACGCCATCGCGCCGCTCCCGCGCATCCGCAGCGGCTCCGGCCCGGCCACCTCGAGACCGAGCAGACCGCGCGCCAGCCCCCGCTCCACCGACCCGAACCCCCGGCACCCCGCCAGCGCCGCCGCCAGCACCGGCACGCCGAGGAAGGTCACCAGCAGTCCCGCCCCGAGCGACACCATCGTCACCGCGTAGGTGAACAGCAGGATGCCCATCGGCAGACCGATCAGCACATACGCCAGCTCGGCCCAGTGCCGGGCCTCGAACGGCGCCCGCAGCGGGGCGGGGAGCCGGTGACGGCGGTCGCCGGGCCCGCTCGGGTAGCCGTACCCGTACTCGTGCCGGTAGTCCATGGTGTCCACGGTGCTCATCCCTGTCGTCCCGTCCTGCTCGTCCTGCTCGTCGGTGGGGTGCGGTGCGGTGCGTCGTGCGCGGTGTCTCCAGCCTGCTCGGCCGGGGGCGCCGGGACCATGGAGTCCGTCGGCCTCCTGGACGGGGGGTTTTCCCTACCCCCGGCGCCTTGGGCGCTATCCCGTCACTCCCTGCCGGTCCCGCCAGGGCAGTTCGGCGGTGACCATCGTCGGGCCGCCCTCCGGCGAGTCGACGACGAACAGCCCGTCGACGGCGCCCAGCCGGTCCGCCAGCCCGCGCATCCCCGTACCGCCGTCGAGGCTGGCCCCGCCGTGGCCGTCGTCACCGACCTGGATCAGCAGCCGGTCGTCCGCGCGCCACACGTCGACGGAGGCGGACTTCGCCCCGCTGTGCTTGCTGACGTTCTGCAGGAGTTCCGAGACGGTGAAGTAGGCGATGCCCTCGATGGCCTCCGCCGGCCTCGCCACCAGGTCGACCGTCATCTTCACCGGCACCGTGCAGCGCGAGGCCACCGAGGACAGCGCCGCGTCGAGCCCGCGGTCGGTCAGGACGGCCGGGTGGATGCCGCGCGCCAGGTCCCGCAGCTCCTGGAGCGCCAGCTTCACCTCGCCGTGCGCCTCCTCCACCATGGCCGCCACCTGCTCGTCGGCCTGCCCGTCCAGCAACTTCTCCTTCGCCAGACCGAGCCCCATCGCCAGGTTGACCAGCCGGGCCTGCGCGCCGTCGTGCAGATCACGCTCGATACGGCGCAGATCGGCCGCCGCCGTGTCGACGACGACCCCCCGGTCCGACTCCAGCTCCGCGATCCGCCGCTCCAACTCGTCGGACGGCGACAGCAGCCCGCGCACCATCGCCCGGTCCGCGTTGGTCAGCCCCCGCGCGATGAACGGCAGCACCGGCCACAGCACGAACAGCGAGACCAACGTCACGGTGAAGGTGACGATGCCCCACGGCAGCCGGATGAAGTCGTACAGCACCGTCCGCCAGCCCACCGGGTCCTTCAGCGCCATCCACAGCTGCGCGAAGACGCCGTTCCGCGTGCTGCGCAACGGCAGCGGGCTCGGCTCGTCGATCCGCACCCCGAGCAGCGCCCTGGCCCTGGCCCGCTCCAGCTTGCCCAGCTGCCGAGCCCCCATCAGACCCGCCGCGAGCAGCGGGAAGCCTATGACGGTGAGCGTCAGGAAAGCGCTGGTGAACAGCACCGTCACCGTGTAGACGAACCCGATCAGCGCCATCGGGAAGTTCGCCAGGAGATGCGCGATCTCCCTCCAGGTGTGGGCGCCGTAGGCGAACCGGGCCGGAGGAGGTCGGTCGTCGGCGGCGTACCGGTCTCGGTGCGCGGACGGAAGGCGTTCGGTCATACGGATCAGCGTGCCGTCTGCCGAGCCCGGACGCCATGAGGTGGGCCGCCGCGACGTACCGGGGGATAACCCCACCCCCGGCGCCCGGCCCCCCGCACATCTCACCCGCGTCTCACGTGCGTCTCAAGGTGCGACGGGCTGCTTACCGTCCCTTTAACAGGGCCTAGACTCACACCAGGTCACCGGGCACATGGCAGGGAGCGAGGGACGGACGTGCGGGAACCGACCGTCGCGGTGGCGGCGGACTACTTCCAGTCGTACTCGGTCGTCGGGCTGCTGGCCGTCGTCGGCGTGCTCTTCGTCGCCGTGGCCTTCGGCGCCGGACGGCTGCTGCGCCCGGTGGTCCCCACCCCCGAGAAGCTGCTCACCTACGAGTGCGGCGTCGACCCCGTCGGCGAGGGCTGGGCCCACACCCAGGTCCGCTACTACGTCTACGCCTTCCTGTACGTGATCTTCGCGGTCGACTCGATCTTCCTCTTCCCCTGGGCCACGGTCTTCGCCGCCCCCGGCTACGGCGCGACGACCCTCGTGGAGATGTTCCTCTTCCTCGGCTTCCTGGCCGTGGGCCTGCTGTACGCCTACAAGAAGGGCGTCCTGGCATGGACGTGACCCCCTCCACCGAACCGGTGCCGCTCCCCGAGCCCAAGCGGCTGGGCGCGCTCTCCCGACTCGCCCCCGAGCCGATGAAGGTCGTCCTCAACTGGGGACGCCGCTACTCGCTCTGGGTCTTCAACTTCGGCCTCGCCTGCTGCGCCATCGAGTTCATCGCCGCGTCGATGGCCCGCCACGACTTCATCCGCCTCGGCGTCATCCCCTTCGCGCCGGGGCCGCGCCAGGCCGACCTGATGGTCGTCTCCGGCACGGTCACCGACAAGATGGCGCCCGCCGTGAAGCGCCTCTACGAGCAGATGCCCGAGCCCAAGTACGTCATCTCCTTCGGCGCCTGCTCCAACTGCGGCGGCCCGTACTGGGACTCGTACTCGGTGACGAAGGGCGTCGACCAGATCATCCCCGTCGACGTCTACGTTCCCGGCTGCCCGCCCCGCCCCGAGGCCCTCCTCCAGGGCATCCTCAAGCTCCAGGAGAAGATCGCCCGCGAGTCCCTCGGCGAGCGCTACGGCAACGGCGGCGCCCGTCCCTCGGCCGCGGCCCTCCAGAGCGACCTGGTGCGCGGCCCGGAGGTACGGGGATGAGCGGCGTCGGCTGGCTGCCGGCCCCCGCCGGGGAACTCTTCGGTACGGAGGCCACGGCCGAGGAGTCCTACGAGGTCCTCACCGTCGACGTACCGCCCGCGTCCTGGCTCACCGCCCTGCGGACGGCGCGCGACCGGCTCGGCTGCGCCTACTTCGACTGGCTGAGCGCGGTCGACGAACCCGGCACCGGCTTCCGCGTCGCGGCCCACGTCGTCGCCCTCGCACCGGTACGACGGCTGCTGCTGCGCACGACCGTCCCGCACGAGGCGCCCGTCCTGCCCTCCGCCGTCGACGTCTACGCGGGCGCCGCCTGGCACGAGCGCGAGACCCACGAGATGTTCGGCGTCACCTTCGAGGGCCACCCCGGCCTCGACCACCTCCTCCTCCCGGAGACGTTCCAGGGCCACCCCCTGCGGAAGGACTTCGTCCTCGCCGCCCGCGTGGCCAAGGCGTGGCCCGGTGCGAAGGAACCGGGGGAGTCGGATCACGGGGGTCCCAAACGCCGCCAGATGCTCCCGCCTGGCGTCCCCGACCCCAACGAGTGGGGCCCGCAGAAGGGCCAACTGCCCCCAGCCCCCTCCCGCTCCGCCCGCGGTGCCCGCACCCCGGGCGAGCGCCCGGTACGACGGACGCGCACCGCGGCGGAGGGGTCGGCCACGCAGGCGCCGGGGGCAGGCGCCGCGGAGGGTGCCGCCCCTCCCGCGCGCCCTCGGCGCGCCCGCAGCGCGAGCCAGGGCTCGGCCAGCCAGCGGCCGGGCGGCACGGGGGGCGTGGGCGGTACCGAAGGCGTGGCGCCCGTGGAACCGACGGCGCCGTCGGCCCCGGAAGCCGCCCGCGGTCCGGGCACCGCGCCCCGCAGCCCCGACGCCCCGTGGCACCACGCACGCCCGGCTTACGAGGAGCCGCAGGGCGAACCGGCCGCCAAGGGCGAACCGGCCGCCAAGGGCGAACCGGCCGCCAAGGACCAACCGGCCTCCAAGGACTCGCCGTCCGAGGAGCAGGCCAGCCCTGACGACCAGACCAACCCCGAAGACCCCGCAGGAGGCCCGCAGTGAACGACGCGTTGGACGTCGCCCTGCGACTCCTGGTCGTCTTCGCCGTCTTCCTCACCTTCCCCCTGCTCGTCGGCCAGACCGAGCACAAGGTGATGGCCCACATGCAGGGCCGCCTCGGCCCGATGTACGCCGGTGGCTTCCACGGCTGGGCCCAACTCGTCGCGGACGGCGTGAAGTTCGCGCAGAAGGAGGACGTGGTCCCGGCGGGCGCGGACCGCCGCGTCTTCCAGCTCGCCCCCGCCGTGGCCCTCCTCCCGTACCTCCTGGTCCTGCTCGCCATCCCGATCGGCCCGGGGGAGGGCGCCGTCGGCGAGGTCGTCGACGCGGGCGTCTTCTTCGTCTTGGCCGTGATGGGCGTGGGCGTCCTCGGCTCCCTCATGGCCGGGTGGGCCTCCGCCAACAAGTTCTCCCTCCTCGGCGGTCTGCGCACCGCCGCCCAACTGCTCGCCTACGAACTGCCGATGCTGCTCACCGCCGCCTCGGTGGCCATGGCGGCGGGAACCGTCTCCCTGCCCGGCATCCTCGACGCCTTCGAGTGGTGGTGGCTGCCCTGGCAGATCGTCGGCGCGATCGTCTTCTTCGTCGCCGGTCTCGCCGAACTCCAGCGCCCGCCCTTCGACATGCCGGTGGCCGACTCGGAGATCATCTTCGGCGCGTACACCGAGTACACCGGTCTGCGGTTCGCCCTCTTCCTCCTCGCCGAGTACGCCGGGATCGTCGTCCTCTGCGGACTGACGACCGTCCTGTTCCTGGGCGGCTGGCACGGTCCCTGGGGCGCCGACGGCCTGGGCTGGGTCTGGACGCTGCTCAAGACGGCCGTCCTCGCCTTCGTCGTCATCTGGCTGCGCGTCACCTACCCGCGGCTGCGCGAGGACCAGCTCCAGAGACTCTCCTGGACCCTCCTCGTCCCCCTCTCCCTCGTTCAGATCGCCCTCACCGGCGTCGTCAAGGTGGTGATCTCCTAATGGCCCCCATCCCTGGCTCCGGCCTCGCCAAGGGCCTGGCCGTCACCCTCCGCACGATGACCAGGAAGTCGGTCACCGAGCAGTACCCGGACGCCCAGCCCGACCTCCCGCCCCGCACCCGCGGGGTGATCGGCCTGTTCGAGGAGAACTGCACGGTCTGTATGCTCTGCGCCCGCGAGTGCCCCGACTGGTGCATCTACATCGACTCCCACAAGGAGACGGTCCCGGCGGCGGCCCCCGGTGGCCGCGAGCGCAGCCGCAACGTCCTCGACCGTTTCGCCATCGACTTCTCCCTGTGCATGTACTGCGGCATCTGCATCGAGGTCTGTCCCTTCGACGCGCTGTTCTGGTCACCCGAGTTCGAGTACGCCGAGACCGACATCCGCGACCTCACCCACGAGCGGGACAAGCTCCGCGAGTGGATGTGGACGGTCCCCGCCCCGCCCGCCCTCGACCCGGCCGCGGAGGAGCCGAAGGAACTCGCCGCCGCCCGCAAGACCGCGGAGAAACTGGCGGCCCAGCTGAATGCGGAGGCTCCGGAGTCCCCGGAGGCCCGGGAGGTCCCGGAGGTCCCGGAGGCCCGGGAGGCCCGGGAGGCCCCGGGGAGCGTCAACACCGGCTCCGACGCTGGCATCGGCGGCGGCACCGGGACCGGCACCGGCACCGGCACGGGCGGCGACACCGACACCGGCGGCGGTACCGGCACCGACACTGGCACCGGCGGAGGTACCGGCACGGGCACCGGCGGAGGTACCGGCACGGGCACCGGCGGAGGTACCGGCACGGGCACGGGCGGCGGTACGGGCTCGGGCACGGGCGGCGGTACCGGCACCGGTACCGGTACCGGCACCGGTACCGGCTCGGGCGGAGGTGCCGGCACGGGCACCAGCACCGGCACCGACACCAGCATCGGCACCGACACTGGCGGCGGTACCGGCACGGGTGGCGGTACCAGCTCGGGCAGCGGCGGCGGTACCGGCTCGGGCGCGGACTCCGCCCACGCCGACGAGCAGTCCCGCGCCGCCGAAGGGCCCACCCGTCCCGCGGGCGACTCCCGGCAGCAGACCGACCAGCCACGCCAGGAGGGCCGGGAATGACCCTCGCCGTCACCGCGGGCCACCTGGCCGCAGACGCCACGGCCGTGGCCGCCGCCGAGTCCCACGGCTTCCTCTCCCCGACCGGCGTCGAGATCGCCTTCCTCCTCGTCGGCCTGGCCACCTTCGGCGCCGCGGTCGTGACCGTCACCACGCGGCAACTGGTGCACGCCGCCCTCTGGCTGGTGGTGGCCCTCGGCGGTCTCGCCGTCGAGTACCTCCTCCTCACCGCCGAGTTCATCGCCTGGGTCCAGGTCCTCATCTACGTCGGTTCCGTGGTCGTCCTCCTCCTGTTCGGTCTGATGCTCACCAAGGCCCCCATCGGCCGGTCCCCGGACGCCGACTCCGGCAACCGCTGGGCCGCCCTCACCGTGGCCGTCGCCGCGGCCGCCGCCCTCGTCTGGGTCGTCGTCGACGCCTTCCGCACGACCTGGATCGACCTGGACGGTCCGGCCGCCGGTTCCACCGAGGCCACCGGCGCGAGCCTCTTCCAGAACTGGGTCCTCCCCTTCGAGGCCCTCTCCGTCCTCCTCCTGGCCGCCCTGGTAGGCGCGATCGTCCTGTCCCGCAAGGCGAAGGCCGACGCCAGCCCCGCGGCCGACGCCAGCCCCGCGGTCGACGCCGGTGCCACCGCCGACGCCAGTTCCGCGGCCGACGAGCAGGAAGGCGCCCGCTGATGCACCTCGCCTATCCCGCCGTGCTCTCCGCCCTCCTGTTCTGCACGGGCCTGTACGGAGTCCTCGCGCGCCGCAACGCGATCCTGGTCCTGATGTCGGTCGAGCTGATGCTCAACGCCGTCAACCTGAACCTCGTCGCCTTCGACGTCTGGCTCAGCAGGACAGCCGAGGAGACCCTGCACTCCGGCCAGGCACTGACCCTGTTCACCATCGCCATCGCCGCCGCCGAGATCGGCATCGGCCTGGCGATCGTCCTCGCCGTGTACCGCAACCGCGGCACCTCGGACATCGACAAGCTCCGCGACACCGCCGAGGGCCGCGGGACCGACGGCCCCGACAGCGACACCGGCGCGGCCGGGCAGCCCGCGCGGGCCGAGAAGGCTGAGGCCACCGCGTGACCACGACCACCCTCGCCGTTCTCGTTCCCCTCCTTCCCTTCCTCGGCGCCGCGGCCGGACTGCTCCTCGGCCGCACCGCTCCCGGCTTCGTCCGCCCCCTCGCCGTCCTGCCGACCGTCACGGCGTTCGTCCTCGCCGTGGTGGTCGCCGTACGCCAGGGCGGTGACCGGGCCGTCGACGCCGCCACCGAGCTGACACCCACCGGCTCGGTCCCGGTCGAACTCGCCCTGCACGTCGACGGCTTCGCCGCCCTCGTCGCCGTACTCGTCGGCCTGGTCGCCACCTGTGTGCAGATCTACTCGACGGGCTACCTGCGCGACGACCCGCGCTACCCCTCGTACGCCGCTCTCGTCTCCCTGTTCACCTCCGCGATGCTGCTGGTCGTCTACTCGGGCGACCTGATGGTCCTGCTGGTCGGCTGGGAAGTCATGGGCATCTGCTCCTACTTCCTCGTCGGCCACTACTGGGAGACCCCGGAGGCCCGCGCCGCCTCCCTCAAGGCGTTCCTGGTGACCAAGCTCGGTGACGTCCCCTTCCTGATCGGCCTGTTCGCGCTCGCCACCGACGCCGGGTCGTTCCGCGTCACGCGCGTCCTCAGCACCGTCGCGAACGGCGGACTCGACCACCCGACACTGATCGCCCTGCTGCTCCTCGCGGGCGTGGCGGGCAAGTCGGCGCAGTTCCCGCTGCACACCTGGCTCCCCGACGCGATGGCGGGCCCCACGCCCGTCTCCGCGCTGATCCACGCCGCGACGATGGTCGCCGCCGGTGTCTACTTCGTCGCCCGCCTCCTTCCGCTGTTCGAGGCATCCACGGCCGCGATGGTCGTCCTCGCCGTCATGGCCGCCGTCACGATGACCGGTTCGGCGCTCGCCGCCCTCGCCCAGGACGACATCAAGCGCGTCCTCGCCTACTCGACGATCGGCCAGCTCGGCTACATGAGCGGCGCCCTCGCCGTCGGCGACCGGTCGGCCGCCGTCTTCCACCTCCTCACCCACGGCGCCTTCAAGGCGCTGCTGTTCCTCGCGGCAGGCGTGATCATCCACGCGGCGGGCACCAACTCGCTCGCCGCCATGTCCCGGATGCGGGGCCTGCGCGACCGCGTGCCCGACGCCTACTGGACGATGACCGTGGCGCTGCTCGCGCTCGCCGCGATCCCGCCGTTCAGCGGCTTCTTCTCCAAGGAGTCCGTCCTCGGCGCCGCCGAACACGTCTCCACCGGCCACACCGAGCACGCCCCCGGCGCCGCGGGCTGGATCGTCCTCGTCGCCGGACTGCTCACCGCGCTGCTCACCGCCGCGTACGCCACCCGGCTGTGGCTGCTCGCCTTCCGTGGCCACGGCACCGAGGCCCCGGACCACGGCAGGCAGCCGCTCACCATGACCGCGGTGCTGTGGGTGCTCGCCGTGCCGTCCCTCGCCCTCGGCGGGCTCGCCTTCCGCGTGCTGCCCGACTGGTTCGACGGTGACGACCTGGCACCGACCCTCACCACCTCCGTGCTCGGCACCGGTGTCGCCCTGGTCGGCGGCATCGTCACCTACGCGGCCTGGCGGCACACCACCGCGCTCGCGGCCCGAACCCCGCTCGGCGCGGTCGCCGCACATCCTGAGGGCGACGCCGGACTCGTGGAGTCCGAGGCCATCGCGAGCCACGCGCCCGCCTACGGCGACGTGGCCTCCGCCCCCGACCCGGCCGACCCCGGACGGCTGCTGCTCGGCCCGCTGCACCGCCACGCGGCCGTCGGCTTCCACCTGGACGCCGTCTACGCGGCGCTGTTCGTCCGCCCGGTGCGGGGCGCGGCGACTCTGGTCCGGTTCCTGGACCGTGAGGTCGTCGACACCTACGTACGAGGCGCGGGCGCCCTGCCCCGCCTGCTGGGCGCGGGCGTACGCCGGGCCCAGACCGGCAATGTGCAGACCTATGTGAGCGCGCTGCTCGCCGGCACCGTCGTCCTCGCGGTCGCCGTCGTCCTCGTCGCCACGGGAGCGTGAGCAGGCGTGATCGATATCAGCGAGTCCGTGATGCAGTTCCTCCTGGCGTTCGTCGTGGTCGGCCCGCTCCTCGGCGCCGCCGCCGCTCTGCTGCCCGCACCACCCGGACTGAAGGGGAAGTCACCCGAGCAGGCCGTGCTGCGGCACGGTGTGACCGTCACCGGGACCGTCCTCATCGCGGCGATCGCCCTCGTGCTCGGCTTCGACCACGACCAGCCGTCGAAGATGCAGGCCACGACGGACATCAGCTGGATCCCCGCACTCGACGTGCGGATCCACCTCGGCATCGACGGCATCTCCCTCCCCCTCCTGGTCCTGACCGCGCTGCTGACCTTCCTCTGCGCGCTCTACTCCTACTTCAAGCCGCCCGCAGGCCCGTCCCCGAAGGCGTTCGTACCGCTGCTGCTCGTCCTGGAGTCCGGCACCCTCGCCACCTTCGCCGTCCTCGACCTGCTGCTGTTCTTCCTCGCCTTCGAGATGGTCCTGATCCCGATGTACTTCCTCATCGCCCGCTGGGGCGGCGAGGGCCGGGCCGAGGCCGCCTGGAAGTTCATCCTCTACACGCTGCTCGGCTCCGTCGTCATGCTGCTCGGCCTGCTCCTGATCGGACTCGAAGCGGGCACGTTCGACATGATGGCACTCGCCACTGACAACGGCCGGTCGCTGAGTACATCCGTGCAGGTCACAGCGGTTCTGGCGATCGGTATCGGGCTCGCGGTGAAGACGCCGATGTGGCCGCTGCACAGCTGGCTGCCCGACGCCCACACCGCCGCCCCGACCGTCGGCTCGGTCCTGCTGGCGGGCGTCCTGCTGAAGATGGGAACGTACGGTTTCGTCCGTATCCTCCTCCCGGTGGCGCCGGACGGGTTCCGGACCTTCGCGCCGTACCTCGCCGCCTTCGCCGTCGTCGGCATCATCTACGGGTCCCTGGCCTGCCTGGCCCTGGCCAGGCGCGGGGCGAAGGGCGACCTCAAACGCCTGATCGCCTACTCCTCCGTCGGCCACATGGGCTTCGTCCTGCTCGGCATCGCCACCATGACCCCGACCGGCGTCAACGGCGCCCTGTTCGCCAACATCGCCCACGGCCTCATCACCGGCCTGCTCTTCTTCCTGGTCGGCGCGTTGAAGGACCGCACCGGCACCACCGACCTCGACACCCTCGCCGACCGGACCGGCGCCGCGCTGTACGGCAGGGCGCCCCGGTTCGGCGGCCTGCTCGCGTTCGCCGCGGTCGCCTCGCTGGGCCTGCCCGGCCTCGCCGGGTTCTGGGGCGAGATGCTCGCCCTGTTCGGCGCCTTCGAGCCCGCCGCCGACCTCAGCCGCCCCGCCTTCCTCACCTTCATGGCGATCGGCGCGTTCGGCACCCTCCTCACCGCCGCCTACCTGCTGATCGTGGTCCGTCGCGTCTGCATGGGCGCCGTCGAGCAGGCCGCCCCGAAGCTCGCCGACGTCCAGCACTACGAGTACGCGGCCTGGGCGCCGCTCGTCGCCCTCACCGTCGTCGCCGGGCTGTGGCCCAAGACCCTGCTCGGTCTGACCGACCCGGCCGTGCAGCAGCTCCTCGCAGGAGGCACCCGATGAGCTTTCCGGCCCCGACCGTGACGGTCGCCGAGTCCGCGGTGACCGCCCAGTCCGTGGTCCAGTCCGTCGACTGGCTCGCCGTCGCGCCGCCGACCCTCGCCGCCCTTGTCGCCCTCGTCGTGCTCGTCGCCGACCTCTTCGTCGCCGACGCGAGGAAGGCCCTGCTGGGCTGGGTGTCCGTGGCGGGCCTCGCCGCTTCCGCGCTGATGCTGCTCCCGTTGCTGGACGGCGACCGCTCCACCTTCTGCCTGACCGGTGCCCCGGACGTGTGCAGCTACACCGCGGACCGCTTCACCCTCGTCGTCCAGTTCCTGGTCCTCGGCGGCGCCCTCCTGGCCGCCCTGCTGTCCGTGACCGCCCTGAAGGACGCGCGCGGGGGACTCCCCGAGGGGGAGTTCTGGTTCCTGCTGCTCTCCTCCGCCGCCGGAGCCGCCCTCCTGCCCGCCTCCCGCGACCTCGCCACCCTGATCGTCGCCCTGGAGGTCGCCTCCCTGCCCGCCTTCGCCCTCGTCGGCCTCCGGCACGGCGACAAGAGGTCCTCCGAGGCCGCCCTGAAGTTCTTCCTGTCCTCGGTCACCGCGACCGCGGTCAGCCTCATGGGCGTCAGCTTCGTCTACGCGGCCACCGGCA
Organism: Streptomyces sp. NPDC006997; assembly: GCF_040635175.1. Taxonomy (NCBI): domain Bacteria; kingdom Bacillati; phylum Actinomycetota; class Actinomycetes; order Kitasatosporales; family Streptomycetaceae; genus Streptomyces; species Streptomyces sp. NPDC006997. The sequence continues at coordinate 12,610 of NZ_JBEYHH010000070.1, forward strand.
CCCTCCACCTCACCCGCATCGCCGAGCGCATCCAGGACGTCGACGGGCAACTGCTCACCCTCGCCCAGACCGGCGTCGTCCTCACCCTCGTCGGCTTCGCCTTCAAGACCGCCGCCGTGCCCTTCCACTTCTGGGTGCCCGACACCTACGTGGGAGCGCCCCTGCCGGTCGCCGCCTACCTGTCCGTCGTCGGCAAGGCGGTCGGCTTCACCGGCCTGATCCTCGTCACCGTCGTCGCCCTCCCGTCGTACGCCGACGTCTGGGGCCCCGCGCTCGCCGCGCTCGCCGCGCTCACCATGACCGTCGGCAACGTCGGTGCCCTCCGTCAGCAGGGCACGCGCGCGTACAGCGCGGTACGCCTGCTCGCCTGGTCCTCCGTCGGGCAGGCGGGCTACCTCCTCGTACCGATCGCCGCCGCCGCGTACTCCGGCGACGCCGAGCGGTCGATCGGCTCCACGGTCGCCTACGCCCTGATGTACGCCGCCGTGAACCTCGGCGCCTTCGCGGTGGCCGCGCTCGTCGGCCGCGCCAGGGCCCTCAACCGGATCGCGGACTACCGGGGCCTCTACGCCACCAACCCGCTGACCGCGCTCCTCCTGGCGTTCTTCCTGCTCTGCCTCGCCGGACTGCCGCCGGGCATCATCGGCCTGTTCGCCAAGGTCGCCGTCTTCTCCGCGGCCGTTGACGCGGGCCTGGGCTGGCTGGCCGTCGTCATGGCGGTCAACGTCGTGATCGCGCTGTTCTACTACCTCCAGTGGACGGCGCTGCTCTTCCGCGCGCCCGACGGACAGCCCGAGAAGCACCTCGTCCCCGCGCCGCTCACCGCCGCGATCGCCCTGACCGCCGTCCTCGGCGTCGGGCTGTCCGGAGCACCCCAGCTGGTGCTGCGCTTCGCCGACACCGGACTCTTCTGACCGGCCCGGCGGCCCGTCACCCGGACGGCCCACACATGCCCCCGCGCGCACAAGGGAACTAGTACTCCCCGCCTGGCGTTGACCAGAACGGGAGGGTCCACTGGACGTGACACCACGACACCAGCGGATTCACAGATCAGCAAGCAGATCACCAAGCAATGGGTTCCCCTGCCGCACCACTTGGAGGGCGTACCGTGCACCGCCGGCACAACGGGCTCAGGACCGCAGTACTCCTCGGGGGACTGTCCGCACTCATCATCGTCATCGGCAGTTTCTTCGGCCGTATGGGGCTCGTCGTGGCGGTCCTGATCGCCCTGGGTACGAACGCGTACGCGTACTGGAACAGCGACAAACTCGCGCTCCGCGCGATGCGTGCCCGCCCGGTCAGCGAGTTCGAGGCGCCCGCGCTGTACCGCATGGTCCGCGACCTCTCCACGCAGGCCCGCCAGCCGATGCCCCGCCTGTACATCTCCCCGACGGAGGCGCCCAACGCCTTCGCGACCGGCCGCAACCCGCGCAACGCGGCCGTGTGCTGCACGGACGGCATCCTGCGCATCCTCGACGAGCGCGAACTGCGCGGCGTGATCGGGCACGAGCTGAGCCACGTCTACAACCGCGACATCCTCATCTCGTCGGTCGCGGGCGCCCTCGCCTCCGTGATCATGTTCCTGGTCAACTTCGCCTGGCTGATCCCGATCGGCCGCTCCAACGACGATGACGGTCCCGGCCTGCTCGGCATCTTGCTGATCATGATCCTGGGTCCGCTCGCCGCCACCCTCATCCAACTGGCCATCAGCCGCTCCCGGGAGTACGAGGCCGACGCCTCCGGCGCCCAGCTCACCGGCGACCCCCTCGCCCTGGCCAGTGCCCTGCGCAAGCTGGAGGCGGGAACCAAGCAGCTGCCGCTGCCCCCGGAGCCCCGTATCGAGACCGCCAGCCACATGATGATCGCCAACCCCTTCCGGCCCGGCCAGGGGCTGTCCAAGATCTTCTCCACCCACCCGCCCATGGCGGAACGCATCTCCCGCCTCGAGCAGATGGCAGGTCGTCCTTGAGCTCTTTCCAACCTCGCGCTGACGCGTGGTGAAGGCCGTCCTCGTCCTTCACCACGCG
>NZ_JBEYHH010000071.1:0-12071 GCF_040635175.1 Streptomyces sp. NPDC006997
GTGATGTTCGCCTTCAACGCGGCCGGGTTCATCGCCACCAGCACGTTCGGCGCGTCGCCGGGGGTGAGGATGTCGTGGTCGGCGAAGTGCAACTGGAACGACGACACGCCGGGCAGGGTGCCCGCGGGCGCCCGGATCTCGGCCGGGAAGTTCGGCAGGGTCGACAGGTCGTTCCCGAACGACGCCGTCTGTGAGGTGAACCGGTCCCCGGTGAGCTGCATACCGTCACCCGAGTCACCCGCGAACCTGATCACCACCCGGTCCAGACGCTGCACGGGCATGAGCACTCCTTCACGACGGTGGAGACGACAGGCGGGGGGCGGGGTCAGGCGGCGGTGCGGACGGTTTCGGTCTCCGCCGGGGGGCCGGGCGCGTGGGGGGTGGTGGTGTCGGCGGTGGGGCGGCCGATGATCCAGTTGAGGAGCGGGCCCGTCATCGCGGTGGTCAGGACGGCCATGACGACCATGAGGGAGTACAGGTCGCGTCCGAGGAAGCCCAGTTGCAGGCCCACGTTGAGGACGATGAGTTCGGTCAGGCCGCGGGTGTTCATCAAGGTGGCGAGCGCGGCGGCGGGCCGGGAGGGCATCTTGTGCAGGCGGGCGGCGGTGAACGCGCCGAGGAACTTGCCGCCGACGGCGACGAGGAGGATCAGCGCGAGGGCGCCCAGCGCGGAGCTGTCCAGGGTGGACAGGTCGACCTGGAGGCCGGAGACCAGGAAGAACACCGGCAGCAGCAGGGTGGAGGTCATCTGCCCGAGCCGGTCGTGGATGTGGGTGCGCAGGTGGTCGGTGCCGGTGCGCGGGAGGACCGCGCCGAAGAGGAAGGCGCCGAAGATGTAGTGCAGGCCGACCCATTCGGTGGCGGCGGCGGACAGCAGCAGGCCCGCCAGGACGCACGCGAACACCGTGGGGGTCAGGGTGGGGTGCGCTCCGCGGTCGGCGTAGCGGCGCAGCAGGGGCCGTACGGCGAAGAGCATGGCGGCCAGGTAGGGGATGGCCAGCAGCATCCGCCACTGGTCGGCGTCGGCGGAGCCGCTGACGGCGACGATGACGGCGAGCAGGGCCCAGGCGAGGACGTCGCCGATGGCGGCGCAGGCGATGGCCATGGCGCCCAGGGAGGTGCGGGTCATCTGCCGGTCGGTGAGGATGCGGGCCAGGACGGGGAAGGCGGTGATCGACATGGCGATGCCGAGGAAGAGCATGAAGCCGGTGGTGTCGTCGGTGCCGTAGTCGTCGGCGAGGTGGAGTGCCAGCAGGGTGCCCAGGCCGAAGGGGACCATGAGGGAGGCGAAGGAGACGGTGGTGGCGAGGCGGGTGTTGCCGCGGAGCAGGGCGGCGTCCACTTCCAGGCCGACGATGAACATGAAGACCGCGACGCCGACCGCTGCCAGGGCGCTGAGCAGGGGGCGGGTGTCGGTGGGGAAGAGGTGCTCGGAGAGCGTCCCGTTGACGAGCGTGGGTCCCAGCGCGATGCCGGCGACGACCTCGCCGATCACCGCGGGCTGGCCCAGGCGCCGGGCCAGCGCGCCGAGCAGGCGGGCCAGCAGGACGATGACGGCCAGGCCGAGGAGGAGGGACGTGGTCTGGTGTGTGCTCATGCGTTTTCTGTCTCCGGGTGGCGGGTGCGCGCCGCGCGGGGGCAGGTCACGCGGCCAGTGGCTGCGGGTCGATGCCCATCGAGGCGGAGAGGATCGGCGGTCGCGTCCAGTCCATGGGGGACAAGGTGATGTCGAGGGGGCCGGGGGCGTGGCCTTCCACCAGGACGGGGCCGACGGTGGCGACCAGGACCCGGTCCGTGCTGGCGGGGGTGGGGCGGGTGCGGGCGACGGCGTGGATGTACCAGGTGCCTTCGGGGACGCGGGGCAGGGTGAAGTGGCCGGGGGCGCAGGTGTTGCTCCAGGCGGCGGGCACGCCCTGGAGCAGGGAGCTGTCGAAGGCGCCGACGGAGGCGCTGGTGAGGTCGGTGCCGTCGGTGTGCAGGGTGCCGGTCACCCAGCCGGTGGGCGCGGCGAACGCGTACGGGGCGGCGGGGGGTGTGGTGCGCACGCTGGTCAGGGAGAGCCGGCGGTACTGGGTGGGGGACAGTCCGACGAGTTCGGTGAAGCGGCGGGTGAAGCTGCCGGTGCTGCTGTAGCCGACGCGGGCGGAGATGTCGGCGACGGTGAGGGGGGTGCTGAGCAGCAGGCGCTGGGCTTCCTGGAGGCGTACGGCGGTCAGGAACCGTCCGGGGGTGACGCCGGTGACGCGGGTGAACACCCTCAGCAGGTGGTACTTGCTGACCATGACGTGGCGGGCCAGGTCGTCGAGGGTGAGGGGCTCCCCGAAGCGTTCGCGGATGAGGGTGACGGTGTGCCGTACTGCGTGCTCCATGAGGGGTGCTCCTGGTCGCGGTGGTTCGTGGCCGTGCTGCCGCCCCGGGGGGTCGCAGGTCAGCTGTCGCGGTAGGTGACGCGGATGGCCATGTCCGCCAGTTCGGTGCGCCAGGCGGGGTCGAGGGGGGCGTCGGCGATGGCTTTGCGGCCGCGTTCGACGAGGTCGGCGATGTGGCGTTCGACGTCGTCGGGGACGCCGGTGTCCAGCAGGCGGCGGCGTACCTCGTCGGGGGTGTGGCCGGGTTCGGTCATCAGGGTGCGTATGTGTGCGTCGCGTTGCATGGCCCAGCCCAGCAGGAGGGTCATCTTGTGCTGGCTGAAGTCCAGGCCCGCGGGTTTGCCGGTCTGGGCGGAGTCGCCGAAGGCGTCCAGCAGGTCGTCGCGGAGCTGGAAGGCCTCGCCGACGGCTTCGCCGTACTCGGCGAACGCGGGGGCCAGGTCGGGGCGTCCGGCTCCGGCGGCGCCCATGACCAGGGGGCGGTGGATGGTGTAGCGGCCGGACTTGATCAGGGCGATCAGGCGGGAGAGGCGGGGGTCGACGGCGAACTCGGCGGCGGCGGTGACGTCCAGGCACTGGCCGACCTGGACTTCGGAGCGCAGGTGGTGCCATTCGGGGAGCAGGCCGGTGGGGGCGTGGGCCATCAGCTGGTCGGAGTAGACCAGGGCGAGGTCGCCGATGAGGATGGCCATGCCTTCGCCGTAGCGGCGGGCCTCGCCGCGCCAGGTGTGGCGGGTGTGGTGGTCGGCGAAGGCGGTGTGCATGGTGGGGTGGCCGCGCCGTTGGGTGGAGTTGTCGACGATGTCGTCGTGGATGAGGGCGGAGACGTGCAGCATCTCCAGGCCGGCGGCGGCGGAGACGATGTCGGCCTGGTCGGGGTCGCCGCCGGCGGCGAGGTAGCCGGTGAGGCAGAAGGCGGGCCTGATCCGTTTGCCGCCCGAGGTGACGAGGTCGGAGAGGGTGTTCAGGACGGTGGCGGCGCGTTCGTCGACGTCGGCGAAGCGGGTGTGTTCGGTGGTGAGGAACGAGCGCAGTCGGTGTTCCACCCGCTCCAGCAGGTCGTCGGTGATACGGCGCACGGAAGCGGTGGGCTCTGGGCCGTCCGCGGGCCCGGAGGTCACGTCGGTGGTCACTGCGTATCTCCTTGGGCAGGGCGTGTGAGCTGGCGCGGGGTGGGCGTGGGGCAGCCCCGGGGCCGGTGGGGGCTGGTCCGGGGCTGGGCCGTGCTGCGGCTCGCGGCGGGGGGCGGGGCAAGGGTGCCCGCGGGAGGGTGCGGGCGCCCTTGCCCCGGGCCGGGGTGCCGGGGGGTCAGGCGGAGGGGCGGGGCTGTTCTCCGAAGCGGCGGGCGAGGGCCAGGCGCTGCACCTTGAGGGTGGCGGTGCGCGGCAGTTCGGCCTGCGGGATCTGGATGGGGTCGGCGAGCTGGGGGAAGTCGGCGACGGCGCGCCGCCAGCGGGCCAGGTCCAGGGGGGCGTCGTCGACGGTGCAGATGACGGGGACGGGTTCGGCGTTGGGGCCCTGGACGACGACGAGTTCGCTGAGTTCGTCGAGTTGGCTCAGGACGACGTCCTCGACCTCCAGGGAGCTGCGCACGCCGGGGATCATGTCGACTTCGCGGTCGAGCATGTGCAGGCAGCCGAACCGGGTGCGGTAGCCGACGTCGCCGGTGCGCCACCAGTCGCCGTTGCGGTTGGTGTCGTAGCGGTCCTGTTCGCCGTAGTAGGTCTTGGCCAGGCCGTCCCAGGCGACCTCGATGAAGCCGGGGTTGGCTTCGGAGGGCTTGTGGCCGTCGCGGCTGACGACGCGGACGCGGGCGGCGCCGTGGGGCATGGCCCAGCCCACGCAGCGGCCGTTGGCCTTGTGGGCGGAGTGGCGGAAGTAGGCGCGGCCGACGGCGGGGCCGACCTCGCTCTGGCCGTAGATCTGGAAGAACAGGGCGCCGCGCCGGTTGGAGGCCTTCAGCAGGCGGCTCATGGTGCGCGGGTGGATGGCGTCGAAGGTGCTGGAGAACACCTTGACGTTGCCGAACGGCATCCGCGGGTCGTCGGCGAGTTCCTCCCACTCCATCAGGGAGTTGGGCAGTGCCTCGATGAACACCGGCCGGTGTGTGACGAGTTGTTCGGCGACCGCGGCGGGGTCGGCTTCCCGCATGAGCAGGACGGGGTACTCGCGCAGCAGGGCCAGCGACATCGCGGCGACCATGCGGGAGTGGACGAAGGGCACGTGGATGGCGACGGTGTCCTTCTTGCGCATCAGGGACAGCAGGCGCCACTGCGGCAGCAGGCGGATGCCCTGGGTGCGGGGGGTGTGCACGACGAGTTTGGGGATGCCGGTGGTGCCGGAGGTGTGGGTGATGACGGCGGCCTCGTCGATGGGCCGCACCACCGGCCGGACGCGGGGGGAGCCCGCGAGGGAGGCGAGGGTGACGGCGCCCGGGCGTTCCCCGGCGGAGCTGAGGACCCGGCGGGTGAGGTCGTCCAGGGAGACGGAGGCCAGCAGGTCGAGTTTGGCGCCGTCGGTGAGCAGGGTGGGCTGGCCGACCCGTTTGAGCAGGACGGCGACGGTCTCCGGGTCCAGTTGGGGGGAGAGGTTGACCACGATGCCGCCGATGCGGGAGACCGCGGCGGCGAGCATCCAGTGGTCGGCGTTGGCCGTCTTGAAGATCACGACGTGCTCGTCGGGGCGGACTCCGGCCGCCCACAGGCGGGCCGCGAGGTCGTCGACGTGTTCGGCGTACTGGGCCACCGTCAGCCGCCGCCCCGCCTCGGGCAGGACTTCCAGGTCGTGGTCGAGGGTGATCGGCGTCGACGGGTTCACGGCCGCGGCCATCTCCGGCAGGAGGCCAATGTGAAGACCGCGCTTCTGTATCGATGTGTAGACCGTAGAGCCCTTCATGGGGTCTGTCTCCTTTGGGCGCGCTGCGAGGTCGACGGCGGTGTGCGGGAACCGTGGCCGGGCGGTGACGCCGCCCGCGGCTTTCGGGAATGGCCGGTGGGCGCGTCGGGAGCGTATGAACCGCCTCTCAAATACCGGTGGACTCCCGGCACAGCCGCGGGTGTGCGGCGGGGTGTCTGGCGGCGCGGCGGGCGGGTGCCCGGGGGGCGGCCGCCGCCGCCCCGGGGGGTGGTCTCTTCCGGGGCGGGGCGGTCGGCTCGCCGGGGCGGGGGCGGGTGCGGGTGCGGTGCGCTCAGGCGGCGCGGTGGGCGCGCAGGGCGGTGCGCAGGGCGGTGGCGACGCGTTCGGTCTGGTCGTCGGTGAGTTCGGCGTGCATGGGGATGGCGAGGTTGCGGGCGAACAGGTCGGCGGAGACGGGGCAGGTGTCCTTGCCCGCGAAGACGGGCTGGACGTGGGTGGCCCAGGTGCCGTGTCCGCAGCCGATGCCCTGGGCGCGCAGGTCCTTGGCGACGGCGGCCCGGTCGACGGTGGCATCGAGGGTGACCATGTAGGACTGCCAGGCGTGGGTGCGGTCCTCGGGGACCGTGGGCACGGTGAGCAGGTCCTCGTCGGCGAGGAGTTCGCCGTAGCGGGCGGCGACCGCGCTGCGGCGCTTGAGGAGTTCGCCGATGCGGCCGATCTGCACCTGGAGGATGGCGGCGGCGATGTCGGAGAGTTTGAAGTTGTAGCCGATCTCGGTGAACTCGGGGATGGGCAGGCCGACGACCTGGGCCTGGTCGAAGATGGAGCCGATGCCGAAGGAGGAGCGCAGCCTGGCGTCGGCGCCGACGGCCGGGTCGGCGGCGATCAGGGCGCCGCCTTCGCCGCTGGTGGCGCCCTTGCGGCCGTGGAAGGACAGGCACGCCACCTCGGCCAGGGCGCCTGCCTCGCGGCCCTGGTAGGTGGCGCCGACGGCGCAGGCGGCGTCTTCGACGACGAACAGGCCGTGGCGGTCGGCGAGGGTCTGCAGCTGGGCGTAGTCGGCGGGCATCCCGACGGTGTCGACGGCGATGATGCCGACGGTGCGCGGGCCGATCAGGTCGGCGACGGCCTGCGGGTCGATGGTGCCGGTGTCGGCGCGTACGTCGGCGAAGACGGGGACGGCGCCGACGTAGCGCACGGCGTGGGCGGGGGCGGGGAAGGTGTAGTCGGCGACGATGACCTCGTCGCCGGGTTTGACGCCGAGGGCGAGCATGGCCAGGTGCAGGGCGGCGCCGCAGTTGCTGACGGCGACCGCGTCCCCGGCGCCGTAGCGCTCCTTGAGCTGGGCTTCCAGGGCCTTGCCCTTGGGTCCCTGGCCGGCGGGCCAGCCGGAGGCGAACACCTCGGCGACGGCGGCCAGTTCCTGCTCGCCCAGGCTGGCGTGGACCAGGGGTATCGCGTCCATCGGGCTCATGTGGGTCACGCTCCGCGCTCGGTCGGCTTGGGGTGGGGGTCGGTGGGGGGCTGGTAGCGCAGGGGGGTGAGCTGGTGGACGTCGTAGCGCTGGCGCATCTGCTCCACGGCCTTCGGGTCCACCGCTGCCCCGCCGGCGGCCCAGATCTCCGCGATCTCCTCGAAGTACAGCTCGTGGTACGGCGAGGGGAAGCAGGTGAAGAGCATCCGGGCGGGCTGGCTGGAGGCGTTGCGGAAGGCGTGCGGGGTGCCGGAGGGCACGAACATCGAGGCGCCTTCGGTGGCGTTGACGGGTGCCTGGCCGTCGGCGGAGCGCCAGTCGTGCCAGGTGTCGCCGGTGCGGGCGGCGGGCTCGAAGCCCAGCAGCTGCAGTTCGCCTTCCAGGACGTAGAAGAACTCCTGGGAGTCGTTGTGGACGTGGGCGCCGACGTCGAAGCCGGGCGGGACGACCACCTCGAACACCGAGACCGCGGAGCCGTCGGCCTGGGTGGCCTTGAAGGTGACTTCCTGGGCCTTGGTGACGAGTTTGCGGCCGCCGCCGGGCGGCAGGATCAGGCCGCTCATGCGGCGTCGCCCAGGGCGGCGGGGGTGTCCACGGCCCAGCGGCCCAGCGCCATCTCGGCGGTGATGCCGGGGCCGAAGCCCGCGATCAGGCCGGTGGCCTCCGGCTGCGGGGTGTCCTCCTCGAACAGGCGGCGGGCGGCGTCCAGGACGACGGCGCTGGCGATGTTGCCGTACTCCGTCAGCGTCGCCCAGCTGTGCCGGAAGACCTTGCGGTCGACGTTGAGGAACTTCGCCAGGTCGTCCAGGATGCGCGGGCCGCCGGCGTGGACGATGTAGAAGTCCAGGCTGCCCGCGTCCCAGCTGTGGTCCTTGGCGAACTCGCGCAGCACCGGGGCGAGGGGCTCCATGGTGCCGGGCACGCGCCGGTCCAGCTGGAAGTGGAAGCCGGTGTCGCGGACGTCGTAGGAGATCCAGTCCTCGGTGTCCGGGATCAGGTAGGAGGCGTTGCGCTCCAGTTCGATGCCCACTCCCCCGGTGCCGCGTACGACGGCGGCGGCGACGGCGTCGCCGAACAGGCCGTCGGAGAGCAGCGAGCCGATGTCGTCGGCGTCGGGCTGGTAGCACAGCGAGCACAGCTCGCAGGAGACGATCAGGACGTTGCTGCCGGGGTGGGCCACGCAGAAGTCGTGGGCCCGGTTGATGGCCGCGCCGCCCGCCGCGCAGCCCAGCTGGGCGATGGGGATCTGCCGAGTGTCGGAGCGGAAGCCGAGCTTGTTGATGAGCCAGGCCGTCAGGGACGGCATCAGGAACCCGGTGCACGACACGTAGATGATCGCGTCGATGTCCCGGGCCGCCATGTCGGCGTTCCGCAGGGCCTCTTCGATGACCTGCGGGGTCCGCTTCTTGGACTCCACCTCGTAGACGCGGTTGCGTTCCGTCAGACCCGGGTGGTTGAGCGTCTTCTCGATGGGCTGCACGATATGCCGCTTCTGCACCCCCGTGTTGCGAATCAGTCGAAGCGCGAGAGGAAGCTGAGGCTTTCCACCGTGGACTCGTTCGGCGAATGCCAGAGTCTCTTCCATCGTGATGACATATTCCGGCGCGCTCACCGCGGGCTTGCATAGCCTCGGCATATCTGGAATCTCTTTCTCTAGAGTCTGCCTTCGGTACGTGAAGAGCCTTTTGTGCGCAGCGTCCGCAGGCGTTGCCGGCCGCTTTCCGGCTGCCTCGCCCCGGCCGCGCTGCCCGGCCGCCGTCGTCCCGGCACACGAAACGGCCCCCCGGGGGGCACCGGGGGGCCGTTCGACGTGACAGAGGCGGGCGGGCGGGCCGGGAGGCCCGGAGGAGAGGGCGGCGAGAGGGCGCGGGGCGGCCACTCGCCTGAAGCGTCCCGTGAGGGCCCGGAGTGGGCCGCCGCAAGGGGCTGCGCGGGGTCAATCCGCGGCCGTGAGGCGGCTTTTGGGCAGGGGAGGCGTGCTGAAATAGTGACACGCCCGGCATCCGCGCGCCAAGACCAGCCGAAAGTGACGTGAGTCACGCCGGGCGCACGCGGGGGGTGGGCGGTGAAGTGGCCGGTCAGGCGGCCGGGCCGCGTTCCGGCGGCAGGATCAGGGTGGGTTCCAGGACGACCCGGGCGGCGGGGCCGGGGCCCTCCTCGCGGACCTCGGCGAGCGCGGGCCGCGCGCCGCGCTGCTGGCGCCATCCGGCCTGCGCGAGGACCACCGCGACATACGGGATGAGGGCCGCCCCGGCCAGCGCGCCGACCGCGACGGCGGGCCAGCGGCTCCAGGTCGCCGCCATCACCACCACACAGGCGGTGCGCACCAGCATCGCCGCGAGGTAGCGGCGCTGACGGCCGCGCAGGTCACGGGTGAGGCCCACCCGCGCCCCGGTGATCGACTCGGGCCGGCCCGCGTCCCGACGCCGGTGCCAGGGGGTGGTGTTCATCGGACCTCCGAGGACACTCCGGCACGGCGCCGGACAGCGGAACGAACGGGGCACCTGCGAACGAGAAAAGCGCTGACAGCGCGGGAAGTGCGAGGAGTGCGGAAAGTTCCGGGAGGGGGTCCGGGCGGTTCGTGCGGGCGCGACCGGGCGGCCCGGGGTGGGGGTTGAGGGGGGTGGGGGTATGGGGTGGCGCGGGTGACCGGTGGGGTCACCCGCGCCGTGGGGCCTGCCGGGGCAGGGTCAGTGGGCCTCGTGGTCCGGTTCCCGCTCCGTGAGGGCGGGGTGGGCACCGTCGGGGCCGTGGCCGTTGGGGTGGTCGAAGTGCTCCAGGGCCTGCCGCATCTCCTGCTCGGTGGGCTTGGCGATCTGGTTGCCGTACAGCCAGCGGCTGAGCTTGTAGCGCAGGACCTCCTTGCGGCCCTTGGGGTTGGGCACGCCGTTGTGTTCCGGCGCGGGCGCGGGCAGCGGCTTGTAGTCCTCGCGGGCCAGCAGCGCGTACTCGCTGCCGCGCTCCAGGCGTTCGTGGACCTCGATGAACTCGCCGTGCGGCAGTCTGCGGATCCGGCCCGTCTCCCGGCCGTGGAGCAGCTTGTCGCGGTCGCGGCGCTGCAGGCCCAGGCACAGGCGCCGGGTGATGACGTAGGTCAGCACCGGGACGACGAAGATGCCTACGCGGACCGCGTAGGTGATGGAGTTCAGCGACAGGCTGAAGCGTTCGGCCAGGACGTCGTTGGCGCCGCCGAAGAACAGCACCAGGTACAGGGCGACGAAGGCGCAGCCGAAGGCGGTGCGTGTGGGGTGGTCGCGGGGCCGGTCCAGCAGGTGGTGTTCGCGCTTGTCGCCGGTGACCCAGGCTTCCAGGAACGGCCACAGCGCGATCACCAGGGCCATCACCGTGGGCAGGATGACCGCGGGGATCAGGATGCCCATGTTGACGGTGTAGCCGCCTGGCAGGACGAACTCCCAGGCGGGCATGGCGCGTAGGGCGCCTTCGAGGAAGCCCATGTACCAGTCGGGCTGGGAGCCCTGGGAGATCTGGTCGGCCTTGTAGGGGCCGTACGCCCACACGGGGTTGATCTGGGCGATGCCCGCCATCAGCACGATGACACCGGTGACCAGGAAGAAGAAGCCGCCCGCCTTGGCGGTGTAGTTCGGCACGAAAGGCTCGCCGATGACGTTCTTCTCGGTGCGGCCGCGGCCGCGGAACTGGGTGTGCTTGTGGTAGATGACCAGGGCCAGGTGGACGTTGACCAGGATGAACACGATCGCCGGGATCAGCAGGATGTGCAGGCTGTACAGGCGTGGCACGAGGTCCGTGCCGGGGAACTCGTCACCGAAGGCGAGCATGTGCACATAGGTGCCGACCACGGGTACGGCCAGGGTGATGCCGGAGGCGATGCGCATCCCGGTGCCGGAGAGCAGGTCGTCGGGGAGGGAGTAGCCGAAGAAGCCCTCCAGGATGACCAGGATCAGCATGGTGAAGCCGATCAGCCAGTTGGCCTCGCGCGGCTTGCGGAAGGAGCCGGTCAGGAAGTGGCGCAGGGTGTGCAGGCACAGCGCGCCGATCATGATCAGGGCGGACCAGTGGTGGATCTGGCGGATGAGCAGTCCGCCGCGGACCTCGAAGCTGATCTCCAGTGTGGAGGCGTACGCCTCCGACATCGTCACGCCCTGCAGGGGCGTGTAGGGGCCTTCGTAGACGGTCTCGGCCATGCTCGGCTCGAAGAACAGGGTCAGCCAGACCCCGGTGAGGAGCAGCATGACGAAGCTGTAGAGGGCGATCTCGCCGAACATGAACGACCAGTGTTCGGGGAACACCTTGCGGACCATGAAGCGGAACTGGTACAGCCCGAGGCGGCTGTCCGCCCAGTCGGCTATCCGTTCGCCGTTGCCCGGCTCGGTGCGTGATGCCTGCGGCGCTGTTTCGGTCGCGGTCATACCCGCGCGCCCTCCCCTCGCCGCTCGGCCGTCACAGGCACACCCGTGGCCGGCACAGGGCCGGTGGTGGGGGCGGCCTGCCGCGGCGGAAGCGGGCCCGTGCCCTGGAGCTGCTGAAACGCTATCGACGTGCGACGCGGCCGGACAACCGCCTTCAGGCCGAAGTTCGAGCCCGGCTCAAGGGGTTCTTGAGCGGTCTTCGAGTCGCGGGGGTGCATGGCGGCCACCTCCAGGCGTAACCGGGCGTGCGGAGCGTCCTGGTTACGAGTGTAGGGCGGCCGTATCCCGCTCAAGTAGGCCCGTGGGAAGGCTAATTGATCCACTCTGGTCATAGGTCAAAGCGTAGGACCGCACCTCGCGCGGTGTGCGACCGGGTGCCCCTGTGAGCGGCAGGCGCTGTTCCCGGCCGGGATTCGGGGGTGCGCGGGGTGGCCGGGTCAGGGGCGCCGGCGGTCGCCGGCGGGTGAGGTGTGCGGGCCCTGGGGGCGGACAGCGGGGGTGGCGCGTCCGCGGGCGGCGGCGCTCAGGGCGCGGGCGGCGGCGGTGTCGGGGGCCGTGCCGCGGCGGCGCCGGGCGTGCGGGCCGTGGGTGGTGCTGGGCGGGGCGGTGGGGGCGGGGCCGCGGGCGCCGCGCCAGGCGGCCCGCCACAGGCGGGAGCGCAGGCGGGCGGCGGGCCGGGCGCTGGGCTCGGCGGTGGGTTGGAGCTGTTCGAGGAGCAGGGCGGCGGCGCGGGTGTCGGTGGTCGCGGCGGCGGCGAGGCGGGCGGCCAGACGGCGGCTCAGGCGGGCGGCCAGACGGGCGCGCAGGGTGGGGCGGGAGGGGGCGGGGGCCGGGGCGGTGGTCGAGTCCCGGGCTGTGGTGGAGCCGGGGGCCGCGGTGGAGTCCCGGGCGGTGGTCGAGTCCCGGGCTGTGGTGGAGCCGGGGGCCGCGGTGGAGTCCCGGGCGGTGGTCGAGTCCCGGGCTGTGGTGGAGCCGGGGGCCGCG
>NZ_JBEYHH010000071.1:12167-13625 GCF_040635175.1 Streptomyces sp. NPDC006997
CGCGGTGGGGTGCGGGGCGGGGCGTGGGGTGGGGTGGTGGGGGGCGGCGTGTTGGGCGCGGGTGCTGGTGCGCCAGGCGGGGGCGAGGTGGCGGGCCAGGGCGCGGCGCAGGCGGTAGCCGAGGCCGATGGCGGTGCCGTGGGCGGTGAGCAGTTCGTCCAGGACGAGGGCGCCCGCGATGGCGTGGGTCATGCCGTGGCCGTGGACGGGGTGGAGGGCGGCGTAGGCGTCGCCGACGACGAGGAACTGGTCGGGGAAGCGGCGCAGTTTCTCGTAGTGGCGCCAGCGGCTGGCGGTGGCGGTGGCGCGGTAGACGGGGCCGAGGGGGGTGGCGGCGGCGATGAGGTCGCGCAGCAGGGGGTGGCGCAGGGTGCCCGCGGCGCGCAGCAGGGCGGCGTGGTCGGCGGGGGCGGGGCGGCCGTCGGCGGTGGTGACGGTGACCGACCAGCGGCCGCCTTCTGTGGGGTTGAGGGTGCCCTGGGCGGGGTGGCCGGGGGCGGGCATGAGTAACAGGGCGGTGAAGTCGGCGACGTGGCCGACGGGGGGTGCGAAGACGGCGGTGGCGAAGGAGGTGTGGGTCTCGGTGACGGTTTCCCTGGGGGGCCGGTAGCCGAGGTCGGCCAGCCACTGGGGGGCGTGGGAGTCGCGTCCGCTGGCGTCGATGACGAAGTCGGCTGATATCAGCCGTCGTCGGGGTGTGGTGGCGGGGGTGCGGGGGTGGGTCAGGGGGCGTATCCAGACGCCGGTGACGGTGTCGTGGGGGCCGCCTTGGAGGCCGACGGCTTCGTGGCGGGGCAGGAAGGTGACCTTCGGGTCGGCGCGCAGCCGGTCGCGCAGGACGGCGTCGATCAGGTCGCGGCTGGCGCTGAGGTGCGGCAGGCCGGTGGCGGTGCGGGGCAGCCAGCCCGCGGGGCCGAGGACGAGGAGGTCTGCGCCGGGGTGTACGCGGACGGCTCCGGCCGCCGTCAGGTCGGCGGTGATGTGGGGGAAGAGCTGTTCGAGGCCCTGCTGGGCGGTGTGGGTGAGGGTGTGGGTGTGGCGGGCCTGGGGTACGCCGCGGCGGCGGGCGGGGCCGTGGGGCATCCAGTCGCGGTCGATGACGGTGACGTGGTCCATGAAGTTGGCCAGGGCCCGTGCCGCGGTGAGCCCGGCGAGACTTGAGCCGATGACCACGGCGTGTCCGTGGCCGTCGCCCGGTGTACCGGGTACGTGCGCGTCCTGCGTCAACTCGCCCGCCCTCCTTGTCCGTTGTCCTTGCATGATGCGGGCAGCGGGCGCGGGGACGGCATGGTTTGGCCAGTCGTGTCCGGTGGCTTGAGGCGGTGTTGAGGGATTCGCGAGGGGTTCTTGAGTGCGGGGCGGTCGGCGTCGCGGGCCATGCGCAGCACGCGCGCGTTCTGCGGCAGCAGTGTCGCGCCGGAGCGCACCCGGTCGATGTTGGAGGAGTGGGAGTACGGC
>NZ_JBEYHH010000072.1:0-12807 GCF_040635175.1 Streptomyces sp. NPDC006997
GGGAGCGCGTCCCCCCCCGCCGGCCTGGCCCCCCGCCCCCGCCGCCGCGCCGCCCCCCCCGCCCCCGCCCCCCCGGCGCCGGCCCCCCCCCGCCGCTCCCCGCCCGGTTCCGCCCCGGCGTCCACCAGCCGCAGCCTGCGGCGTTCCAGCCGCGCGACCGGTATCCCGGCCAGCAGCAGCCCGGCGAGCAGCGGCACGCCCACGACCACCACGGCGAGGACACCCCCGACCACGGCCAGCAGCACCAGCGCCACCAGCAGCGTCACCCCGGTCACCACGCCGGTCAGCAGGTACGCCGCACTGCGCCACGGCCACGGCGAGACCAGGTACCGCGGCCCGGCCGCCATGGCCCGCCAGACGGTACGAGGGCGCACGGCTGGTACGGCTGGCCCAGTGGGCGCGGTGAGCGCGTTACGGGGGGACATGCGGCTCACCGTAGAAGGCGCCCTCCCGCGCGGGCCATCACCCAGGACCGAGCTCCGAAGGTAGGCCCAGCCCTACCCCAGATCTCGGTCCCACCGCACTGCGCCCCACCACCCCCGCACGGTGGGGTGGACCCCATGACCGCACCGACCCCGAAACCCCCGGCCACATCGGCTGCCCCGACCGCCGCCGTCCAACTCACCGCCGTCAGCAGGCGCTACGGCACCGGCGGCCACGCCGTCACCGCCCTCGACGACGTGTCGCTGACCTTCCCCCGAGGCACGTTCACCGCCGTCATGGGCCCCTCCGGCTCCGGCAAGTCGACCCTGTTGCAGTGCGCCGCCGGGCTGGACCGGCCCACCTCCGGCTCGGTCCGGGTCGGCGGCACGGAACTGACCGGGCTGAGCGAACGCGGGCTGACCCTGCTGCGCCGGGACCGCGTCGGCTTCGTCTTCCAGGACTTCAACCTGCTGCCGTCCCTCACCGCCGAGCAGAACGTCGCCCTGCCGCTGCGCCTCGCCGGACGCCGCGTCCCCGGGGCCCGGGTCCGTGAGGTCCTGCGCCAGGTCGGCCTGGGCGAGCGCGCCCGGCACCGCCCCGCCCAGCTCTCCGGCGGCCAGCAGCAGCGCGTCGCCCTGGCCCGCGCCCTGGTCACCCGCCCCGACGTCCTCTTCGGCGACGAGCCGACGGGCGCCCTGGACTCCCGGACCGGACGCGAGGTGCTGGCCGTGCTGCGCGGCATGGTCGACCGCGAGGGCCAGACAGTGATCATGGTCACACACGACCCGGTGGCCGCCGCCCACGCCGACCGGGTCGTCTTCCTCGTCGACGGCCACCCGACAGGCCACCTCACCGCCGCGGACGCCGACACCATCGCCCACCGCATGACCACACTGACGACCACTCCAGAATCACCGCGCACCACCGAGGTGGCCACCCCGTGCTGACCACCGCCCCGCACACCCTGCGCACCCGCTGGACGGCCTTCGTCGGCAGCTTCGTCGCCCTCGCCCTGGGCGTCGCCCTCCTCACCGTCACCGGCCTCGCCCTCGCCGCCTCCCTTGACGCCCCCGCCCGCCCACCGGAACGTTTCTCCGCCTCCGCCTCCGCCACCGCCACCGCCACCCCGCACGCCCCGCACCCCCCGGCGACACCCGTCGTCGTCAAGGCACACGACACCCTGCGCGTCCCCACCCCCACCGGCGACCGCCTCGCGCACCTCCCCCACCCACGCCCGATACCGCCCACCACCCTCGCCAAGCTGAAGCGGCTCGGCCCGGTCACCGAGGACAGGACGTACCCCGTACGCACGCACACCCCCTCCGGCCCCCGCGTCCTGACCGGCCACCCCTGGCCCACCGCCCGCTTCGCCCCCTACGAGCTGACCACCGGCCGCGCGCCCCGCACCGCGACCGAGGTCGTCGTCAGCGACCGGCACGCGCGCGTAGGCGACCGTCTCCGCACCGACCACGGCACCGTGCGCGTCGTCGGCACGGTCGCCCCCCTCGGCTTCGAGGACCCCGTCTTCCACACCCCGGCCCACGCCGCCCAACTGTCCCCCGTCAGCACCCAACTGGTCGTGGAGGCGCCCCCGTCGGCCGTCCGCGCGGCGCTGCGCCGGGACCCCGTCGACGTGCTCACCGGCGACGCCCGCCGCCGCGCCGACGCCGACCCGGACCGGGACACCGAGGCGCTCACCGCGCTGAACGCCCTGTTCGGCACGGCTGGCGGCGTCAGCGCCTTCGTGTCGGTGTTCGTGGTGGCGTCCACGTTCGCCTTCGCGGTGGCCCAGCGGCGCCGCGAGTTCGGACTGCTGCGCACGGCCGGTGCCACGCCGGGCCAGGTCCGCCGCACCGTCGTCGCCGAGGCTCTGCTGGTGGGCGTACTCGCCGCCGCGACGGGCTGCGCGCTCGGCTCCCTGGCCGCTCCCCCGCTCGTCGAGCGCACCGTCGACGCCGGACTCGCCCCGCCCTGGTTCCGCGTCGGCGACGCCGTCTGGCCGTACCACGCGGCCTTCTGGACGGGTCTCCTCGTCGCCCTGTGCGGCGTCCTGGCCGCCTCCTGGCGGGCAGGACGCACGGGGCCCGCCGAGGCGCTGCGCACGGCCTCCGTGGACGCCAGGGCGATGACCCGGGGACGGGCGCTGTGCGGCACGGCCCTGCTGCTGACGGCGGCCGTGACGCTCGCGGTCGCCCTGCTCACCGAGCCGGGCGACCTGCTGCACCGCAAGACCTACGTCAGCCGCCCCATGCTGCTGATCACCGCGGTCGCGCTGCTCGCCCCGCTCGTGGTCCGCCCACTGACCCGGCTCCTCACCTGGCTCCCGGCCCGGCTGCCCGGCGCGACCGGTCTGCTGGTCCGGGAGAACGCCGCCACGGGCGTCCGCCGTACCGCCGCGGTCGCGGCGCCGGTGCTGGTCACGGTCGCCCTCACCGGATCCCTCCTGGGCGCCACCGCGACCCTGTCCGCGGCACGCGTCTCCGAGGTGCGCGAGCAGACCACGGCCGACTACGTCGTCACCGCCGCCACGCCGCTCGACCAGCGCACGCTGCACGCGCTGCGTACGACGCCCGGCACCCGCGCGGTCTCCCCGTCCGCCGCCACCGCCGTACACGTCCTGGAGGACGACGTGGCCCTCATCAGGTCGGAGGCCCGCGCCGCCGACCCTGCGGGGCTGGCCGCGACCATCCGGCTGCCGGTCGCCGCCGGGAGGGCGACCGACCTCGACGACGAGTCGATCATCGTCAACGAGGAGTGGGCCCGGCACCGCGTCGGCCAGCACGTCGACGTGTGGCTCGGCGACGGCACCCGCAGGTCCCTGCGGATCGCCGCGGTCCTGCGCACCGGCACCGGCGACAACGGCGTCTACGTCACCCCGGCCAACGCCCCCGGCGCGGCCCCCGACCGCGTGGACGTCTCCCTGGCCCCGGGCGCGGACCCCGCCACCGTGGCCGCCGGACTACGCGCGGCCCTGCGCGACAGCGGCGCACGCCTCCTCCCCAGGGAGGAGTGGGCAACCGCCAACCGCCCCGGCACCGGAAACCCCGGCACCACCCGCCTCGGCCTGCTCCTGGTCCTCGGCATCGCCCTGCTCTACACCGGCGTCTCGGTGGCCAACACCATGGCCATGGCCACCGCCGACCGCGTCCGCGACCTGACCGCCCTGCGGCTCGTGGGCGCCGCGCGCGGGCAGGTGCTCCGGCTGCTCTGCGCCGAGACGCTCACGGTGGTGACGGTGGGGGCGCTGCTCGGCCTGCTGACCGCCGTACTGAACCTGCTCGGCATGAGCGCCGCGCTCGCCACGCTGTCGGTGCCGACCCCGCCGCGGCTCCCCTGGCAGGCGCTCGGCGCGACCACGGCCGCCTGCGCCGTCCTCGCGGTCTTCGCGACCCTCGCCCCCGCGGCCCTCGCACTGCGCCGCTCCGGGGCCGCCACCTGAGACTTTGTTCACAGTGTAGGTGCGCGGACACGCGGAACGGGCGGCATCGCCTTCACGATGCCGCCCGTCGCCGACTGGTGCGCGAGGGGGGAGTTGAACCCCCACGCCCTTGCGGGCACTGGAACCTGAATCCAGCGCGTCTGCCTATTCCGCCACCCGCGCATTGGGTGTGTCCTCTGGCCCTTGCCCCTTGGGGGCTGGCGCCTTCCGACACCCAGAACATTAGCACGCGGTCCGGGGTGGGTTCACATCCCTTTCCCCCCGCGGGACACCGGGCAAACCCCCGCCCCCGGCCCCGTCACACCCCGCCACGCCCCACCGCATCCCGCCCCGTCCCCCTCCTTCCGAACCCGTCCGCCACGTATCAACCTCGTACCGGTAGCGGTCGTCTCCCCAAGACCCGTACGGAGTCCACAGCCGGGTGCGGGACACTGGTCCTCAGCCGCCTCTACGATCCTTGCCAGGACGACGTCCAAAGAAGAGTTCGAAGGGGGCTTCCGGAGGGAACTTCGGAGGCGTCGACACCCGTCGACCGGGCCGACAGGGGGAACCAGCCGATTCACCGGCGCGTGGATACGATCAGTAAGCAGTACCGGGTAAGCGGTAGCGGCCCCCGGAGCGGCAAGGGCAACGGCGGCAACGACGGAGGAGGTGCCCCATGGGAGTCCTGAAGAAGTTCGAGCAGCGTCTCGAAGGTCTGGTCAACGGCACCTTCGCCAAGGTGTTCAAGTCCGAGGTGCAGCCCGTGGAGATCGCGGGAGCACTCCAGCGCGAGTGCGACAACAACGCCACCATCTGGAACCGCGACCGCACGGTCGTGCCCAACGACTTCATCGTCGAGCTGAGCACCCCGGACTACGAGCGGCTCAGCCCCTACTCCGGACAGCTCGGCGACGAGTTGGCCGGGATGGTGCGCGACTACGCCAAGCAGCAGCGGTACACCTTCATGGGCCCCATCAGGGTGCACCTGGAGAAGGCCGACGACCTCGACACCGGCCTGTACCGGGTCCGCAGCCGCACCCTCGCCTCCTCGACCAGCCAGGCCCCCGGTGGCCCCGCCGCCGCCCCGCCCGCGCCCGCGCCCGGCCAGCGGCCCGGAGGCTACGGCTACCCGCCGCAGCCCGCCGCCGCGCCGCCCATGCCCGCGGCACCCCCGCCCGGTGCCCGCCCCGGCGGTGGGTACGGCTACCCGCCGCCCGCGTCCGCGCAGCCCCCCGGCGGCTACGGCTACCCGCCCGCCGCCGCCCGTCCCGGCGCCGCGCCGGGCGCCCGCACCAGACACTGGATCGAGATCAACGGCACCCGCCACCAGATCTCCCGCGCGACGCTCGTGCTGGGCCGCAGCACCGAGGCGGACGTGCGGATCGACGACCCCGGCGTCAGCCGACGGCACTGCGAGATCCGGACCGGAACGCCCTCGACGATCCAGGATCTCGGGTCCACCAACGGCATCGTGGTGGACGGGCAGCACACCACCCGCGCTACGCTCCGCGACGGCTCGCGGATCGTCGTGGGCAGCACCACCGTTATCTATAGGCAAGCCGAAGGGTGATCCGGGGGCAATGTCAGAGCTGACCCTCACGGTCATGCGGCTGGGTTTCCTGGCCGTACTGTGGCTGTTCGTGATCGTGGCCGTGCAGGTCATCCGCAGCGATCTGTTCGGTACGCGTGTCACGCAGCGCGGGTCACGGCGCGACGCCGGGCGCGCGCAGCAGGCCGCGCGCCAAGCGGCGCCCCCGCCCCAGCGGCAGCAGCCCGCGGGCGGTCGCGGGCGCCGTGGCGCCCCCACCAAGCTGGTGGTGACCGAGGGCACGCTGACCGGCACCACCGTGGCGCTCCAGGGCCAGACCATCACGCTGGGCCGGGCACACGACAGCACCATCGTGCTGGACGACGACTACGCCTCCAGCCGCCATGCCAGGATCTACCCGGACCGGGACGGCCAGTGGATCGTCGAGGACCTCGGCTCCACCAACGGCACGTATCTCGACCGAACGCGGCTGACGACCCCCACACCGATCTCGCCGGGCGCCCCGATCCGCATCGGCAAGACCGTCATCGAGCTGCGGAAGTAGTGCTACGTCATGAATGAGCGCGAGCGGAGCGAGCACGCAGCGGCGGTCCACACCCGGGGCCCCGGCGCGCTCCCGACCGGAGGGTGGGCAGTGTGGCTCGACACGATCGGCTGTATCCGGAGCCGACGGGCGAGGTGCGCATGAGTCTGTCACTGCGCTTCGCCGCCGGTTCGCACAAGGGCATGATCCGCGAGGGCAACGAGGACTCCGGGTACGCCGGTCCGCGACTGCTCGCCATCGCCGACGGCATGGGCGGCGCGGCGGCCGGTGAGGTCGCCTCCTCCGAGGCCATCTCCACCATCGTCGCCCTCGACGACGACATCCCCGGCTCCGACGTCCTCACCTCCCTCGGTACGGCCGTGCAGCGGGCCAACGACCAGTTGCGGCAGATGGTCGAGGAGGACCCCACCCTGGAGGGCATGGGCACCACGCTCACCGCCCTGCTGTGGACCGGGCAGCGCCTCGGCCTCGTCCACGTCGGCGACTCGCGCGCGTACCTGCTGCGGGACGGCGTCCTCACCCAGATCACCCAGGACCACACCTGGGTGCAGCGCCTCGTCGACGAGGGCCGCATCACCGAGGAGGAGGCGACCACGCACCCGCAGCGGTCGCTGCTGATGCGGGCGCTGGGCAGCGGCGACCACGTCGAGCCCGACCTCTCGATCCGCGAGGTCAGGGCCGGTGACCGGTACCTGATCTGCTCCGACGGCCTCTCCGGCGTCGTGTCCCACCAGACCCTGGAGGACACCCTCGCCAGCTACCAGGGCCCGCAGGAGACCGTGCAGGACCTGATCCAGCTGGCGCTGCGCGGCGGCGGCCCCGACAACATCACCGTCATCGTCGCCGACGTCCTCGACCTGGACACCGGGGACACCCTCGCCGGGCAGCTGTCCGACACCCCCGTGGTGGTCGGCGCGGTGGCGGAGAACCAGAACCAGCTCGGCGACAACGGCAGCATCATGCAGACCCCGGCGGGCCGCGCCTCCGGCCTCGGCCGCCAGGGACACGGCCAGGGCGGCGGCGAGTTCGGCCCGCCCGGCTCCGGCGACACCACCGGCTACATCCCGGCGGGCGGCTACGGCGACTACGGCGACGACGACTTCGTCAAGCCCGACAAGGGCCGCAAGTGGCTCAAGCGGTCCTTCTTCGGCGTCCTCGCGCTCGCCGTCGTCGGCGGCGGCCTGTACGGCGGCTACCGCTGGACGCAGACGCAGTACTACGTCGGCGTCAACGACGACCACGTCGCCCTGTACCGCGGCATCAGCCAGGACCTGGCCTGGGTGTCGCTGTCGAAGGTGGAGAAGGACCACCCCGACATCGAACTCAAGTACCTGCCGCCGTACCAGCAGAAGCTGGTCAAGGACACCATGGCCGAGGGCAGCCTGAAGAACGCCCAGGCGAAGATCGACGAACTGGCCGTGCAGGCGTCCGCCTGCGAGAAGGAGTCCAAGCGGCGCGAGGCCGAGAGCGAGAACAGCGCGCCGACCGGCGAGGGCGAGGCGGGCGGCAGCACGGGAACCACCACGGCGTCCCTCACGTCCAAGGCGTCACCGAGCCCGTCCACGAGTCCATCCCCGACCGCGACCACGCCCACTCCCCAGCCCGGCCCGAGCCTGTCGGAGGAAGAGCAGAAGGTCGTCTCGCTGTGCGGTAAGCAGTAGGCAGCCGTGAGAGGCCCCGTCACACGATGAGCAGTTCAACGAACACGTCGACGCACCACACGTCCACGATCGGCGCCATCGGCGCGCCCAGCAGACGCAACACCGAGCTGGCGCTGCTCGTGTTCGCCGTCGTCATCCCGGTCTTCGCGTACGCCAACGTGGGCCTGGCCATCAACGACGAGGTGCCCGCCGGGCTGCTGAGCTACGGGCTCGGCCTCGGCCTGCTGGCCGGCATCGGCCATCTCGCGGTCCGCAAGTTCGCCCCGTACGCGGACCCGCTGCTGCTGCCGCTGGCCACGCTGCTCAACGGGCTGGGGCTGGTCGCCATCTGGCGGCTCGACCAGTCGGAGCTGCTCCAGGACATCGGCCAGGCGGGCGGCGCCGCACCGCGCCAGCTGCTCTACACGGCGATGGGCATAGCGCTGTTCGTCGTGGTGCTGGTCTTCCTCAAGGACCACCGCGTCCTCCAGCGCTACACCTACATCTCCATGCTGGGCGCGCTGGTCCTGCTGCTGCTCCCGCTGGTGCCGGGCCTCGGCAAGAACATCTACGGCGCCAAGATCTGGATCCAGGTCGGCTCCTTCTCCATCCAGCCCGGCGAGTTCGCCAAGATCGTGCTCGCGGTCTTCTTCGCCGGCTACCTGATGGTGAAGCGGGACGCCCTCGCGCTCGCCAGCCGCCGCTTCATGGGCCTGTACCTGCCGCGGGGCCGCGACCTCGGCCCGATCGTCGTGGTCTGGGGGGTCTCGATCCTCATCCTGGTCTTCGAGACCGACCTCGGTACGTCGCTGCTGTTCTTCGGCATGTTCGTGATCATGCTGTACGTCGCCACCGAGCGGACCAGCTGGATCGTCTTCGGTCTGCTGATGTCGGCGGTCGGCGCCGTCGGCGTCGCCAGCTTCGAGTCGCACATCCAGCAGCGCGTCGACGCCTGGCTCGACCCGATGCGCGAGTACACGCTCTCCCGCCAGGGCGTCGGCGGCCACTCCGAGCAGGCCATGCAGGCGCTGTGGGCGTTCGGCTCCGGCGGCACCCTCGGCACCGGCTGGGGCCAGGGCCACTCCGAGCTGATCCGGTTCGCCGCCAACTCCGACTTCATCCTGGCCACCTTCGCCGAGGAGCTGGGCCTCGCCGGTGTCATGGCGCTGCTGCTGCTCTACGCGCTGGTCGCCGAACGCGGCGTCCGCACCGCCCTCGCCGCCCGCGACCCCTTCGGCAAGCTGCTCGCCATCGGCCTGTCCGGCGCCTTCGCCCTCCAGGTGTTCGTCGTCGCGGGCGGTGTGATGGGCCTCATCCCGCTGACCGGTATGACCATGCCGTTCCTGGCGTACGGCGGTTCCTCCGTGATCGCCAACTGGGCGTTGATCGGCATCCTGCTCAGAATCAGCGACACCGCGCGCCGACCGGCCCCGTCCGCCCCCAACCCCGACTCCGAGATGACACAGGTGGTCCGCTCGTGAACAAGCCGCTGCGCCGGATCGCGGTCTTCTGCGGGTTGCTCGTGCTGACCCTGCTGCTCCGCGACAACTGGCTCCAGTACGCCCGCTCCGACGAGCTGGCCACCGACCCGGCCAACCGCCGCGTCGCCATCGAGCGGTACGCCACCCCGCGCGGGGACATCATCGTCGGCGGCAAGGCGGTCACCGGCTCCAAGCGGGCCAAGGGCGGCGACTTCGCGTACGTCCGCACCTACAAGGACGGCCCGATGTGGGCGCCGGTCACCGGCTACGCCTCGCAGGCGTTCGGCACCAACCAGCTGGAGAACCTCGAGGACCCCATCCTCACCGGCAACGACGACCGGCTCTTCTTCCGCAACACCCTCGACATGGTGACCGGCAAGAAGAAGGCGGGCGGCAACGTGGTCACCACCCTGAACGCCGCCGCGCAGAAGGCGGCGTACGACGGTCTCGCGCAGCGCG
Source organism: Streptomyces sp. NPDC006997 (assembly GCF_040635175.1). Taxonomy (NCBI): domain Bacteria; kingdom Bacillati; phylum Actinomycetota; class Actinomycetes; order Kitasatosporales; family Streptomycetaceae; genus Streptomyces; species Streptomyces sp. NPDC006997. The sequence goes on from NZ_JBEYHH010000072.1 coordinate 9,518, forward strand.
GCAAGGGCGCCGTGGTCGCACTCGACCCTGCCACCGGCGCGATCCTGGCGCTGGCCTCCTACCCGTCGTACGACCCCTCGACGATCGCCGGGTACTCCGACGACGACGCGCGGGCCTGGAACAAGCTGCAGAAGAAGAACAACCCCGACGACCCGATGCTCAACCGCGCGCTGCGCGAGACCTACCCGCCGGGCTCCACGTTCAAGGTGGTCACCGCGGCGGCGGCGCTGGAGCACGGGCTGTACGACGGCGCGGACACCAAGACGGACACCCCGCTGCCGTGGGTGATGGAGGGCACCACCACCGAGCTGAAGAACGAGGGCAACATCCCCTGCAAGAACGCCACCCTGCGGGTCGCCCTCCAGTACTCCTGCAACACCGTGTTCGGCAAGGTCGGCTCCGACCTCGGAAACGACAAGATGCTGGAGACGGCGAAGTCCTTCGGGTTCACCTCCGAGCAGTTCACGCCGGTCCGCGCGACCGCGTCCGTGTTCTCCGACGACATGAACCCCTCGCAGACCGCACTGTCCTCGATCGGCCAGTTCAACACCGCCGCGACGCCGCTCCAGATGGCGATGGTGGCCTCCGCGGTCGCCAACGACGGCAAGCTGATGAAGCCGTACATGGTCGACAAGCTCCAGGCGTCCAACGTCGACACCATCGCGCAGACCGAGCCGGAGGAGCTGAGCCGCCCGCTGTCCTCGGAGAACGCGCAGATCCTGCAGTCGATGATGGAGACCGTCGTCAAGGACGGCACCGGCCGCAACGCCCAGATCGACGGGGTCACCGTCGGCGGCAAGACCGGTACCGCCCAGCACGGCGTCGACAACAGCGAGAAGCCGTACGCCTGGTTCATCTCCTACGCCAAGGCCGACGACGGCAGCTCGCCGGTCGCCGTCGCCGTGGTCGTGGAGGACGACAACGCCAACCGTGACGACATCTCCGGCGGCGGCCTCGCGGCGCCGATCGCGAAGAGCGTGATGGAGGCCGTCATCCACAGCAAGCGGTGAGAGTCCCGTCACGTCGCCTTCACATCGGCGCACGTTGCGATACCGGTCCTGTATCGAGTGACGGGCTTGGCCAAGTCCCACAAATAGACCCGGGTACGGTAGGCCCGGACGGGCAGCCTCCGACCGCACCGCGCGTGCCGGTCGGATCCGACGGAGAGGGCTGGTAGGAAGCTATGGAAGAGCCGCGTCGCCTCGGCGGCCGGTACGAGCTGGGCCATGTGCTCGGCCGTGGTGGCATGGCGGAGGTCTACCTCGCGCATGACTCCCGGCTCGGCCGCACGGTGGCGGTGAAGACGCTGCGCGCTGATCTCGCGCGCGACCCGTCCTTCCAGGCCCGGTTCCGCCGGGAGGCCCAGTCGGCCGCCTCGCTGAACCACCCCGCGATCGTGGCGGTCTACGACACGGGCGAGGACTACATCGACGGGGTCTCGATCCCGTACATCGTCATGGAGTACGTCGACGGCTCCACCCTGCGTGAGCTGCTGCACTCCGGGCGCAAGCTGCTGCCGGAGCGGTCGATGGAGATGACCATCGGCATCCTCCAGGGCCTGGAGTACGCGCACCGCAACGGCATCGTGCACCGCGACATCAAGCCGGCCAACGTCATGCTGACGCGCACCGGCCAGGTCAAGGTCATGGACTTCGGCATCGCCCGCGCCATGGGCGACTCCGGGATGACGATGACGCAGACCGCGGCCGTCATCGGCACCGCCCAGTACCTGTCGCCCGAGCAGGCCAAGGGCGAGCAGGTCGACGCCCGCTCCGACCTGTACTCCGCGGGCTGCCTGCTGTACGAGCTGCTGACCGTACGCCCTCCGTTCGTCGGCGACTCCCCGGTGGCCGTCGCCTACCAGCACGTCCGGGAGGAGCCGCAGGCGCCGAGCGTCTTCGACCCCGAGATCACGCCCGAGATGGACGCGATCGTGCTGAAGGCGCTGGTCAAGGACCCGAACTACCGCTACCAGTCGGCCGACGAGATGCGCGCCGACATCGAGGCGTGCCTCGACGGCCAGCCGGTCGCCGCGACCGCCGCGATGGGCTCGGTCGGCTACGGCGGCTACCCGGACGACCAGCCGACGACGGCGCTGCGCGCGGAGCCGGGTGGCGCCACCACGATGCTGCCCCCGATGAACCCGGACGACGGCGGCTACGGCTACGACGAGCGCCCCGACCGGCGCCGCCAGAAGAAGAACAACACCTCGACGATCCTGCTGGTCGTGGCGGCGGTGCTGGTGCTCGTCGGCGCGATCCTGATCGGCCGGTGGGCGTTCGGCGGGGACGGCGTCGGCAACGACACCGTGCCGGTGCCGAACTTCATCGGGCTGACGCAGGCGGACGCCGAGAAACAGGCGACCAACAGCGACCTGAAGCTGAACGTCACGGAGAAGCCCTGCGAGGACCAGAAGAAGGGCAACATCTGCGACCAGAACCCGGATCCCCAGACCAAGGTCGACAAGGGTTCCGAGGTCGACGTCGTGGTCTCCACGGGCGCGCCGAAGGTCGCCGTACCCAGTGTGATCGGGCTCTCGCTCGACGAGGCCCGGTCGAAGCTGGAGGCCGACGACTACGAGTTCCAGATCAAGACCAAGTCGCGGGTCTCCTCCGAGGAGCCGGACACCGTCCTGGAACAGGACCCGCCCTCCGGCAAGGAGATCGAGAAGGGCTCCACGGTCACCCTCACCGTCGCCAAGGAAGAGGAGAAGGTGACGCTCCCCGACGTCACCGGACAGACCTGCGACCAGGCGGTCCAGCGGATCCAGGCGGAGGGTCTCACCGCCCAGTGCCAGGACGAGCCGACCGGGGACGACAACCTCAACGGCAAGGTCATCCGCACCACGCCGACGGCCAACGCCCAGGTCGACCCGGGCTCCGCGGTGACCGTCCACGTGGGCAAGAAGGAGAAGAAGAAGACGTCGATCCCGAGCGTCGTCGGCAAGACGGTCGCGGTGGCCAAGCAGGAGCTGGCGGCCTCCGGGTTCACCCAGATCCAGTTCGCCGGCAACAGCGACCAGAGCGACGGCGCGATCGTCACCGCCCAGGACCCGAGGAACGGCGAGGTCGACAACCCCGCCGCCACGGTGATCACCCTGACCACGATCAGCTTCGGTCAGAACAACGGCGGCAACAACGGCGGCTTCCTCGGCGGCGGCGACGGCTGAGCCACCGCCCCGACCACGCCGGAGCCCCGGCACCCCGCCGAGCGGGGTGCCGGGGGCGCCGCCGGGTGGGGGGGGCCCGGCAACCCCCGTACGACCGCGCCGGCCGCAGGGGGGAGCACAA
>NZ_JBEYHH010000073.1:0-11133 GCF_040635175.1 Streptomyces sp. NPDC006997
TTCCTCGAACGGAGTATCACCGTCGTACACAGATGCGCGAACCGCATGGCCGAGTGGATGTGAGAGTTCCTTCACGGACCGCGGTCCGGGCGGCGGGTCAGTCGGTGGCCGCCACCGCTTCCTCGACCGAGGTGTGGATCGGGAACACCTTGGTGAGGCCGGTGATACGGAAGATCTTCAGAATGCGCTCCTGGTTGCAGACCAGGCGCAGCGAGCCCTCATGGGCACGCACCCGCTTCAGGCCGCCGACCAGCACGCCGAGCCCGGTGGAGTCGAGGAAGTCCACGCCCTCCATGTCGACGACGAGGTGGAAATTCCCGTCGTTCACCAGCTCGACCAGCTGCTCGCGCAGCTTGGGCGCGGTATATACGTCGATTTCGCCACCGACCTCGACGACCGTACGATCGCCGACGGTACGGGTCGACAGGGACAGGTCCACGGATCCTCCAGCACCTTGCTATCGAGCGGTCGCCCCTTGTGAGACCTCGGCGAAGCCCCCGGGACGGTTCGCCAGCCGCGATGGCATTCAATCACTTACCGGCAGGCGTGCACGACGCCTTCGGTCCATTGTCCGTCACGCCAGTGACACACTCGGTGCCGATGGCCAAGAATCACCGATCCGATCGACACCCCGCGGACCTCGTGCCCCGCCCCGCGCCGGGCGCTGTCCTGGACCGCCTCGCCGCCGGGCAGAGCCGGTCTTCGCGCATCACTCATACGGAGCACTTGCCCCCGCGTGCGGGTCGCCATGCCGTCTGGCCCGATCGGATCCGGCCGGAAGTCATCGCCGCCGTCCAGGCCGCGGGAATCGAGCACCCCTGGGCCCACCAGGCACGGGCGGCCGAACACGCCCTCGACGGCGAGTCGGTGGTCGTCGCCACCGGCACCGCCTCCGGCAAGTCCCTGGCCTACCTCGTCCCGGTCTTCTCCACCCTGCTGGACGGCGCCGAGGCCCCCAACGGCCGGGGCGCCACCGCCCTCTACCTGGCGCCCACCAAGGCCCTCGCCGCCGACCAGTGCCGGTCCGTGAAGGAACTCTCACATCCACTCGGCCATGCGGTTCGCGCATCTGTGTACGACGGTGATACTCCGTTCGAGGAACGCGAGTGGGTCCGCCAGTACGCCACCTACGTCCTGACCAACCCCGACATGCTGCACCGGGGCATACTCCCGTCCCACCCCCGCTGGTCCTCCTTCCTGAAGTCGCTGAAGTACGTCGTCATCGACGAGTGCCACACCTACCGCGGCGTGTTCGGCTCGCACGTCGCCCAGGTGCTGCGCAGACTCCGCCGCCTCTGCGCCCGCTACGGCTCCTCCCCCGTCTTCCTGCTGGCCTCCGCCACCGCGGCCCAGCCCGCCGTCGCCGCCCGCCGCCTGACCGGGCTGCCGGTCGTCGAGGTCGCCGACGACGCCTCCCCGCGCGGGGAACTGGTCTTCGCCCTCTGGGAGCCCCCGCTCACCGAGTTGCAGGGCGAGAAGGGCGCCCCCGTCCGCCGCACCGCCACCGCCGAGACCGCCGACCTGCTCACCGACCTCACCCTCCAGGGCGTCCGCAGTGTCGCCTTCGTACGCTCCCGGCGCGGCGCCGAGCTGATCTCCGTGATCGCCCAGGAACGGCTCGCGGAGATCGACCGCTCGCTCGCCCGGCGTGTCGCGGCCTACCGCGGCGGCTACCTCCCCGAGGAACGCCGCGCCCTCGAACGCGCCCTGCACTCCGGCGACCTGCTCGGCCTCGCCGCCACGACCGCGCTGGAGCTGGGCGTGGACGTCTCCGGCCTCGACGCCGTGGTGATCGCCGGGTATCCGGGCACCCGCGCGTCCCTGTGGCAGCAGGCGGGCCGCGCCGGACGCTCCGGGCAGGGCGCACTCGCGGTCCTCGTCGCCCGCGACGACCCGCTGGACACGTATCTCGTCCACCATCCGGAGGCCCTCTTCGCCCAGCCGGTGGAGTCCACCGTCCTCGATCCCGACAACCCCTACGTCCTCGCCCCGCACCTGTGCGCGGCGGCCGCCGAGCTGCCCCTCACCGACGCCGACCTGCCCCTCTTCGGTCCCGCCTGCGAGGAACTGCTGCCGCAGCTGGAGGCCGCGAAGCTGTTGCGCCGCCGGACCAGGGCCTGGCACTGGACGCGCCGGGAACGGGCCGCGGACCTCACCGACATCCGCGGCGAGGGCGGACGCCCGGTGCAGATCGTCGAGGGCGGCACCGGACGCCTGCTGGGCACGGTCGACGCGGGCTCCGCGCACACCACCGTCCACGAGGGCGCCGTCCACCTCCACCAGGGCCGCACCTACCTGGTCCGCTCCCTCGACCTGGACGACTCGGTCGCCCTGGTCGAGGAGGCCAACCCGCCGTACTCCACCGTCGCCCGCGACACCACCGCCATCTCCGTCCTGGAGACGGACACCGAGATCCCGTGGGGCGACGGCCGCCTGTGCTACGGCTCCGTCGAGGTCACCAACCAGGTCGTCTCCTTCCTCCGCCGCCGGCTCATCACCGGCGAGGTGCTCGGCGAGTCCAAACTCGACCTCCCTCCCCGTACGCTGCGCACCCGCGCGGTGTGGTGGACCGTCACCGAGGACCAGCTCGACGAGGCCCGGATCAACCCCGAGATCCTCGGCGGCGCCCTGCACGCCGCCGAGCACGCCTCGATCGGTATGTTGCCCCTCTTCGCCACCTGCGACCGCTGGGACATCGGGGGCGTCTCCGTCCCCCTCCATCCCGACACCCTCCTCCCGACGGTCTTCGTCTACGACGGCCATCCCGGCGGCGCGGGCTTCGCCGAGCGGGCCTTCCACACCGCCCGCGCCTGGCTCACCGCCACCCGGGAGGCCATCGCCTCCTGCGAGTGCGACGCTGGCTGCCCGTCCTGCATCCAGTCCCCCAAGTGCGGCAACGGCAACGATCCGCTGCACAAGCGGGGGGCCGTGCGGCTGCTTACGGTGTTGCTGCGGGGGGAGACGGGGGAGACGGGGGCGGTGGGGGATGAGGGCGCGGGGCATGAGGGCGCGGGGCATGAAGGTACGGAGGTCGAGGACATGGAGGTTGGGGCCGCGGGGCACGAGGGTGCCGGGGTCGAGGACGCGGAGGGTGAGGGTGCGGGGGTTGAGACGGCGGGGCATGAGGGCGCGGTGGGTGAGGGCGCAGGGCACGAGGGTCCGGGGTCGAGACGGCGGGGCATGAGGGCGCCGGAGGGTGAGGGCGCGGAGGGTGAGGGCGCGGAGGGTGAGGGCGCGGAGGGTGAGGGCGCGGGCGTCAAAGGGATCCCGCCCACCCAGCCGCCCCCACCGGCCCCGCCCGTGCCCTGACCCTCGCCGTGAGCGGTCCCGCCCCCGACGCCACCGTCACCTCCGACGTCTCGCCGACGATCGCGCACCGCACCAGCCGGGTGCCCTGCCCCCGGGCCACCCCGTCGGCCAGGGCGCAGGCCGCGGTGGTGCCCTCGGCCCAGTGGTCCGCCGCGGCGAGCGCCGCGAGGTCGGCGCCACCGGCCGCACGGTGCCGGGTCACAACCGCCTGCCCCAGGGCGAGCGCCACGCCGAACACCACGCACAGGACGGCGATCAGACCGACGCTCCACACGGTGGCGGACCCCTGGTCCCGCCCACCCGATGTCGTCCTCACGGCACCTCCCCCACCGTCTCGTCCCCCACCGTCTCCTCCGCCAGCGCGACGGCCTCCTCCCTGACCTCGACGGGCAGCCCGGAGAGCAACGGCGGCCGGGCCACGACCGTCACCCGGACGTGGTCTCCCTCCCGTCCGACGCTGACCTCGGCACCGCGGGGCGCCACCGCGCGGGTCACTTCCAGGACGGCGTCCGCCGGGTCCTGCCGGGCCGCCGCGCGGGCGCCCGTCCTGGCCGCGTCCACGCACTGGATCTGCGCGGCCACCACCAACAGCCCGCACACCAGCGCCACCCCGAACATCACCAGCACCGGCAGCACCACCGCCGTCTCAGCCGTCACGAACCCCCGGTCGTCCCGGCGCTCACATCCGCGCATCGAGGGCCCGCTTCACCATGGAGTGCAGCTCCGCGCTCACCTCCGGGCTGGTCACCACCTTGTAGAGCACCACCGCGAAGGCAGCCGCCGCGACCAGGCCCACCGCGTACTCGGAGGTGGCCATCCCCGAGTCCCGCCGCGCTCCCCGCCCGCACACCAGCGCCCACAGCCGGGCGCGCACCAACTTCCACATGTCCCGTTCCTCTCCTCACGACTCCGTCAACCGCGTGTCCCGTGCCCTGCATGACGACCGCTCTCATCCACCACCCCCGCCCAGCACCTCACCCGCGAGCCCGATCACCACGGGCAGTACGCCGACCGCGATGAACGCGGGCAGGAAGCACAGCCCCACCGGCGCGGTGACCATGACGGCCGCCCGTCGCGCCCGTGTCGTCGCGTCGCAGGCCCACTGCGCGCGGGCGGCGGCGGCGAGGCGTACGGCGGGTTCGGCGGCGGGGAGCCCGGAGACGTCGGCCCGCTCCAGCAGCCGCGCCAAAGGACCGGCACCCGGCGTCGAGGTCAACCCGTCCCACGCGGTAGCCGGTTCGCCGCCGAGCCGCACTTCCGCGGCCCCGCGCGCGAGCGCCTTCCCGACGGGGCCTCCCAGGGCCTCGCCCACGGCCTGGGCGGCGATCACCGGACCAGCGCCCGCCGAGATGCAGGCGGCCAGGAGATCCGCGGCAAGGGGCAGCTGCCGAGCGGCCTCCCGCGCGTCACCGCCATCCCGCGCCCTGCCGGCCACCGCGGCCCGTAGCTGCCGCCGACGCCACTCCCACAGCCCTGCCGCGCCCACGCCGCCGATCAGGGCTCCCAGCACCCCGCCGACCAGCACCCAACCGGCGCACCCCACTGCGAGCAGGGGTAGCCACGACAGCCACGACCGGAGTGTTCTCCTAGCTCTGGTCGCGACGTCCGACGCGGCAGGCGCTTCCCTTGAGCCCAGCAGCCCAGCCAGTCGCCGCCGGACCCGCCGCTCGCGCCGCACCCCCGTCAGCCACCACACCAACCACCCGAGGACCAGCCCGGCGCCGCTCGCCATCCCCAGCCTGTGGATGACCGTCTCGGTCATGCCGCCTCCGCCCCGCGCACGATCCGCAGCACCCACCACACCCCGAGGCCCTCCAGCAGCCCTCCGATCAGCAGGCAGCCCAGGCCCGCACCGGTGTGCAGGAGGACATGCAGCGGATCGGCCCCGAGGGCCACGCCGAGGAGCAGCCCCAGGGCGGGCAGTCCGGCGAGCATCACCGCCGTCGCGCGGGCACCCGACAACTGGGCACGCAGTTCCGCGCGCCGGTCACGTTCGGCGCGGAGCGCCGCTTCGAGCCGGTCGAGACCGGCGGCCAGCCCGGCTCCCTGGTCCACGGCGACCCGCCAGCACGCGGCGAGACCCAGCAGCCCGTCGGCCCCCGGCTGTCGGGCCGCCGCCTTGAGGGCTTCCGGCACGTCGCCGCCGAACCGGGCCGCCGCCAGCACGGCCGCCTGCGCCTCGCCAAGCCCTCCGCTGTCCCGCTCAGCCGTCGGCAGCGCGGCACCGGGCTGGCGTCCGGCACGCACCTCACCAGCGAGCGCACCGCACAGCGCGATCACCGCGTCACCCCGGCGCTCCCGGGCACGCCGCTCCCGCCGGGCCGCCCGCACCCGACGCAGCAACGGCACCCCGGCCGCCCCCGCGACGACCGGCACCACCGAGGCTCCCCACAGCCCGAGCACCACCCCGGCGACAAGGGCCCACCACTCGGGCCGCAGCCGCCCACGGATCCGGCGCACCCCGTCGGCGAACCGCTGCCGACCGGGCGGTCCCGCCCCCACGGCTCCGCCGCCCGCGAACAGCAGCTGCGCCCGTCGCGCCCCGGAGTGCCAGCCGCCCATCAGCCAGGCCGCCGCTCCGGCGCACACCAGGGCCGCGACCATCGACATCTCCCTCACCCCGTGCACCACTTCGGTTCCTCCCCACGCTCGCTCTCCCTGTGGAGCAGCCCCCGCAGCCGCTCCCACCCCCGCTCACGGGCGAAGGCGTCCTCCGCCCACCGCAGCGCCGGCACCGTCCGCACCAGCCCGGAGGGGTCCCGCTCCAGGACGTGCACCTCGGCGATCCGGCGCCGCCCCGCCCGGTCCCGCACGAGGTGCAGCACCACCGACAGCGCCGCCGACAACTGGCTGTGCAGCGCGGCCCGGTCGAGCCCGGCCGCCGTACCAAGCGCTTCCAGCCGGGCCGGGACGTCCGCGGCGGCGTTGGCGTGGACGGTGCCGCAGCCGCCCTCATGACCGGTGTTCAAAGCGGCCAGCAGATGGCTCAACCTCCGTCACGCACCTACACTCCACGTATGGAGGTCTCGAAGCCCAAGAGGGCTGGCATCTACTGTCGGCTGTCGTACGCCCCAGACGGGTCGCTGGAGAAGGTGGAGCGGCAGGAGGCGGACTGCCGCGAGCTGGCGGCCCGGATGGGCTGGCCGGTGTCCGACGTGCACGTGTTCCCGGACAACTCGAGGTCGGCGTGGCAGCGCAACCGGAAGCGGCCCCAGTGGGACGCGATGCTGAAGGCGATCGAGGCCGGGGAGATCGACGCCGTCATCGTGTATCACGGTGACCGGCTGATCCGGCAGCCGTTCGACCTCGAGAAGCTGATCAGCATCGCTGACCGCAAAGGACTGCGGATCGCCTCCCCCTCGGGCACACGGAACCTGGACTCCGCGGACGATCGGTACATCCTGAGGATCGAGGCGGCCGGGGCGTGCCGGGAGTCGGACAACATCTCCCGGCGCGTGACCCGCGGCGTGCAGTCGAGGGTCGCCAAGGGACTCCCCGGCACGGCGGGCGGTAGGCGGCCGTACGGGTGGGGCGTGCAGACCGGTACCCGAGAGAAGACCGACCGTGCGACCGGGGAGACGATCACCGTGCCGGTGTTCGACACCACCAGGCCGGTACCGGAGGAGATCAAGGTGATCCGGGGCGGTGTTGAGCGGATGCTGGCCGGGATGAGTCAGAGCGCGGTGGTCCGCTGGCTGAACAGCCAGGGAGCGCGGACCACCGAGGGCAATCCTTGGACGGCCAAGTCGTGGCGCAACGTGATGCTGAACGCGCGTATTGCTGGCTACATCGAGCGGGAGGGCACGCTGCACCCCGCGCAGTGGGACGGCGCGATCACCCTGGAGACCTGGGAGGCCGTCACGAGTCTGTACCGCGACAACGCCGCGCGGCACCCGTACCGCGGCCGGGAGCGTACCCACCTCCTGACCGGCATCGCGGAGTGCTACCAGTGCCACAAGCCGGAGCGTGGCGGCTCGGCTCCGCAGGCGGGGCGGTGCACCGGGGTCGACTGCGGGGGGCCGCACCACACCGTGCGGTCGAAGCCATCGGGCGGCCGGAACCGCAAGCACACGCGGCTGTACTACTGCCCCGAGTGCCGCAGCATCGGCAGGAACCTCGCGCTGCTGGACGCCTACGTCGAGGGCAAGGTCCTCAAGCTGCTGTCGTCCCCCCGGTTCGCTACCGAGCTGCGCCAGGCTGTCGAGGACGAGAGCGGTACCGATCTCCAGACTCAGATCACGGCACTGGAGAAACGCCGCGATAAGACGCGCGAGGACCTGGAGGCATTGGCCGACCACCCGGACGTGGACCCCACTCTGGCTGTGCTGTCTGTCGCGTCGTTCGACCGGAAGATTGCCGAGCTTCGGGCACAGATGGCCACGTCAGGGAAGCTGCGGCGTCTGACCCGTGTGATGGGCATGAGCCGCGAGGAGTGGGCGGATGAGCCGGTTGATGTGCGTGCCACGGTGGTACGAGACCTGTTCCGGGTCGTCATCCTGCCGACCTCGTGGCGGGGCCCTGGGTTCGACCCGTCCAGTGTCCGGATGGAGCGCTGCCCGCTGGCCTAGACCGGTCCGGGTGCCCCTGGCAGGGGATCGCACCCTGGATGAGGCGGAAGTCAGAACGTTTCTGCTCGACGGTCTCAACATCTCGGTGTTCCGCCCGTACCGCCGCTGCCGCACGGTCCAGGGCGTCAAGCATCCGGCCGCGATGCTCGGGCTCAGGTTCCTCTCTCGCGACGGAGAGAGCGGTCTCTATTACGTCAATTCGGTCACCGAGACGCCTGAGCAGTTCCACGCTGAACTTCCTAACGCCGCATCACTTACGAACCGTTGTTGAAGGATCACCGATTGTGCCACTGGCACATACAACGGTCCATCGAAATGACTCGAACAGTCCCTAGCTGTCTGCTGCAAAGCGCGGACGATGCCGCCACGCGCTGCACCCGCCTCAGGGACCGGGGTACCCGCTTACAAGATCACCAAAAGCTGTATATATTCAGCCGACTCATGGTCGGGCAGGTCACAGCGTTTGTCGAGTGCCTCGCGACCTGCCCGAAAACGACGACACCTGGATGCGTGCCCGCCAGCGCGCCATCGGGGCAAGAGTGCGAGCGGAACGGCGACGGCAGAATTTGAGCCAGGAGGCGGTGTTCCTCGCCGCGGGTATCGACCGGCGCACCCTCCAGCTACTCGAAGCGGGGGACGGCAACCCGACCATCGCAACCCTCCTGCGGGTCGCCTACGTACTCGAGGTGGACCTCGCTGACCTCATGGGGTGAGCGGCCCTGGCCGGTGGTCAGGGGACCCTGCCGAGGCCCTCGGCGTGCCGGTCGCCGAGCTGGTGCGCTGAGCGGCCCCGACCGGGGTACGGGGGCGTCCCGGCCGGGGCCTGTCATGGTGGTCTGAGCTACCACTCGGCTCCACAGTCACGGCACCGGTACATCGCGCCGTCTGGGGTCGAGCCCTCGGGCAGCTGGTCCACGTTCGAACTGCCGCAGGTGCAGGTCATCGATGATGATCCTTTCGGGGTGAGGTTGACGTCAGGCTCCTGACGTCCTGGTGTGTTGGTAGCGGTCTGCGCGGGCGTCTCGTCGGGGGCGGTGACGGCCTGCTGGTGCATGGCACCGGACGGTCGACTGCGCCACTGCTGCGCGACGCGGCTCACAGATCCGCCTCCCCGCCGAGCTGGTGGCGCGCCTCCGCGATCAAGCGCGCCACCTTCAGCGGCGCGCACAGGACGCCCAGCGAGGGCATCGGCACCGACCAGTACGACGACAGCAGCGCGCCGTCCTCGGGGTAGCCGACAGCGTCCACGCGCGGTACGCCCATCCGCCAGCCGCGGCCGAGGACCTCCGTGTCCATGGACCGCCAGTCCTCGGCCGCCTCGGCCCAGGTCTGCGGGACACTGGCCGGGACCAGGACGTAGTAGCGGTACCCGTTGTAGGGATCGCAGATGACCGGGCCGCCCTGGAACGCCTCGGCCAGGAACGCGTCGATCGCGTGAGGGTCGTCCCGGGGCACGTCGACGCCAGCGACGACAGCCACCAGGCGGCCCGGGATCCGGACAGCCGAGAACTGGGTGCCGAGTGGCAGCAGGGCAGCCCCGAGCGTCTTCCACTCCGTACGGGCCTGCGCGCGCCCCGACTCGGACAGCGTCGACAGCAGCCACTGCTCGACGGCCAGGCGCTCATCGGCGGTGGGATGCAGCAGCACCCTGGCCGGTGTCTCGGCGGGAGCGCCCAGGCCCGGGCGCTGGTGGCCCGCCATCAGTCGCACCGGAGGTTCTCGTGGTGGTCGCACAGGGCCCACACCATGCGGGCGAGGCGCTGGGCGTGCGCGATGCCCGCGGGCAGCGTGGCGTTGAGGGGTGCCGTGTCGAGGCGTCCGCGGGCCTCCCTGACGGCGATCAGCGCGCACTCGCGCGGCGCGTCGTCCTCGGGCAGGCGCCGGGCCGCGGCCTCGACTTCCGGGATCGCCAGCATGATGTACCCACGCAGCTGGAGGGTGAGCGTCTCCAGCTCCTCCGCCATGGGCGGCTCAGCGTCCTCGGCGAGCAGACGACGCGCGGTTGCCCGCATCATGTCGATGTCGATCGGACGATGGTCGACGTGCGCTCTCACCGCACAGCCTCCAGCCCCCGGGGCGGCACCTGGGCGACGTAGCCCAGCGCCTCGGCCAGCTGGGTGAAGAGCCGCCGCGTCTCGGCGCGGGACATGACCAGGTCGGCGGTGCCGCGCAGGTCATCGACCGCGTACAGCGCGAGCGGCACCCGTACCTCACCGGTGGCCGGGACCGCGGTGGGGGGCTCGTGGCGGCGGACAGAGGCGTGCAGGCGCGCAGGCAGTAACTCCATGTCGGGCCCTTCCAGTAGGCGACTGGCAGCGGAGCGTCACCGTAGGTGCCCGAGCAACAGAGAAGGGGGACAGATTGTCCCCCTGTCCCTGGGTGTCCCCCTGGTCAGCCGGTGGCGATGCCTACCCGCTCGGCCAGCTCGCCCGCTTCCTTGCGCATGGCGCGCGGGGAGTGGCGCCAGAGGTCGGCGGCGATGTGCCGCGCGGACGGTGTGTAGGACACGGTCTCGGCGCCGATCTCGTGAGCCATCTGCATGACCTTCAGCGCTGCCGTGCGCTCGCCGCGCTGGAGGTGCCCGCGGGCGACTTCCACCCACAGCCGGGCCCGCCGCTCGACTGAGGGCATCGTGTCAGGGTCGATGTCATCGGCGAGCCCCAGCGCCTTAGCCGACTTGCGCAGGTCGGTCGCCACCGAGATCTCGTGGAAGTCCACGTTGGCCCGACCGAACACGGTCGACGGGTGAACGTAGTCGGCTGGCAGGCTCTTGGCGACCTGGTCGCCCTTGCCCCAGTACCGCCACGCTTCCCCCTCACGGCCCTCCCGGGCCACGGTGACGGCGGCGTGCAACTGGAGCGCGCCGTAGACACCGCGCCAGTCGTCCGGCGAAGAGTCCAGGTGCGGCCGGATCAGGTCGGCCGCCTCGTTGACGACGCGCAGCGCCTCCTCGGGATAGGAGGTCTCCCGCAGGATGTTGCCCATGTTCCAGGCGGCTGCAGCTATGGCGTCGGGCCGGTCGGCGTCCTGCGCGGCCGACAGCGCTCGGTCGGCGACGACCCACGCCAGTTCGGCGGGGGCAATATAGGCGGTGGCCTGGCCGGTGAGCCGGTACACGTCGGACAGAGCGACCAGGGCGGCCCGTCGTTGAGCCCCGTCCAGGGCACGCACTGCGGCCTCGGCGTCCCGGATCAGGCCCGGCAGCAGCGCCCCGACCTCGGTCCGGTTGTGCTCCGACGTATGCCAGAGCCTCCAA
>NZ_JBEYHH010000074.1:0-10713 GCF_040635175.1 Streptomyces sp. NPDC006997
GAGGGCGTGACCCGCTTCGTCGAGGTCGGCCCGGACGCCGTACTCACCGCTCTCGCCCAGCAGACGCTGGACGTCGAGGACGCGGTGTTCGCCCCTGTGCTGAAGGCACGGGTACCGGAGGTGGAGGCGTTCGCGGCGTTCCTCGGTCGTGCTCATATCGCCGGTCTCCCGGTCGACTGGGACGCCTTCTACACCGGTTCCGGCGCCGAGCGCGTCGAGCTGCCCACGTACGCCTTCCAACGCGAACGCTACTGGGTGTCCCAGAGCGTGGCATCCGGTGATCCCGCCGCGGCTGGTCTCGGCCGGATCGAGCACCCTCTTCTGAGCGCCGCCGTGCCGGTTGGCGACCGGGACGAGTGGGTCTTTACCGGCCGTCTCTCCCAGGACAGCGCCCCCTGGGTCCGGGACCACGCGGTCCTCGGGGCCGTGCTGCTCCCGGGGACGGCGCTGGTCGAACTGGCAGCCGCGGCCGGACGGGAAGCGGGCAGCCCGGTGGTCGAGGAACTGGTCCTCGAAGCGCCGCTCGTGCTCGGAGCGGACACGTCGGTGCACCTCCAGGTCAAGCTGGGGGAGGCCGACGGGAGCGGACGACGCGAGGTGGCGGTGTACTCCCGCGCGCAGGGCGAGGATGACGCCACGCGGCAGGCGGTCTGCCACGCCCGTGGCACCCTCGGCACGGCGACGGAGACCGTTCCCGACTGGCCGACCCAGTGGCCCCCGGCCGGAGCGGAGCCCGTCGCCGTGGACGCGCTCTACGCCCGCTTCGCCGACCTGGGCTTCGACTACGGACCGGCCTTCCAGGGCGTCCGGGCCGCCTGGCGTGACGGGGACAGCCTCTGGTCCGAGGTGGCGCTGCGTGACGAGGAGGCCGACGCGGCAGGGGACTTCGTCCTCCACCCGGCGCTGTTCGACGCGTCCCTGCACGGCGGCCTGGACTGGCTCGACGCGGGCGACGGCTCGACGCGGCTTCCGTTCTCCTGGTCGGGTGTGCGCCTCGGCGCACCGGCCACGGGTTACGTCCGGGTGCGGGTCACTCCGGTCGGAGACGCGGTCCTGCGCGTCGACATCGCGACCGAGACGGGTGAACCCGTGGCCAGCGTGGCGGAGCTGGCGTTCCGTACGGTCGATCCGGGGCAGCTCAAGGCGGCCCGGCGTGAGCAGGGTGACGCTCTCTTCCGGATCGACTGGGTGCCGGTCACGTCGGTCGGCCAGAACGGAGGCGGCCTCGCACGCGTGGTCCCCCTCGGGGCGGCGTGCCCCACCGAACTCGACGAGCTGGAGCGGTCGGTGGCTGGCGGCACAGCCGCGCCGGAGCTGGTGGTCGTACGGCTCGACGCGCCGGCAGAGCAGCCGACCGCTGACGCCGCGCACGCCGTCGCCCGGGACACGCTCGCGCTGGTGCGGAAGTGGCTGGCGTCCGAGACGTTGACGGCCGCCCGGCTGGTGGTGGCCACCCGGGGTGCGGTCGCGGTCGGTGACGAGGCCGTGGAACCGGTGCTCGCGCCGGTGTGGGGTCTGCTGCGCAGTGCGCAGTCCGAGCACCCGGACCGGTTCCTGCTGCTCGACCTCGACGCCGGGGAGCACCCGGACTGGACCGCGCTGGCCGGGCTGGACGAGCCTCAGCTCGCGGTCCGCGCGGGAGCGGTGCTCGCGCCACGCCTGGTCCGGGCCGCCACCCCTGACGCGCCGCACGGCGCTCCTCTCGCGGCCGACGACGCGGGGCGCCCGTGGGATCCCGAGGGGACGGTCCTCATCACCGGCGGCACGGGTGGCCTCGGCGCGGTCTTCGCCGAGCACGTCGTCAAGCAGTACGGCACCCGGCACCTGACCCTGGTCAGCCGACGGGGCCCGGGGGCCGAAGGCGCCGCCGAGCTGGCCGCCCGGCTGGAGTCGTTGGGGGCGCAGGTACGCATCGAGGCGTGTGACGTCGCCGACCGCCCGCAGCTCGCGCGGCTCCTCGGCTCGCTGGAGCAGCCGTTGACGGCGGTCATCCACGCCGCGGGCGTCCTGGACGACGGGGTGGTCGCGTCGATGACGGCGGAGCAGCTTGAGCGGGTGATGCGGCCCAAGATCGACGCGGCCGTCCACCTGCACGAGCTGACCGCGGACACGGAGCTGTCGGCGTTCGTGCTGTTCTCGTCGATCACTGCCCTCCTCGGCACCCCTGGACAGGCGAACTACGCCGCCGCCAACGCGTTCCTGGACGCTCTCGCCGCCGCCCGCCGGGCCCACGGACTGCCCGCGGTCTCCCTGGCGTGGGGCCTGTGGGCGGAGTCCGCGGGCATGGGCGGCGACCTCAGCGACACCGGTCGCGCCCGGCTGGCCCGCACCGGGATGCGGCCCCTGCCCACCGGCCTCGGTCTGGAACTCTTCGACCGGTCAGCGCGGTACGACGCGGCCCTGCTCGCCCCGGTCCTGCTCGACCTCGGCGGGCTGAAGGCGGGGGCGCGCGCCGGTACGGTGCCGACGCTGCTGCGCGCGCTGGCCCCCCGGCCCCCGCGGCGCGGCGCGTCGACGGGAGTCCCGCTCGTCCAGCGGTTCCCGGGGATCGCGGCGGCCGAGCGGGAACGGGCCGTCCTCGAACTCGTGCAACAGCAGGTCGCGGCGGTCCTCGGGCACTCCTCGCCCGGCAGCATCAGTCCGACGCGTGCGTTCAGGGACCTGGGGTTCGACTCCCTCTCCGCCGTCGACCTGCGCAACCGGCTGATCCAGGCCAGCGGAGTGCGGCTCGCGCCGACCATGGTCTTCGACCACCCGACCGCCGCGGCGGTCACCGAGCTGCTGCTCTCCGAGCTCGGCGGTGACGCGGGTCCGCAGACCTCCGTCGACCAGCGGCTCGACGAGTTCGAAGCGCTGGTCACCGGCCTGCGGGACACCGAGAAGGACCACGTGGCCGGACGGCTGCGCCTGCTGCTCGGCACGCTCACCGACCACGGCACGGGTCACACCGGTGACCGTATCGAGGCGGCCAACACCATGGACGAGGTCCTGGAGTTGCTCGACGCCGAGTTCGGCGACGCCTGACGCCCTCCCGCCACCGGCCCCACTCTCCACGCTCCACAACTGCCACCACGGCACCATCGCCGATGCCCGACGCCCGACCCACCGAACAGCACACACGGGGGATGAGTACTGAAGTGAACGACGTCCAGCAGCAGGAGAAGCTCGTTCGGTACGTCAAGCGACTGGCCACCGATCTCGACGCCACCCGGGCCCGGCTCAAGGAGTACGAGGACCGCGCGCATGAGCCACTGGCCGTCGTCGGGATGAGCTGCCGCTACCCGGGCGGTGTCACCTCGCCCGAGGAGCTGTGGCGACTCGTCGCGGAGGGCCGCATCGGCACCGCGGACGAGTTCCCGGTGGACCGCGGCTGGGACGTCGAGAACCTCTACCACCCGGACCCCGACCACCCCGGCACGTCCTACACACGCGGTGGCGGGTTCCTGGACGCCGCCGCCGACTTCGACGCGGACTTCTTCGAGATCAGCCCGCGCGAGGCCCTGGTCATGGACCCGCAGCAGCGGCTGCTGCTGGAGGCGTCCTGGGAGGCGTTCGAGGACGCCGGGATCGACATCACCGCCCTGCGCGGCAGCGACTGCGGAGTGTTCTGCGGGGTGATGTACTCCGACTACGGGTTCGTCGCCGGGACCAGCGACCGGCGCCCCGAGGTCGAGGGCTACCTGTCGATCGCGTCGGCCGGGAGCGTCGCCTCCGGGCGGGTCAGTTACACCTTCGGCTTCACCGGACCCGCCGTCACCGTCGACACGGCCTGCTCGTCGTCGCTCGTGGCGGTGCACCTGGCCGCCCAGGCCCTGCGCGCACGCGAGTGCTCGCTCGCGCTGGTCGGCGGCGTCACGGTACTCGCGCGCCCCAACGTGTTCGTCGAGTTCAGCCGCCAGCGCGGCGTCTCACCCGACGGACGCTGCAAGGCGTACGCAGCCGCCGCGGACGGCGTCGGCTGGGCCGAGGGCGTCGGCCTGCTGGTACTGGAGCGGCTCTCCGACGCCCGCCGCAACGGGCACCAGGTACTCGCCGTCCTGCGGGGCAGCGCCGTCAACCAGGACGGCGCCAGCAACGGGCTGACCGCCCCGAACGGCCCCTCCCAGGAACGGGTGATCCGCCAGGCGCTCGCGGACGCCGGACTGCGCCCCGCCGACGTCGACGCGGTCGAGGGCCACGGCACCGGAACCCCCCTCGGCGACCCGATCGAAGCCAAGGCGCTGCTGGCGACGTACGGACGCGAACGCGAGAACGGCCCGCTGCGCCTTGGCTCGGTCAAGTCCAACATCGGCCACACCCAGGCCGCCGCCGGAGTGGCCGGCGTCATCAAAATGGTCATGGCCCTGCGCAACGGCACGCTGCCGCGCACCCTCCACGTCGACGCCCCGTCCCCCAACGTCGACTGGACGGCGGGCGAGGTCAGCCTGCTGACCGAGGCGCAACCCTGGCCGTCCGGGGAGCGGACGCGCCGCGCGGGCGTCTCCTCCTTCGGCGTCGGCGGCACCAACGCCCACGTCATCATCGAGGAACCGCCCGCCGAACACCCCGAACCCGCCCACGGCAAGACGGCCACGCCCCCCGGCCCCGAAGAGGCGTCCGGCGCCACACCCCCGCAAGCCGTCCCGGTGCTGCTGTCCGCGCGCAGCGACGCGGCACTCCGCGCCCAGGCGGACCGGCTGCGCGCGCTGATGATCGCCCAGCCCCAGCTGTCCGTCCTCGACCTCGGCCTGTCGTCGTCGACGCTACGGGCCCACCTGGACCGGCGGGCGGCCGTGGTGGCCACCGACCGCGGCGCCCTGCTGTCCGGACTCAGGGCGCTGTCCGCCGCCGAACCCGCCGCACACGTCCTCGAAGGCCGCGTCACCGGCAACCGGGCCGTGTTCGTCTTCCCCGGCCAGGGCGCCCAGTGGGAGCGGATGGCCGTGGACCTGCTGGACTCCTCGCCGGTCTTCGCCACCGAACTCGCCGCCTGCGGCAAGGCACTGTCCGCGTACGTCGACTGGCAGGTGGAGGACGTCCTGCGCGGCACGCCCGGCGCGCCCTCGATGGAGCGCGTCGACGTCGTACAGCCCGCACTCTTCGCGGTGATGGTGTCCCTGGCCGCGCTCTGGCAGTCGTACGGCGTCGTACCGGAAGCGGTGCTCGGACACTCCCAGGGAGAGATCGCCGCCGCCTGCGTGGCCGGGGCCCTGTCCCTGGACGACGCCGCCCGGGTCGTCGCCCTGCGCAGCCGCGCCATCCGCGAACACCTCGCGGGCAACGGCGGCATGGCGTCCGTCGCGCTCCCGGTGGACCGGGTCGAGGAACTCATCGAGCCCTACGGCGGCCGTATCTCGGTCGCGGCGGTCAACGGCCCCACGGCCGTCGTCATCTCCGGCGCGCCCGACGCCCTGGACGAACTGGCCACCGTCTGCCACGACGCCGAGATCCGCTTCCACCGCGTCTCCGTCGACTACGCCTCGCACTCGGCCCAGGTCGAGCAGATCGAAGCCGAACTCCTCGACGTGCTCGGACCCATCACACCCCGCCCCGGCCGGATCCCGTTCTACTCCACCCTGCGCGACCGGTTCGTCGACACCACCGAACTCGGCGCCTCCTACTGGTACCAGAACCTGCGCGGCCAGGTCCGCTTCGAGTCGGGCGTACGCGCACTGATCGACAACGGCATGAACTGCTTCATCGAGGTCTCCCCGCACCCGGTCCTGAAGGTGCCGGTGGAGGAGGCCGTCCAGGCACTCGACGCCAGCGACCGCGCCACCGTACTCGGCTCGCTGCGCCGCGGTGAGGGCGGCTTCGAACGCTTCGCCACGTCCCTGGCCGAGGCACACACCCTCGGCACCGCCGTCGACTGGACCCGCTTCTACGCGGACAGCGGCGCCCGCCACGTACCACTGCCCACGTACGCCTTCCAGCGCGAGCGCTACTGGATGATGCCGGGCTCGAACGGTGACCCGGCCGCCGCCGGACTCGCCCGCTTCGCACACCCCCTGCTGACCGCCTCGGTGCGGGTCGGCGACCGGGACGAGTGGCTCTTCACCGGGCGCGTGTCCCAGGACGCCCAGCCGTGGACACAGGACCACGCCGTCCTCGGCACCGTACTCCTGCCCGGCGCCGCCCTCGTCGAACTGGCCCTGACCGTCGGAGCAGAGGTCGGCTGTGCGGTCGTGGAGGAGCTGGTGCTGGAGGCGCCGTTGGTCCTGGCTGCGGATGCGGGGCGGTTGGTGCAGGTGACGGTGGGTGCGCCGGATGCGGACGGCCGTCGTGAGGTGGCGGTGTATTCGCGGTCCGAGTCGGCTGAGGGCGTGGTGGTGTGTCACGCGCGGGGCTGGCTTGGCGGGGAGGCGGCCCCGATGGGTGGCTTCGGTGGTCAGTGGCCGCCTGCGGGTGCTCGGGCTGTGGCGGTGGAGGGGTTGTATCCACGCCTGGCCGCGGCTGGTTACGAGTACGGGCCGGCATTCCAGGGGTTGCGGTCTGTGTGGCGTGTGGGTGAGGACCTGTTCGCTGAGGTGGAGCTCGCTGAGGGTGTGGTGAGTGCGGGGTTTGGTGTGCACCCCGCGCTGTTCGACGCGGTGCTGCACGCGGCGTTGGTGGAGCGGGATGCGGCTGCGGGGGTGGATCTGCCGTTTGCGTGGTCGGGTGTGCGGTGGGGCCGTGGTGTGGTCGGGTCGCGGGTTCGGGTGCGTATCGGGCGCTCTGGTGAGTCGGCGATGCGGGTGGACGTCGTGGACGAGCGGGATGTGCCGGTGGTGGGGGTGGAGTCGCTGTCGGTGCGGCCGGTGGACCAGGCGCAGTTGGCTGGTGCGGGGCAGGGGGGTGGAAGCGAGGCGTTGTTCGGGTTGGAGTGGACTGCCGTGAGCGCCCCTTCCACCGCGTCTTCGGTGTCGTTGGCGGTGCTGGGCGCGCTGTCGGCTACCGGCGAGCGTTACCCGGACCTTGCCGCCCTGGAACACGCGGTGACCGACGGCACCGCCTCCCCCGATGTCGTCCTGGTAGGCGTCCAGCCGGACCAGCACACTGACGTGGCGTCCGCCGCGCGGGCGGCCACCACCAGCACACTGGAACTGTTGCAGCGGTGGCTGGCGAGTGAGGTGCTGGGTCGGTCCCGCCTGGTGGTGGTGACCCGCAACGCGGTCGCCGTCGGTGAGCAGGCACCGGACCTGACCCAGGCCCCGGTGTGGGGTCTGGTGCGCAGCGCCCAGTCCGAGCACCCGGGCCGCATCACGCTCCTCGACCTCGACGCCGGTGGTGCGAGTGCGGACCGTCATGGGGAGCCGGACTGGGCCGCGCTCTGCGCACTCGGCGCCGAGGAGCCGCAGATCGCGGTCCGCGGCGGCAGCCTCTTCGCCCCCCGGCTGGCACGCACGGAGACGACCCCGGTCGACGGCACCTGGCGACTCGACAGCAAGCGGAGGGGATCCCTGGAAGACCTGGCGCTCCTGCCGTCGAACGCCGACCGGCCGCTCGGGGTCCACGAGGTCCGCGTCGGCATCCGCGCCGCGGGTCTGAACTTCCGCGACGTGCTGATCGCGCTCGGCACCTACCCCGGCGAGGCACCGCTGGGCAGCGAGGCCGCCGGTGTCGTCCTGGAAGTCGGCGCCGAAGTGACCGACCTGGTCCCCGGCGACCGGGTGTTCGGCCTCGTGCTGGACGCCTTCGGACCCGTGGCCGTCGCCGACCGGCGCACCATCGTCCCGATGCCGGACGACTTCACCTTCGTCCAGGCGGCGGCCCTGCCCGTGGTCTACCTCACCGCCTACTACGGTCTGGTGGACCTGGCCGGGCTGCGGCGCGGTGAGCGGTTGCTGGTGCACGCCGCCGCTGGTGGCGTGGGCATGGCGGCCGTGCAGCTGGCCCGGCATCTGGGGGCGGACGTCCTCGCCACGGCGAGTGAGCCGAAGTGGGACGCGGTGCGTGCGCTCGGCGTCGCCGGGGAGCGGATCGCGTCCTCGCGTGACCTGTCGTTCCGCGACACCTTCCTCGACGTCACCGACGGGGCGGGCGTGGACGTCGTACTGAACGCCTTGGCGGGGGAGTTCATCGACGCCTCGCTGGACCTGCTGCCCCGCGGCGGCCGGTTCATCGAGATGGGCAAGGCCGACCTGCGCGACCCCGACGTCGTCGCCGCCGAACACGAAGGAGTGCGCTACCGGTCCTACGACCTCGTGGAAGCGGGGCCGGATCGTATCCAGGAGATGCTGACGGAGGTCGTGGCGCTGTTCGAGCAGGGTGTGCTGGAGCACGCGCCGGTCCGTACCTGGGATGTGCGGCGGGGCCGGGAGGCGTTCCGGTTCCTGCGCGAGGGCCGCAACACCGGCAAGGTCGTGCTGACCGTCCCCGCCCCGCTCGACGACCAGGACGGCACCGTCCTGATCACCGGCGGCACCGGCGGCCTCGGCGCCCTCTTCGCCAAGCACCTCGCCCGGCGGTACGGCGTCAAGCACCTGCTCCTGGTCAGCCGCCGCGGCCCCGCCGCCGACGGCGTACCCGAGCTCATCGCCGAACTGGCGGAACTCGGCACCGACGCCCGCGCGGCGGCCTGCGACGTCGCCGACCGCGACCAACTCGCCCGACTCCTCGACCAACTGGAACACCCGCTGCGTGCGGTGATCCACTCGGCCGGTGTACTCGACGACGGAGTGGTCGAGTCACTCACCCCGGAACAGATCGAGCGGGTGATGCGGCCCAAGGTCGACGCCGCCCTGCACCTGCACGAACTGACCGCGGACATGGACCTGTCGGCGTTCGTGCTCTTCTCCTCCCTCGCGGCCCTGATCGGCAGCCCGGGCCAGGCGAACTACGCCGCCGCCAACGCCACCCTCGACGCCCTCGCCGCCGTCCGGCGCGCCGAAGGGCTGACCGCCAGCTCACTGGCCTGGGGCCTGTGGGGCGACGCCACCGGAATGACCGGCGAACTCGACGGCGCCGCACTCGCCCGACTCGAACGCATGGGCGTCGCCGCGCTCTCCAACGACCTCGGCCTCCAGCTGTTCGACACCGCCCACCACCACGACGAGGCCGTCCTCGTCCCCGCACTCCTCGACCAGGTGGCCCTGCGCGCACAGGCACAGGCGGGACGGCTGCCCGCGCTGCTGCGCGGACTCGTCCGCGTGTCCGCACGGCGCACCGAAGCCGTCGGCGGCTCACTCGCCGACCGGCTGGCCGCCGTCGACCCGGCGGAGTGGGAGAACGTCACCCTGGACCTCGTACGCGCCCAGGTCGCCTCCGTACTCGGCCACGCCTCCGCCGACGCCGTCGACCCCGACCGCGCCTTCAAGGAACTGGGCTTCGACTCGCTCGCCGCGGTGGAACTGCGCAACCGGCTCACGGCGGCCACCGGCCTGAGACTGCCGACCACCCTCGTCTTCGACCACCCCAACCCGCTGGCGGTGGCCCACTACCTGATCCCCGTCGCCATGCCGGGCTCGGCACCGGCCGACACGGGACGGCGTTCGGAGGAGAAGGAGATCCGCGACCTGCTCGTCACCATCCCGATCGGCCGCCTGCGCCAGTCCGGACTGCTCGACGCCCTGCTCGACCTGGCCAGCGGCGAAACCGGTGACACCCAGCCCGACGACGCGGACGGCGACGCCGTGTCGATCGACGAGATGGACGTCGCGGCACTGATCCGGATGACGCAGGACGACGTGGAATGACAGACGCTCCACCCACGCCCGAGAACACATCAGTTGCGAACACGGCCGCGGGAACGCGTCCGAACGGGGGAACCAAGGCGATGTCCGCCAACCAGAACGAGCTGGTCGAAGCGCTCCGCAAGTCCCTGAAGGAGACCGAGCGCCTGCGGCAGCAGAACCGTCGACTGCTGGCCCAGGCCGCCGAACCCATCGCGATCGTCGGCATGAGCTGCCGCTACGCCGGTGGCGCGGACTCTCCGGAGGGGTTGTGGCGGCTGGTGGCGGAGGGCCGCGACGCGATCGCGCCCCTGCCCACCGACCGCGGCTGGGACGTGGAACGGCTCTACGACCCCGACCCCGACCACGTCGGCAAGGTCTACGCGAGCGGGGGCGGCTTCCTCGACCGCGTCGGCGACTTCGACGCCGCGTTCTTCGGGATCAGCCCCCGCGAGGCGACCGCCATGGACCCGATCCAGCGGCTGCTGCTGGAGGCGTCCTGGGAAGCCCTGGAGGACGCCGGACTCGACCCCGCCGCGCTGCGCGGCAGCGACACCGGCGTCTTCGCGGGCGCCGTCATGTCCGACTACGGCGGTACGGCCCAGCCCGAACTGGAGGGCTTCCGCCTGGCGGGCACCGCGTCGAGCGTGGTGTCCGGCCGGGTGGCGTACAGCTTCGGCTTCGAGGGCCCGGCCGTGACGGTGGACACGGCTTGTTCGTCCTCCCTGGTCGCGATGCACCTGGCGGCGCAGGCGCTGCGTTCCGGGGAGTGCTCGATGGCCCTCGTCGGCGGCGTGACCGTCCTGGCGGGCCCCTTCCTGCTGCAGGAGTTCAGCCGCCAGCGCGGACTGGCAGCGGACGGGCGGTGCAAGCCGTATGCGGCGGGCGCCGACGGCACGGGCTTCTCCGACGGGGTCGGCCTGGTGGTCCTGGAGCGGTTGTCGGACGCTCAGCGCAAGGGTCACCGTGTGCTGGCCGTGATCCGGGGCAGTGCGGTCAATCAGGATGGTGCGAGTAATGGGTTGACGGCTCCGAATGGTCCGTCGCAGGAGCGGGTGATTCGTCAGGCGTTGGCGAACGCCGG
>NZ_JBEYHH010000075.1:0-10097 GCF_040635175.1 Streptomyces sp. NPDC006997
CCCTGCCGGAAACCCTCACCCCCGCCGAACTCACCACCGCGCACAAGCAGCTGCACGCCGACTTCCTCCGCCAACTCATCGCCGCACAGACCCCCGCCACCCCCGTCCCCGCCCAACTCCACCCCGCCACCCTCGAAACTCCCCTCACCACTCCCTGACCACCTCCGGACCCCCGCCCCGACCTGAACCCCTGGAAACTCCCTGACCACCCCCACGGAGGTCCCGGAGAGGGGGTGGTCAGGGAGATGGAAGGGCGCCGGTGCAGGTCGGGGCGGGGGTCCGGAGGTGGCCCTGTCACACCTCGTTTTACGGGTCGGTTTACACCCGCGGCCGTCCCCGGCCGACGCGAAACTGGTACCAGTAAGCACTAACTCGCTACCGGGATCTGCTGCCGTCGGGCGGCGCGACCGGAGCGCGTTACTGGGGTCAGTAACCCACAACTCGCTGCCCGGATCTGCTGCCCGTCGGCGCGAGCAAGTTGGGCGGGAAGGGGAGCTTCCCGCGACCCCGGCCGGGACGGCTGGGGTTCCCCGAGGACGGGGAACCCCCTTTGTCCACCACCCCTGTCTGATCAAGGTCGGGAGCCGCAGCTTGCCCTACAACTTGCCCTCCAAGTTGCCTCACAAGTTGCTCTACAACTTGCCCTCCAAGTTGCTCTACAACTTGCCCCCAGGTCGGGCCGGAGGGGCTGCCGACGTGCGGGGTCAAGGGGTCCGGCGGCGCCGACTACTTCCGTACGGGACCCTTCTCCGGAGCACGGCCCGAGGTTCCGCCGGCCTTTCGACGGCCTCCTCCTGGTGCTCGCCGCCGACCGTGCTCGCGCAGCATTTGCACGGCTCCGTATCGACGCCGGAGGTGTCGATACCTTGGTCCTCCCGAGCGGCCGGCCTGACCTCGGTCGACTGCACACGACGAAGGCCCGCACCGTGCGGTGCGGGCCTTCGGGTTGAGCGGCGGTGCTTCGACGTTCTTGTGCGTCAGCGGGCGTCGCGCTCGCGGTTCTCGCGGTTGCTGAGTTGGGACGGCTGGGTACGCGGCGCGTCCTCGTGCCAGGCGAACGGCCGCGTGCCGTCAGCCGCCTTGAAGACGCGGATGGCGGCGCCCTCGGGCGCGTCGGGCAGGGGGTAGACCCGGCCACCCTCAAGAGAGGCCAGGAGCCGGGCGGCGTGGTGCTCGCAGCCGTCCGCCCCGGCGTTCTGCCGGTCGAGCACGGTCACGACGGCCGGGCCGTCGCACGGGGTCGGGTCGTCGGGGTGGGCGGCGGGGCAACGGGTGTCGGTCACGGTGTCCTCCGGGTGCTGGGTCAGATGCCGATGTGGCGTCGGCCGGACTCGTACATGCGCCGGACGCTGGACTGCTTCTCCGCGTCCTCGAACAGCGCGACGGCGATGCGTCGCCACGACAGGCCGTAGTGGTCGCGGAGCTGCACGACCTGGACGGCGGCGCGGCGCTCCAGGAGCTGCGCGAGGTTCGCGGTCGCGGTCGTCATCGCCACGGCGTAGTCCTCGTTCGCGGTCGGCTCGGTGTGGCCGGCCTCGCTCGCCCCGAGCGACTCCAGCGCGTACGCGAGCTGCTCGGACTCGATCGCCTTGGCGAGGTAGCCGCGGGGGTCGTCCTCCTGAGGGCTCCACGAGATCTCGGCACGGTTCCCGGCGGTCTTCTCAACGATCACAGACATGGCGGTGGTCCTCCCCGATTCGATCGGTGTGCGCTTTGTGCACACCAAGAGACTGACACGGGGTGTGCACATTGCGCAAGGGCCGACTTGTTGGGAATGCCTGGGTGTGTGATTTGGGCGGTATGGGCGGCCGTTGGGTCGTGATGCATAGGTGTGGGGGATCTGTTCGAGGCGGTCCGTCGTGCGGGACAGCGGGCGTTGATCTGGGGCGGCGAGCAGAAGTGCCAGAGGTGCTCGGTCGTCGGCGTGCTCCTGGCGGTGGGCGGCGTACGTCATCTCGGAGACGTACGGCGGTGGGCGGTGACGTACGCGGGGAGCGCGGCCGGGGTGGAGCCGCGGGGAAGCGCCGGCGCTTTCGTCGGCGGGACGCGCCGCCCTACGAGACGTGCCGCACGGCGTACGGTCGGGCGGCATGAAGCGCGACACCCCGAGGGCCGCCGACGGCGAGAAGCTGTGCGCGTGGTGCGGTGGCCCGATCAAGCAATCCGGCGTCGGCCGGAGCAGGGACTACTGCTCCCGTACCCACCGCGAGTACGCGTACCGGGCCCGGCGCGAAGCGGAGATGAGGCTGGTCGCCTACTCGCGCGGCCGGGCCGACGCCGTGCGCCCCGTTTCGTCAACTGTCGATACCCGGCGGGACCCCGTTCCGACAGTTGACGAAACTCGGGCACCGGTCCCGCCCCCGGCCGCCGCCGATCCGGGGGAGGGGTGGGTGCGGTCGATAGACGAGGTCGACGCTCAGCTCCGGGAGCTGGAAGCCCGCCAGGCCGCGCCCCGCCCGGCGCCTGCTCCGGCCCCGGCTCCGCAGAAGCGCCGGCGCCTCGCCCCGCCCTCGACGGCGGAGGCCCCGACCCTCTTCGAGCCGGAGGCCGCCGACGGCGAGTAGGTCCGCCGGCCTTTCGCGCTCGCCTCGCAAGGCGGGGCTCTCGCGGGTTCCCTCCGGTCGGGCGGCACTCACGGTGGGCCGTGCGGGCGTTCGGGGTGGCGGAGCTTGCGGAGCCGCCCCGGGCGGTCGTGCGGCATGGTGCGGAGGGCTGTCCGACCGGAGGGAACCCGCGACCCCGCCGACCCACCCACGGACCCGCAGACACCCGCGATCCCCCACCCCCTCTGGGAGCGGTGGCCCCCCGGAGGGCCGCCGGAGGCGCAGTAACCGGCACGTCCTCCCACGGCGCGCCCCTGTGCGCCGTTCTGACGGCTTGTGAGGACTCCGGCGGGCTGAGAGTCGCGGAAGCGGGAGAACGGCGCTCAGCGGCCCCGTGGCGGGCGCGTGCGGGTACGTTCGGGAGTTGGCACGACGAAGCCCCCGCCGAATACGGATCGGCGGGGGCTTCGGTGTGGGCGGACCGGGGGTCAGCTCCGGTGGGAGCGCCAGCGGCGGGCGGGGGCCACGGACTCCCCGACCTCGACCGTGTCGCCCTGCGCGTCGACGTAGACGTTCCGGCTCAGCAGGACCGGGGCGCCGGGCTCGACGCCGAGCAGGCCCGCCTGCTCCTGGGTGGCCGCGTCGGCGGCGCTGGCTTCTTCGGAGGCCACCGCGCGGCGGCCGGTGACGGCCTCGATGGCGGACGGGGTGCCGCCGGGGATGCGCTCCCGCGACAGCAGGGCGGGCACGGTCTCCGCGAGGTCGGCGGAGAACCAGCTCGTGCTGGCGCTGACGGGTTCGGCGTCGGCGTTGTGCGTGACCCGCTGGCGGCGGAGCGCCGGGCCGTCGCCCTCGACGCCCAGGAGGTCCGCGACCCACTCGGGAGGGGTGGTCAGGTCGGCGTTCGTGATGACGGCGTACTCGCCATCGGCGTAGATCCGCCCGGTGGTGAGCGCGGACTCCAACCGGTCGGCGGCCGTGCGGTGCAGGGTCCGGCGCGTGCTGACCGTGGTGGCCGAGCCCTGGCGGGCCTCTGCCAGGCCCTCCGCCTTCAGCGTGCGGTGGACCTTCTGCGCGGTCGCGGTGGAGATGCCGTACTCCGTCGCGAGCTCGCGCACGGACGGCAGCGTGTCGCCGTGCTTCAGCTCGCCGCTGACGATCTTCGACTTCAGGGCGGCGACGACTTGGAGGTACGGGGGCGTGCGCTCCAGCGAGGACATGACGGGCTCCTTCGGCGGGTGAACGGTTCGGTGATCTAGCACAGCATCCAATGCGGTGACCTAACACAGTGTAGGGCTTGACACACCAACTGTGCTACCACAGTATGGATGTTGTTCGGCGGCCCCTTCCGAGGGGTCGCCGGATGGGTTCCGAAACGGGGTCCCTCGCGCGCGTACGCGTAGGGGCCCCCTCCCGGAAACCACCGCAACACCGAAACCCGCAGGTCACGCGCTTGCGGGGGCGCAACCGCCCGCAAGGGAGGTTGCGGTCTCGGAAACCGCCACAAACCAGGCGGGCCGGGTGCCGCGCGAACGGCGATCCCGGCCCTGATCCACGACCACTGAAGGAGCACTCGTGGACTACGCAGCAGCATGGAACAAGATCGGGACCGGCACCAAAACGGCCCGCTCGTTCTCGGCTGACCGGATCAACAAGGCCACCGCCGCCACGGGCCGCGCGCTCGACGTCGCCGCGCCGGTCTGCGCCCCGTTCGCGGCCCGCTGGGACGCCGAGGCCGACCGCCGGACCAAGCTCCGCACCCCGGAGAACCTGAAGGCGCTGCTTGCCGCTCAGCGCGCGAACACGTCGGCGCGGTCGACGGCCGCGACCGCCGCGAGCCAGCGGAAGGCAGCGAAGGCCGCGAGCAAGAACCCGCTCAACGGCGGCCGCCGCGCCGCCCGTACCGCCGACAAGGCCGCGCGCGGACACGCCAAGGTCGCCCGCACCGACCTGAAGACCGCCCGCCGGAACTACCCCGCGACGATGCGCCAGCTCGCCGTCCGCGCCCACGCCGCGCACACCATCCCGGCAGGGCTCGCTTCGTACGTCATGTCGTCGGCGGAGCACTGGACGGTGTGGCCGGCCGGAACCTCGCTCAGCCTGATCGGCCTCAACGTCGCCGGTCTGTGGATCGGCCGCCGCAAGGTCGCCGCCGACGTGGACGACTCGATGACAGCCGAGGAGAAGCGGCTGGCCTCCCGGCTCGACCCGACGTACTGGGTGCCGAACGCGGACGCGCGCGGCCTGTCCGGCACGGTCCCGACCCCGGCCAAGCTGACGGCCGCCGGTCTCGTCTCCCACGTGCGGCTGGACGACCGGTGGACACCGAAGGCGTTCAAGGCCAAGACCGACGAGATCCGCGCGCTCCTGGGCGCGCGGACCGACCTGCGGGTCGAGGTCAAGGCCGGATCGCACGGCGACCGCGCGACGATCATCCTGCGGACCCGCAGCGCCTCGGACGGGATCAGCCTGTCCGGGTGGAAGCCGGGCGACTGCTGGGCCATCGACACCGTGACCGGCGAGACGATCCCGGTGCCGCTCGGCAAGCGGATGCTGATCGCCGGTACGTCCGGGTCGGGCAAGTCGTACTCGGCCCGGCCGCTCATGGCCGAGGCGTCCGAGCCCGCTGACCACCGGCTCGTCATCTTCGACCGGAAGTACGTGGAGGCCCGGAACTGGGAGCACCGCGCCCGTACGGCGGTCGAGCTGGACGAGATGCGCGAGGTCGTCCAGGAGCTGATCGCGGAGGGCGAGGAGCGGCTGAAGTTCCTGCCGCGCGGCGAGGACGTCATCTCGATCAGCCCGGAGCGCCCCCGCATCACGGTGTTCGTCGACGAGATGGGCGAGCTGCTCCAGGACTGCAAGACCAAGTACGAGGACGAGGACGGCAAGAAGCGCGACTACCAGGACGTGATCGAGGGCCTGCGGACGATCGCCCGGAAGTACCGGGCCGCCGAGATCATCCTGTGCCCGGCCACGCAGAAGCCGACCCTGTCCGGCGACGGCCACGGCCTCGACTCGCAGATCGCGGGCCAGATGACCATCAAGCTCGGGCTCGCCGTCGCCAACCAGACCGACGCGCAGACCGTGTTCGGCCGCTCCGACTGGCCCGCCCACGACCTGCCCATGCCCGGCTACGCGCTGCTCTTCGACCAGGACAAGGGCCCGAAGCAGCGGCGGAATCCGATCAAGCTGCGGTTCATGACCCCCAAGGAGGTCATCGCCCTTCCCGCGCGCCCGATCTGGCGCCGGTCGTCGGTGGCGCCGGCCGTTCCCGCGCCCGCCGCCCCGCTCCGCCTGGTGAAGGACGCGACCCCGGCCCCCGCCGCCGCCCCTGCGGCTGCCATCCCGGCCGACCTGACCGACAACCAGGCCGCCGTGCTCAAGGCGGTGCAGGGCGGCACGTCCACCAACGCCGAGATCGCCAAGGCGATTGGCATCAACCCCGGCTCCGTCGACCGCGCGGTCAAGGCGCTGGTCAAGCGCGGGCTGCTCGCCAAGGACGGCACGACGATCCGTGTGGAGGTCGCAGCATGAGCGCCAACCTCGCCCAGGCCGTGGCCGACGCCCGCGCGGCCGAGTCCAACACCGAGCGGATCGCGGAGATCCTCGCCGTGGTCCAGGCCGTGCAGGCGGCCACCCCGGCCCCGGCCGCGCACGCCGCGTGCAGCTGCTCGCACGGAAAGGCCGGCGGCCGGTCGACCGGCAAGGTCGCCGCGTGGGTCGCGGGCGGCGCCGCCTGCGCCTGCGTCCTGACCGCCCTGTTCCTGGCCGTCGCCCTGGTCGCCGTCGCCGTGACGGTCGGCGGCTGCGTGTCGTACCTGCTGATCCGCGAGATCCGGAAGGGGAAGTGACCATGAAGAACCTCAACGTCAAGCGGCTTGCCACGGTGGGCCCGGCGGTCGCCATGACGGCCGTGAGCATGGTCCTCACCCTGGCCGTGATCGTGATGTGGCTCGGTGGCTCGATGCCGTGGGGCATCGCCCTGGTCGTCGGCATCGGCCTCGACGGCGGTTGGCTGGCCACGCTCGCGTACGAGCGGCGGCTGGCCCGGCAGGGCGACCACAGCAACGTGATCACTGGAGTCGGCTGGGGCTTCGGGGCGGTGGCGACTGGCGTCCTGGTCGCCCACGCGCTCGGTGAGCCTTCGCCCGGTCCGTGGCTGGCGGTCGCCTGGCTGCCGCTCGCCGCGAAGGCGCTGTGGCTCGTGCACGGCCTCTGGGAGCGCACCGCGCTGACCCCGGCCGCCCTCGACCGGATCGCCACGATCCAGCAGGGTGCCCGCGACCAGGCGGCCATCGCCCGCGCCGAACTTCGTGCCGAGGCGGGCACCGAGGAGACTCGCCTCGACGCCGTCACGGGCGCCGGGAAGCGCGTCGCAGAGGCACAGGCACGGGCCGCCCGACGGCTCTCCGGAGCGTGGTCGGAGCTGGATGGAGTCCGGCAGGGCGACGGCACCGGCAGGGCTCTGACCTGCGTGACAGAGCGCGTCACACCCGCGTCACAGGGCGCGTCACAGCCTCGCTGGCAGCTCCCCGTGTGGGGCAGCTTCGAGGAGCTGGCCGCCATCGAGGCGCCGACCCTCACGGACGACGAGATCGACCGGATCGTCTCGGAGCTGAGGGCCAGCACCAACCCGCCGATGACGTACAACGCCCTCGCCGCCGCGTTCCGCAAGGCCGGGCACAGCGCCGGGGAGACCCGGCTCCGGGCGTCCTGGAAGCGCGTCACGACGGCTGAGGCGGTGGGCTCGTGATCGCCCTCGCCTACCTCGCCACCGTGGTGGTCGCCCTCGTGGTCCTGGCGGTGGCCCTGCGCCACCGCCCGGACCCGGCCCCCGCGCCGGTTCCGCCGGCGCCCGCTGCCTCGAACCGACTCCTGCTCGACGGCGAGCCCGAGGTGCGCCTGATCCTCGCCGCCGCTACCCAGCTCGCCTACCGGATGGGAGCCGCAGCATGAGCCGCCGACCCGCGATCCACGACGCCGAACCGAGCCTGGTCACCAGCCACGGCGCCGACTTCTTCGGGCAGGACCGCCACCTCCTGGCGGACGTGGTCGCCCTCGCCCCGTGGGTGACCAATGCCGTCCCGTACAACGACCGCAAGTCGGTGGCCCCCCTGGTCGCCGCGATGGAGGGCAGGGAGGCCCTGGCCTTCCCGGCCGCCGACGCCGGCCGCGTCTCCGAGGTGCTGCTGAAGGTCTCCCGCACCCGGCACCTCAAGCCGCGGGCGTCCGCCCTCGCCCGCGCCCTGGCCGACGCCGCCGCCCGTGCCGCCGCCGACGGCGAGCCGTGGGAGTGGACGGTCGAAGCCGCGTAGCACCGGAGCCCCGCCGGCCTTTCGGCTGGCGGGGCTCCTTACGGCCCATCAAGTCACATCTGCCGCACGGGTCTCTGGGCGTATATCGGCTGACTGTCCGCCACTTTGTGGCAGGCTCAGCGCCACAACCCCAGACAACGCAAAGGGCCCGCCGGTAGCACGGCGGGCCCGGAGCGAACACCAAGCTCCCTCGACTTTCCACGGACTCAGGATTGGTGCTCACGTAGTGCATTCCCATGATGCAGGACCACAGGCCCCTGTGGCGACCGCTCCTTCGGACGCGTCGCTGACCGGGGCCGTTCGTGTCTCCGGCCCCGCGCGGCCTCGCTGCCGCCGGAAGGGGTGCGGACGGCGCTTTACGCGCAAGATGCCCGGACAGTCATATTGCTCGCCTAACTGCCGAAAGCGGGCATCGGAGGCGGACGCCAAAACCGCCCCGAAAACGGGGTCTGACCTGCAAGAACAGGGCACCGAAGGTGTCCACCTTGGTAAAGGGTTGACAGAGTTTTCCAAGAACGGCCAGACCGCCTCTGACCTGCAAGAACGTCCGGAGAGTGGAACTGGGGAGTCTGAGGGGGCGTCGCGCCCCTCAGAACAGACCCGCGCGGACAAGGCGGCCTCCGCCTCGATCCGCCGGTGGCAGGGCCGGAAGGTCCTCAACCGGCTGTCGAAGATCGACGCGTGCAAGGGGTGCGGCGTCCGCATCCTCGACCCGGAGACCGGCGTCATCGTCGCTCGGTCCACACGCGGGTACGCCGTGACCATCGGCCTGGTCCGCTGCGGGCGCATCTGGTTCTGCCCCGAGTGCTCCGCCTCGATCCGCCGGGGCCGCACCGAGGAGCTGAAGACCGGCGCCCTGCGCTGGATCGCCCAGGGCGGCATCCTCGCCGTGGTGGTGCTCACCGCCCGCCACAACCGCACGACCGAGCTGGCCCGGCTCGCGTCCGCGCTGTGGGGCGAACCCAAGCTCGACGCGCGCGGGGAACCGGTGCT
Source organism: Streptomyces sp. NPDC006997 (assembly GCF_040635175.1). NCBI lineage: Bacteria > Bacillati > Actinomycetota > Actinomycetes > Kitasatosporales > Streptomycetaceae > Streptomyces > Streptomyces sp. NPDC006997. Next base: position 8,855 of record NZ_JBEYHH010000075.1, read on the forward strand.
CGACCGGTCGGGCAAGCCGCGGCGGGTGCCCGGCGCCTACCAGCGGATGCTGACCGACCCCGCGTTCTACGGCCGCCCCGAGTCGGTCTCCTGGTGGGAGCGCAAGGACGGCAGCTTCGGCCACTCCGTCCGCCCGGCCGAGGAAGGCATCCGCCACAAGGTCGGGTACGCGGGCATGGTCCGCGCCTCGGAGGTCACGCGGTCGCAGGCCAACGGCTACCACCCGCACATGAACCTCCTGGTCTTCCTCGGGGGCACCCTCGACGGCACCCCCGCCAAGGGCACGGTGACCGGCTACTTCGACCCCACGGCCGACGACCTGGAGGCGTGGGAGGACTGGCTGCGCGACTTCTGGGCCGCCACGCTCAAGAAGATGGACCCGGCCTTCGAGCCGTCCACCGACTGCGAGATCCGCGACTGCAAGTGCAAGGGCAAGGGCCACGGCGTCATGGTGACGATCGTGCGGTCCGCCGACGACGCGGCCCTGATCGAGTACCTGACCAAGGTGCAGGACGGGAAGCCGCCGGCCGACTCGGTGACCGCCGACCTCGACGCCGCGACCGCCGCCGCGATGGAGACCGTGCGGGCCGACAACAAGACCGGCCGGGGCCGGAAGTCCATGACGCCCTTCCAGATCCTCTACCGGCTCTGGGACATCGAGGTGCGCGGCACCAACCCGCGCCTGGCGGAGGGCTACGGCAGGCCCGATCAGCTCCGCGCCTGGTGGGCGGAGTACGAGGACGCGTTCGCCGGACGCCGCGCCATCGAGTGGACGCGCGGCCTGCGCGGGCACGTCCACCTGGTGGGCGACGACTCCGAGGAGGGCGACCTGGAGTTCGTGTACGCGGGTGCCGCCAAGGAGCCGCTGACGGGCGGCGTGGTCCTCACCGGCGACGCGTACGGCACGGTCGAGCGGACCGACGCGGAGAAGGAGATGGAGGACGTCGTCGTGCGCGAGTTCTACGACTCGGTGGGCGACATGGTCGGCAGCCTCGGAGGCCGCGCCGACCACGTCCGCATCGCCACGGCGGAGGAGCTGGCCGACGTCCAGGCCGCGATGCTCGAACGCCTGCAGAGCAAGGCGGCCAAGCGACGGGCCGAGGCTCTGATGCTGCGACTGCGCGGCGAACTGGCTGACGCGCTCGCTGCCCTGCCGGAAACCCTCACCCCCGCCGAACTCACCACCGCGCACAAGCAGCTGCACGCCGACTTCCTCCGCCAACTCATCGCCGCACAGACCCCC
>NZ_JBEYHH010000076.1:0-9697 GCF_040635175.1 Streptomyces sp. NPDC006997
GCGGGCTCCCGGGCGCTGCTGCTGTCCGGCGCGTTCGGCGGCCTCCTCGGCAGCCCCCGCGGAGCGGGTACCACATCGCTGCGCGATGTGCAAGCGGGGCGGTCGCTGCGCTCCCGCTGGCCCGCGCGATGCGCGGGCGGTCCCCTCCGCTGCGCTCCAGGGACCGGTGGGGCCGGCCGCTGCGCGCCCGGCTGGCCGCGCATCGCGCGGCCGTGGCTGGCGGGGTGTCAGGTGCGGCTAGTGGGGCCTCCAGTAAGGGAGTTGGGGAGTGCTCCGCACTCCCGGGCGGGTCCGCTGCGCTCCCCCGCCTGACGGCCCTTCCGGCTGCGCCTCCAGAACCTTGGGGCCCGCTGGCGCGGGCCGGGCTGGCTACAAGGGGTGGGGGTCGCTCGTTCGTGTGGGTTCCGGTGTACCGCGTGCATCAGGTTGATGCAGCATGTACCGTTGGCGGAAACACGGGACACCCTCCAACCACCCGGGAACTCCCCGGAATTCCGAGAGGAACGACCGTAGATGACCGGTCACCACGAATCTACCGGACCCGATCCCGCACTGAGCAGCGATTCTGTGCGCCGGGTGACGCAGTACCAGACGGCGGGCGTGAACGCCCGGTTGAAGGTGTTCGCGCTCCTGGAGGCACAGGGAGTGCCCGCGAGCGAGGCGGACGACCTGGTGGCCGCACTGGAGGCCGGGGCGGTCGCTGGGGCGCAGTGCCAGGTGGTGGAGCTGGGCGGCATGGTGCCGGCCTCTCGGGGCCCGCTGTTCTCGGACGGCTGGGATGACGGCGTGACGGCCGTGAGCGAGGCCCTGGTGGGCATCGCGGACCGGGAGTGGTCCCGGCGCGGTGGCCGGTCGGCCGGTGCCGCTGAACTGGCCGTACATATCGCGGACGTGAGGCAGGGTGAGCGGGCCGACCTGGTGCGGCTGGAGAGGTTCGTCCGGGAGGCCGTGCTGCCGGGCACCCGTCCGCACACCACGGCGCGGCGCCGGGGTGCTGGAGGCGCTGGGTGAGGCCGGCGGTCTGTGCACGGCCCGGACGCGGAACGCGGACGGGGATGTCGTGGTCTGCACGCTCGATGCCGGTCACTACGACCCGGACGACAAGCCGCCGTTCAGGGACGGAAAGCCGGGCGGCTGGCACAAGGCGGATGCGTCGATCTGGAACGACTTGGGCGCGGCCTGCATTCCGCACGCGGCCCTCTGAAAGACCACAGGAATTGACCGCTCGGGGAGGCAAGGAAATGTCAGCGATTCAGCTCAAGGAACACCAGGTCGATCAGCGCTCCGCGTTTCGCAGGTGGGTGGGATTCCCTGCAAGGTCACCCGCGCCCCCGCAGGGTGCCCGAGGCACGATCGTGTCAGCGACCGGCTCGGGCAAGACGATCACGGCCGCTGCATGCGCTCTGGAGTCGTTCGCGGACGGCCGGATCCTCGTGACGGTGCCCACCCTGGACCTGCTCGCGCAGACCGCCCAGGCGTGGCGGCTGGTCGGTCACCGGGCCCCGATGGTCGCGGTGTGCTCGCTGGAGAACGACCCGGTGCTGAAGGAGCTGGGCGTGCGGACCACCACCAACCCGATCCAGCTGTCCTTGTGGGCCGGGTCCGGGCCGGTCGTCGTGTTCGCCACGTACGCCTCCCTGGTGGACCGTGAGGACATCGACGCACCCGAGGGCCAGCAGAAGGTTCGCGGGCCGCTGGAGGCCGCTCTGGCGGGCGGAGACCGCCTGTATGGCCAGCGCATGAGCGGCTTCGACCTCGCGATCGTGGATGAGGCCCACGGAACTGCTGGTGATCTTGGGCGGCCGTGGGCGGCAATCCACGACAACCAGAGGATCCCGGCGGACTTCCGGCTCTACCTGACCGCAACCCCGCGCATCCTCGCCGCAGCCCGCCCGCAGAAGGGCGCGGAGGGCCAGGAAGCGGAGATCGCGACCATGGCCGATGACCCGGAGGGCACCTACGGCGCGTGGCTCGCAGAGCTCGGGCTCTCGGAGGCGATCGAGCGCGAGATCCTCGCCGGGTTCGAGATCGACGTCCTGGAGATCCGCGACCCCTCCCCCGTCCTCGGGGAGTCCGAGGAAGCCCGGCGCGGCCGGCGCCTGGCGCTCCTTCAGACCGCGCTCCTGGAGCACGCGGCGGCGTACAACCTGCGTACGGTCATGACGTTCCACCAGAAGGTGGAGGAGGCCGCGGCGTTCGCGGAGAAGCTGCCTCAGACCGCTGCCGAGCTGTACGTCAACGACGCCTCCGATGAGGACCTGGCCGCCGCGGACAAGCTGCCGAAGTCCTCCATCGACGCGGAGTTCTACGAACTCGAGGCCGGCCGCCACGTCCCGCCGGATCGCGTGTGGTCGGCATGGCTGTGCGGCGACCACCTCGTCACCGAACGGCGCGAGGTCATCCGCCAGTTCGCCAACGGCATCGACGCAGCCGGGCGCCGGGTCCACCGCGCCTTCCTCGCCAGCGTTCGCGTGCTCGGCGAGGGCGTGGACATCACCGGCGAGCGAGGAGTGGAAGCGATCTGCTTCGCGGACACCCGCGGCTCCCAGGTGGAGATCGTGCAGAACATCGGCCGCGCGCTGAGGCTCAACAAGGACGGCTCCACCAAGGTCGCGCGGATCATCGTGCCGGTGTTCCTGGAGCCCGGCGAGGACCCGACCAACATGATCGCCTCCGCCAGCTTCAAGCCGCTCGTGGCCGTGCTCCAGGGCCTCCGCAGCCACGATGAGCGCCTGGTCGAGCAGCTCGCCTCCCGCGCCCTCACCCACGGCAAGCGCAAGGTCCACCTTCAGCGCGATGAGGACGGGCGGATCGTCGGGGCCGGCGCAGAGGGCGAGGGCGAGGACCAGGAGCAGGACGACACCGACGCCGCTGCCGAGTCGGCCCTGCTCCACTTCTCCAGCCCGCGCGACGCGGCGACCATCGCCGCGTTCCTGCGCACCCGGGTCTACCGGCCGGAATCGCTGGTGTGGCTGGAGGGCTACCAGGCCCTGCTGCGGTGGCGGGCGGAGAACGAGATCACCGGCCTCTACGCCGTCCCCTACGACGTTGAGGTCGAGGTCGGCGTCACCAAGGACTTCCCCCTCGGGCGGTGGGTGCACCAGCAGAGGAAGGCGCTGCGGGCCGGGGAGCTGGAGGAGCGGCGCAAGGTCCTCCTGGACGCGCCGGAGGCCGGGATGGTCTGGGAACCGGGCGAGGAAGCGTGGGAGGCCAAGCTCGCCGCGCTCCGGTCCTACCGGCGGGCCACCGGGCACCTCGCACCGCGTCAGGACGCGGTCTGGGGCGAGGGCGAGGCGATGGTGCCCGTCGGACAGCACATGGCCAACCTCCGGCGCAAGGGCACGAAGAACGGCCTGGGCAAGGACCCGGAGCGGGCCGCCGTACGCGCAGCGCAGCTGACGGAGATCGACCCGGACTGGAACTGCCCCTGGCCGCTGGACTGGCAGCGCCACTACCGCGTCCTCGCCGACCTGGTCGACGCCGACGGCCACCTGCCCGACATCGCACCCGGCGTACTCATGGACGGCGACGACATCGGCAAATGGCTCCAGCAGCAAGCCCAGCCGGCCATCTGGGCGCGGCTCCTGCCCGAACAACGGCAGCGGCTGACCCAGCTGGGCGTCACGCCCGCTGAGACGCCGGCTCCCGCACCGGCCGCCAAGGGTCCGACGAATGGGCAGGGCAAGGCGCAGCAGGCGTTCCAGCGGGGCCTGGCGGCCCTCGCGCAGTGGGTGGAGCGGGAAGGCGCCCACCGGCCGGTGCCAAGGGGCCACAGCGAAGAGATCACGGTCGACGGCGAGACGGAGCCGGTGATCGTCAAGCTGGGCGTATGGATCTCGAACACCAAGTCGAGGCGGGACAAGCTCACCCAGGACCAGCTGAACGCGCTGCGGGAGCTCGGCATGCAGTGGGTGTGAACACGCCGGCTGATCGTCAAAGCACGGTCCTGATCCCTGGTACAGGGTGAGGGCCTGCGCTCGTCCAGTCAATGCCGGGTGCGAGATTTCGACTGCGGGTCCGTGGAGCATTTGCGGGCCCGCAGATTGCTTTTGAGCCTCGCGAAAAAAATATTTCAGCCGGCGTGTCACGTTCGCCAACTTCCCCTGCACATAAGCCCGTACAACAAGCGATCTGCTTCGCAGCTCACTCGCGCGACTCAAAGAAGTCGTCGGGGATCGGGGGCAGACCACGACGAGGGGGCTTATGCCATGAGTGTGGATGCAGAGATCGTCGAGACCATCGACGCGGTGCTGGGCGGGGAAGGTACGGCGCGAATCGAGCAGGACGCCGCGCGAATCGAGGAGCTGGCCTGCGGTGGGTTCGAGGGGCTGGCCTACGAGGTGTTCGAGATCGAGCTGTACCGGGAGGCCGAGCCGATCCTGCTCGGCATGCTCCGCAAGGGCACGCTGGCCCGGCTCGCCCTGAAGCAGTGCAAGAGCCGCGGCTGGAAGTTCTTCGTCCACGAGGACGACATGCTGCTGCTGCGTAGCAGCAGTGTGGAGCGGGACGTCATCATGGTCGACGTGCTCGCCGAGGCGATGCGCAAGTTCCGCCGCGACCTGCAGAGCGGGCGGGGCTGGACGGCGGACTACAACGGACCGCGCGGCGCCTGCAGCCTGATGTCGTACTTCATCGGCCAGTGCGTGTGGGTCTTCCGGCGCGCGTATGTGAGGTGGGCCAGGCAGCGGGTCAGCTGGGCGCGGCTGCACGCCGTGTACGACTTCACGGAGGATGCCGCGAACGATGCCGGTATCGGCGGGCTGCTGCGGGCCACCAGCTACGAGATCGAGTCGGAAGTGTTCAGCACGGACTTCGAGGACATCCTCGAGGAGCAGGCGCCGGAGACGCAGGCGGTCGTGCGCCTGACGGTCATGGGTTTCCCGGACTCCGAGATCGCCGAGCGGCTGAAGCTCACCAGCGCCACCGTCCGCAAGCGGAGGTCGCGATTCAGGACGGCCCTGTACCAGGCGGCCCGCGAGCGCCGGATCTGGATCCCGGAGGAGCTGCACACGAAGGCCGTCTCCCGCGGGCACCAGCAGCGGGGTGCGGTGTGAGCGTGCAGAACCTCCTGATCCTTCTTCTGGCTCTGGTCGCCCTCGCGGCCGTCTCCGCCGTCGCAGGTCTGATCGGCTACAGCGTCTCCCGCGAGGGGGGCTCGTCGGTCTCCACGGCCATCGGTCGCGGCGGCTTCGTGTTCTTCAGCGTCATGACGCTGTTCATCGCGCTGCTGGCCGTGCTGGTCCCGGCCGTGACGTGAGGCAGGGGTACATCGGGCCGACCGGACCCCCGGCCGGCCCGGGGCCCCACCACACAGTCCGACCGGCGCGTCCATGTGGTCGACGGAGCTCGCTGCTCGGGGGCTACAGCTCGAAGTCGAGGTGTTCGATATCGGTGAAGCGGACCTCTTCCAGGCTGCCAGCACGGCGGCCACCGTCCTGGAAGTACACCTCCTTGAGCGCTTCGGCGGCGATCTCCCGCAACTGCTGGTCGCTGGCGCCCCGCTCTTGGGCGTCGAAGAGGCGGGCGGCGTAGCGGGGCGGCAGGGCGACCGTCAGGTGCCGGATGCGGTCCTGGTCCGTCGACCCGATCGGCGCGGTGTAACCGAGGCGGGCGCGGGTGTCGATGACGATTCCGCCAATGGTCGCCGCCTTCTCGCGGGCCTTCGCCCGGATCTGCGGCTGCCAGCGGGCCCTCACCTCGCGCTCCAGCCGGGCGGCGAGGTCTGGGCGCGGTTTCTTGATCTGGTCCTTCACGTACCGCTCTACGGTGCGCTGGGAGATCCGGAGCATCTGGGCAACCGCCTTGGTGCCCTTGAGCTGCTTGACCAGGTACCGCATCTGCGCGGGCGCGCTCTTGGGCACCGGGCGGGTGAACGCCCTCTGCACCGCGGCGTCCAGGCCGTCCCCGAACATACTCATCGCGCTCCGCCTACTCTCCGGTGTCCTGGTCGGTGACGGTGCCGTCCTTGATGTACCGGGCGAGGTTGAGCTCCGGGGCGTTGAACCGCTCGCGCACCCCCTCGCCCCACAGCACGCTCTGGGTGCCTTCCCACTTCACCAGGCCCGGGTTCACTCCGAGTTTGAAGCCGCCGGGCAGCGGCTTGCCGTCCCGGTAGGGCAGGAAGTCCAGCGGCGACGGCCCGTCGGACGCGTAGACGGCACAGTCCGAGAGGACGGCCACCGGATACTGACCGGTGAAGGCAGCGTGCTTGACGATCTTGCGGTGCATGTTGATCCGGGTCCGGGAGATGACGGCGGCGCGGATGTCCGGGCGCCAGGTGGGCCGGGCAAGGGCCCGCCACGGCTGCCCGGGCTTCCAGCCCTCCCCGCGCGGGCGCTCGCGCAGCTTGCCGATGCCGCCCTTCACGGTCGCCTTGATCGCGGACACCACGATCGCCAGCTGGGGGTCACGGTGCCGGTAGCCGTCCATGGCCGCGAGGAAGTCGGCCGGCGGCATGTCCGCGTGCACGCCAAGGTCGGCCATCGTGGCGAGGTAGGCATCGCGCAGCCGCTGGTACCAGGCGTCCAGGTAACGGCCGTTGTCGTAGCGCACCCACGCCTCGATCGGCGCGACGTCGTAGCCGAGCTCCACCGCGTACGCCACGGTCGGCGTGGCGTACCAGGCCGGACCCGTCGGGCGCTCGCCCTTCGGTGTGAACGGACTGGGCAGCAGCTCGCCGTCCAGGTCCGTCCACTGCTTGGCGAGCTTCACGCGGGACAGGTCGACGTGGCTCAGGTCGACCAGCCAGGAGCCGGGCAGTTTCGGATCGAAGACGGGGTTCTTGACGTGCGTCGGCGCACCCAGGCCGACCGTGAGGCCGTTCGCCCCGGCGGCGAAGGCCATGTTCACGTCGATGCCCACAAGGTGGAGGCGAAGGCATTCGGCGTCGGTGAGCGGGCGTGCCCAGTCGTACGCCTCCTCCACCAGGACCTCGGCCGGGGTGCGGTGGTGGAAGCGCGGCAGGTCCGTCAGGACCGGGTGCCCGTCGGGTGCCTCGCACGGCGCGCAGTCCACCGGATCCTTACCCAGAGAGCCGGGGTTGTGCTCGGAGTGCCGCTTGCCCGTCGCGTCCGGTTCGGAGGCGCGGGTCGGCGGGTGCAGGGCGGTCATCAGCTCCAGACCGGTCACGGCGGTGGATCCGCGCGGCGTCATCACGCGGGCCGCATACGTGCTCAGCAGCCGGGCCAGGTCCGCCGGCGGCAACTGCCCGGCGTCGGCCCAGTGCCGGGTGTCGAGCGCGTCCCACGACGGGATGCACAACTGCACGCAGGAGCGCTCCGCGCCCTGCGCGGGGCGGTAGATCCTCGCCCACGGCCCGAAGCCGCGCTTGGTCAGCTGCCAGTGGGCACGCGTCAGCTGCTTGATGACCTTGTGGCCCTCCGGCAGCCGCCCGGCCAGGCGCTCCTGTTGGGTGAGCGTGACGGGCAGGCCGTAGTACTCGCACGCCGCCTCGGTCAGCACGATCAGCGGGTCGGCGTCCTTGCCTGGCCCAGACAACTTCGGCTGGCCGAACCGCCCTTCGCGCAGCGTCCACTCCACCAGGGCCGGGATCGACTTCGCGGTTACGTCCAGGACGAGGCCGCCAACGCAGTACGCCAGCACCTGGCCGTCGGCGACGTCGACGACCGCAAGCGGACCGTTCTCGAACCGCGGATCGGCGCCGCCCGCCGGGACGCTGGCAGGGGCGGCCTTCTTCGCGGCCGGACGCCGCGACGTCGGCCTGGTCGAAACAGCCGGGCGCGGTACAGCGGCAGGGGCTGCGGGGCGAAGTGCGGTGTTCGCGGGCTCCGTAGCCGGGCCTGTGGGTGCGGTGCAGGCTTGGACCGGTTCAGCTGCCGATGGCGCAGGAGCGGCTGGAACGGCAGGCGTCTCGGGGATCGCCGTCTCCTCAGGGGGCACCGGCGCGCCTGCGGGGTAGAGCTGGGCGAGTTGCTTGAGCATGCGGGCGTATGCGTCGCGCTCCGGTGGCCGCGGCTCGGTCTTGCCGGCCTCCCAGCCGCTGACCGTCGCGCGCCGCACCTGCAGTGCGGCGGCCACCTCGTCCAGCGTCAGGCCGTGCGCCTGGCGCAGCCGCTTGCGTTCCGCCGGGGGCGGCAACGGGGAGCGGGATGCGATGAGCGCGTCGACCGCGTCGAACAGCTCGGACATGCAGCACCTCCTGTTCCCGCAACCCTAGCGTGAAGCGCACGTTTCGCGTACCAAACGCGTACGGATCCCGTAAACGGCGGTTGGCACGGTTGTCCCCGGAAGGGGCGCCCTCGGACCTCAGCTGCTTCGTGCTCCTTAGCCGAGGGTTTGCGGTGGTGTCTTGGCTTTGCCTGAACTGGCCGGGGTGCGCGGCTTGGTGTGAGAGATCTGGGAGAGTAGACGGCCGCCGTGCACCAGCCATCGCGGTGGAGAAGGCGGGGCGGGCATGGGTGAGATCGTCAGGGGCCTCGAGCGAGCGCTGCTGACCCGTCCCGTGCCTACGAGTGACGCCGCTGTGCGTTTCCTGCTCAAGACGGAGAAGGGCTCCACGAAGAACGTGGCTGTCCTCCTGGGGATCTCCCAGCGCACGGTACAGAGGTGGCTCACCACCCGGCCGGGAATGCGCCGCCGTCCCAGTGCTGTGCATGCGGGGTTGATAGATGAGGCCGTCAGGGCACGGTGGCAGCCCCGGGTGCGCGCCCGCCAGCGGACCCGGGCCGAGGCCGACGGCTTTGTCCTCCACGCCAGGGCGCGGTTCGGATTCGCCGCTCCGGCAGGATCGTCGGACGATCCGCGAGTACGGCTGATCACCCAGTACCTGTCGGGAGAAGTGGCCCGCGAGTTGTTCGCCGCCCGGGACGCCGGCGGAGGTGAGCAGCAGCAGATGGTGATCCTCGCCCGCGCTCTGGGGCATGCCTACTTCCGGGACGGAGGCCTGCGTGCCCACGGTCTCGGGATCGCCTTCACCGATGTGGAGTTCGCCGAGTTCTCCATCGGCTGACCGTGCACCAGGGGTCGGGCTCAGCGCGAAGGCGGGATCTGGTGTCGTGTCAGCATCGCGTCGTAGTGCTGCGCTTCCTTGCGTTCGCGCCAGTCCCACTGGATACGGCCGGTGCGCTGGTCGGCGGGCGGCTGGGGCGGGCGGAGCCTAGCTCCCTCGGCCACGCGCAGCATGTGGGTGCGGTCGTGGGGGCCGGCCAGCAGATGCTGGTCCTGGCCGGGCGCGAGCCGGGCGAAGCACACGGCGGCCTTCAGGAAGACACGCGCCCACGGCGGCACCCGGTGCGAGGCGCAGCCGTCGGTGTAGCGGGCGCGGTCGTGCAGGGCCAGGGTGGCAGCGGCGTCGTCATAGTCGCCGGGGCGGGCGGTAGCGAGCTGCTGAAAGGAGGCGCCGGTGAAGAGCGCGGCGGCGAGGGCGGCGGCCAGGCGGGGATGGGCGGTCGCGGCGGCCAGGCGCCGGGCAGCTTCCCGTGCTGTCTGCCCGGTGGGGGGTGTCGGCGGCGGGCGGTGCCGGAAGGTGATCGGCGGCGGCGTGCACAGGGCGGTGCAGGGGGTGGGGCTGTCGTAGGAGACCAGGCGCTCCAGCGCGGGCAGGGTGAGCCACCGATCTGTCGGCTGGGCGGGCTCGTCCGCAGGGGGAGTGTCCAGTAGACGGCTGATCCAGTTTCTGTAGTGGTCAGTTGGCGGCCGGGGTGAGCCGGCCTTCGAAGGCGATCTGGAAGGCGTTCAG
>NZ_JBEYHH010000077.1:0-9110 GCF_040635175.1 Streptomyces sp. NPDC006997
CCCGCCCCGACCTGAACCCCTGGAAACTCCCTGACCACCCCCACGGAGGTCCCGGAGAGGGGGTGGTCAGGGAGATGGAAGGGCGCCTGTGCAGGTCGGGGCGGGGGTCCGGAGGTGGCCCTGTCACACCTCGTTTTACGGGTCGGTTTACACCCACGGCCGTCCCCGGCCGACGCGAAACTGGTACCAGTAAGCACTAACTCGCTACCGGGATCTGCTGCCGTCGGGCAGCGCGACCGGAGCGCGTTACTGGGGTCAGTAACCCACAACTCGCTCTGCGGATCTGCGGGTGCCGGCCGCGAGCAAGTTGGTGCGAAAGCTCCCCTTCCCCGAGCGGAGCAAGGTGGAGTCGGGGAGTGTCCCCCGACCGAGGGCGGTCGGGGGCGGGCTTGCTCTACAACTGGCCCTACAACTTGCCCGTCAACGTGCCCTACAACTTGCTCTACGGCTTGCCGTACAACTTGCCCCGAGCCGACGCCGACGCGGTCTCCGACGTGCGAGTCAAGGGGGTCCGGCCGCGCCGACTACTTCCCCACGACACCCTCCCCGGGCGTCACGGCGATGCCCGGCCCGAGGTTCCGCCGGCCTTTCCGCGCGGTGACGTCCTGGTGCTCGACTTCCCCCAGGAGTGCGTCCGGCTCGGCTCGTTCGGCGGGCAGAAGCCGCGGGCCGGTGTCGGTCGACGGCGTGCTCCTGGTGGTGCTCGGACCGGTGCCCAGCGGGCGGCGCATCGTGCTCATGACGGCAGTCTGCCGCCGCGCCAGCGCAGCATTTGCACGGTCCGTATCGGCGCTGGAAGTGCCGATACCTTGGTCCTCCGCATCGAGGTCGCGCCTCTGGTCGCGTCTCTCGTCGCGCTCCTGGTCGCGGTTCTCGTCGCGCCTCTGGTCGCGCCTCTGGTCGCATCGGCGGCCGTCGTACGAGGGCCTTCGGCGTACGGCCTGAGCAGGGAGACCAGGGGTCGGAACGGCACCGGTTCCGGCGCCGACTACTTCCCTGGGGAGCCCTCTGGCGACGGAGTTGCAAGAGATGTCAGGCAGCCGACGCGTTGAGAATGCCTAGGTGTGTTCTGTGCCGGGCTTTGTAGCAGGGGCCGTAATGCAAGAGGTGTGCCCGTGTTGATCTTGCTCGTAATGCATGAGGTGTGCCCGTGTTGATCTTGTCGGCGTGGGCCTTCGGATCGGAATGCAAGGGTGTGTCATCGCTCTCGGGTCGGGCCGTTCGGTCGTGATGCATAGGTGTGGGGGATCTGTTCGAGGGCGTTCGGTCGGCGTGACACCTCTTGCAACTCGGGTCGGGGTGCAGTCCGTACGGCGGGACCGAGTGCAGAAGTGCCAGAGGTGCGCGGTCGCGGCGGTCAAAAGTGCCAGAGGTGTACGGCCGTCGGGCTCGTGCTCCTGGTGGTGGTCGGCGTACGTCATCTCGGAGACGTACCGGGGTCGGCGGTGACGTACTTGAGGAACGCGGCCGGGGTCGCCGCGGTGAAGCGCCGGCGCTTTCGTCGGTGGGACGCGCCGCCCTACGAGACGTGCCGCACCGCGTACGGTCGGGCGGCATGAAGCACGACACCCCGAGGGACGCCGAGGGCGCGAAGCTGTGCGCCTGGTGCGGCGAGCCGATCCGGCAGAGCGGCGTCGGCCGGAGCCGCGACTACTGCCGCCGGAGCTGCCGACAGCGCGCGTACGAGGCGCGCGTCCAACGCGAGGCGGTGGTCACCGCCGTGGCGTCGGCCATCGCGCGCCGAGATTCGTCACGTGTCGAAAGCCGGTCCACCCCGGTTCCGTCACGTGACGAAACGCGGGCACCGGTCCCGGCGGCCGATCCGGGCGACGGGTGGGTGCGGTCGATAGACGAGGTGGACGCGCAGCTGCGCGAGATCGAAGTCCGCCGGGCCGCGCCGCCTCCCGTGCAGCCGAAGCGCCGGCGCCTTGCTCCGCCCCCGTCGACGGAGGCTCCGACCCTCTTCGAGCCCGAGGCCGCCGACGGCGAGTAGTCGCGGCCGGCCTTTCGCGCGCCTGCACCACGGCGGGGCCTGAGCGGGGGTTCCCTCCGGTCTGGGCGGCAGGGCTTGCCCCAGAGCGCGCCGACGCCGGGGCCGCCAAGGCTGCCTCCGGCACGCTTGCGCTCCGGCCTTGGCGGCCCCGGTGGCGGTGTGCTGGCCTCCGGTGCCGTTCAGACCGGAGGGAACCCCCGCGACCCGCCGACCACCCACGAACCTGCACCCGAAAACAGGCCGCCCCTCTGGGACTGGTGGCCCCCCGGAGGGCCGCCGGAGGCTCTGTGAGCCGCAGACGGGCACGGACAGCACGAAGCCCCCGCCGTGGGCTTCGACGGGGGCTCTGAGGGGCGTACGGGGCTAGTCCTGGTCGTCGTCCAGGGGCGCGTCGATGTCGAGCACGAGCGAGCCACGGACCTCCCCGCGGTTGGTGGGGTGCTGGAACACGGCGGTCAGCCGGGTGCCGCCCTCGAACCGGTTGGACTCGCGCGATGCGTCGGCGTCCAGGACGCGGCACCACTCGTCGAAGACGGAGCGGCGGTCGTTCTCGCTGAGGCGGCCGAACTTGGTGACCTCGCCGCGCAGGGCACCGCTGTTCGTGATGGTCCAGTCGAGCGGGTACCGCTCCGCCTTGATCGCGGCCTTCACCAGGCTGTCGAGCACGCCGATCGCGCGGTACTGCCAGCCGTTCAGGTCGGTGGTGGTGATCTGTCCGAGCGTCATGGGTTCCTCTTCGGGTCGGTGGGGCTTCGGCGGTGGAGAGGTCACTCCCCGATGGGCACCCGGGCCCCGGGTGCGTAGACGTCCTCCCAGTAGCCGAGCGGGCGCTCGTCGTCGTGGAAGGTCAACGTGGTGACGAGCACGGAGACGGACACGTGCGGCGGCGCGTCGATCTCCAGGGCGTTCAGCTCGTCTTGGGACGCCTGGCGGGCGTGCGCGGTCCGCTGGCCCTTCACGACCTCGCGGCCGGTCCGCTCGGTGTAGAGCTTGTCGAACTGCTTCACCATCCGGACGTCCTCGCCCAGCTCGGGGACCACCGCCGTGGTGTGCGGCGGGTACACCGAGACGCCGACCGACGTCGGCTTGTCGTCCTGGCGGAAGACCCGGATGCGGATCACGGCCTCTTCTGCGGGCTCCAGGTCGAGCGCCGTGCAGATCTCCGGGTCGTGGACGGAGCGGAGCATCACGCGGTGCCCGGATGAGGTCTCGCCGGGCGCGTACCGGAGCCCGTTCTTCTCCATCCGGTTCAGCCGGTCCGCGCCCGTGATCACGAGCGGCGACTTCTCCACCACCGTGCCCAGGGCGCCACGGGAGCTGACGAGCCCCTCGCTCTTGAGCAGGCCGAGCGCGCGGCTCACGGTCTTGGACGCCACGCCGAACTGCTCGCGGATCTCGGTGACCGACGGCAGCGCGTCGCCCGGGGCGAGTTCCCCGGCCTTGATCAGTGTGCGGAAGTGGGCCGCCACGTCGGCGTACCCCTTCCCCTCCGGTGCCTTGTATGCCACGGCTTCTCCCTCTTTGTCAGAACGTCGCGCTCCCCCGAAGGTACATCAAGGATGGCCCCAAGGTACATATCTTGCTTCCGGACGGTGCTTCATGTACCTTCATGCCGTCGGCAAGGTACGTGAAGTACCTGGCTGCCGACAGATTCGTACCTTCGGCATGAGAGGTCCCGTCGTGGCCACAACGAACGTTCCGCCCCAGGCCGGGGCAAATGGCGCGCAGTCCAAGGGCGGCGCGAGCACCAAGAACAACAACTTCACCGGATTTGCCCCGAAGTTCGGGCTCAACGTCAACGTCACCTCGAACGGGAACGGGCAGCAGGGCGGCGCTCCGGCCAGGGGTGGCCAGCAGGGCGGCGGCGGGTCGCACTTCGTCCTCGGAGAGCCGGACTTCAACACGACCGAGGACGTGCGGAACTACTGCAACCACGTCCGCGCGCTGATGATCCAGGCCGCCATCGAGCTGGCCATGGCGAGCAAGATCCTGGAGGCCCGCCTCGCGCAGGCCCAGACGCTGCCTGGCGACAACCCGATCCAGGGCCGCATGAGGGCGCTCAAGGTCTCCCGGAAGCTCAAGAAGGCCGCCGACGGCGCGACCGCCGCCGCGAAGTCGGCCGTCGGCGCGTACGGCGCCTTCACCCGCGAGTACGCCGACCTGATGCGTCCGCGCCCGCAGCGCGCCGCCTCCACCAACCCGTTCAAGTTCTGAGAGGCGGACGCCATGACCAGCAGCAAGGACGCATCGCAGCAGCAGGAAGACCGCCTCAACTCCGGGTCGTCCACCTCCGGGATGGGCGCCTGGCTCTGGCACCGGGCCAAGCCGTACACCCCGCCGTGGATCGTCACCGGCGTGGTCGGCCTGGCGGGTGCCGGCGCCCACGAGCTGTGGGGCAACGCCCCGTGGCCGGGCGTCGGCCTGACCCTCGCCTCGGTCGGCCTCACGGCCGCGACCTGGTGGGCGGGCAAGTCGACGGGGCAGCAGCGCCGCCTCCACTCCGCCATCACCGTGGCGGCCGGGTCGAGCTGGTTCACCGCCGCCGCCCTGTCCGGCCCGTTCACCGGCCCGCTCCCGGACCTGTACCTGATGGGCGGCGCGAGCCTCGCCCTGACCTGGAACATCCGCCAGATCATGCGGTCCAGCACCGGCGAGACCTCCGGGTCCGACTCGGACAAGGGCCTCCTGGAGAAGGTCGGGCTCGCCCGCACCAAGCTCAAGGACGTCAAGGTCGAGCCGAACAGGGTCACCGTGCCGTACGAGCTGCCCGCCGGTGAGCTGACCAACGACGACGTGGCCAAGGCCATCCCCCGGATCGCCTCCGCCCTCGACGTGCCGACGACCGCGATCCGCGTCAGCCACGACCCCGACTCCGCCAGGAAGGGCCAGTTCGTCATCGTGCCCGAGGACATGCTCAAGACCCCGACCGTGTGGCCCGGCCCGTTCGCGCCCGGCGAGACCATCGCCGTGCCGCTGCGCCTGGGCGTCTACGACGACGGCAGCGACCTGCTCCTCCCGCTGCTCGACGCGATCCACCTGCTCGTGATGGGGATGACCGGCTCCGGCAAGACCGAGGGCGCGCTCGACATCCTCATGGACCTGCTCACCCGCTGCGACGTCGCCGTGTGGCTCGCGGACGCCGCGAAGTCGGGCCAGGACTTCCAGCCGCTGCTGCCCGCGCTCGACTGGGCAGCGCTCGACACCCCGTCGGCCGGTGCGATGGTCGCGGCCGTCCAGGCCGCGATCCCCGCCCGCACCGCCTGGCTGCGCAACCACGGCTACCGCGCCTGGGAGCCCGCGGCTGCGATGACGCAGACCAACCCCGCGCACTCCTGCACGGCGGGCCGGGCGTGCGGCTGCGCCGGACTCCAGTACCTGCTCGCCTGGTTCGAGGAGGCGGCGAAGCTCCTGCGCGAGCTGGGCGACGACGTGTTCACCGGCATCGCCCAGGAGGCCCGCTCCGCCGGTGTCTCCCTGGTCGTCTCCATGCAGCGCGCGAGCGGCTACCAGCTCTCCACCGACACCCGCGCGAGCCTCCCGGCCGCGATGTGCTTCGGCGTGAAGGGCGACGACGCCGGGTTCGCCCTCCCCGAGGAGGTCCTCGACGCGGGCGCCAACCCCGCCGCCTGGGGCAACAAGCGCAAGGGGTACGTGTACCTGGTCTCCGCCGGGGTGGACGAGGACCTGTACGCCAACCCCGCGCGGACGTTCTGGACCGGCCCGTCGGGCGAGTACGAGCGGGCCGCCGCCTGGATCGTCCGGGAGTTCGCGGCCGTGCGCCCCGAGCTGGACGCGGTGACGGCCGCCGCCGCCGAGCGGGTCGCGGGCACGCTGTTCACCGGTCGCCGCGAGCGTGCGGCCGGCGCCCCGCTCCCCGCCGCCCCGGCCCCGGTCGAGCTGACCGAGGAGCAGGAGTCGGCGCAGGAGGTTGCCGCGCTCGTCGACCAGGAGGACGCCGAACTCGACGCGACCGCCGAACTGCCGGGCGCCCCCGGGTCGGCCGCGCTCCCCGACGCGAAGCCGTCGCCGGAGGAGGCCCGCGAGCTCCTGGACGAGATGGTGCGGATGCTCGCCTCGGTCGGGTCCGGCACGGTCGCTGTCCGCGACGTGACCCCGTACCTCGACCGGATCGGTCGTGACCGCTCCTGGGTCTCCAAGGAGATGAAGAAGCTCGCGGAGGAGGGCCGCCTCGCCCCGACCGGCGAGCAGGGCGTGTACCGCCTCATCGCCACGATGGCCGCCGCCTGAGCGGGCCCGCACAGCCGCACAGTGCCGCACAGCCTCACAGCGCGAATCCCCACGTCACGCGGCGTGTGAATCGCCCCGCACACCGCCTCGCACAGCGCGCCGCACACCCCCCGCACACCGAACGACGACGGACCGCCCCGACTCAACCGGGGCGGCCCGCGCAGCGACCACGGAGGTAACCCGTGACCACCGACCCGAAGCATCTCACCGACTCCGAGGCATCGGCAGAGGCCGCCCGCCTGATCGCCGAGGCGTACCGCCCGGCCCCGGTCGTGCCGACCTCGTACCGCGACGACTCCCCCGTCCCCGCCTTCGGCCCCACGCCCCCGGTCCACCAGGAGGACCACCGGATCGTCCCGGCCTGGGCCGCCGGGATCGCCGTGGCCTCCATCGGCGTCGGCGCCGGCGTCACCGGCATCGGCTGCGGAGCCTGGCTCGTTCTCCAGGGCCTCGCCTCCGTCACGCTGTCCGGCGTCCTCATGGTGACCTTGCCGTTCGCCGGGCTCGCCGCCGCCGCGACCGCCATCGGCTCCGCCTTCGCCCGCGTCCGCCGCGCCTCGACCACCAACGTCTACAAGGGCACGGTCGTCCAGCGCACCGAGGTCAGCGCGACCGCCCGCGGCTTCCTCTCCCGCGCGAAGGCGGGGCGGTGACCATGCGGCTCAACACGCAGGAGCAGGTGGACCAGGCGGAGAAGGTGCTCCGCCTGTCGTGGGTGATCGTCTTCGGCGTCATCCTGTTCTCGGTCTTCACCGTGACGCCGCTGGTCGAGCGCTCGACCCCGCCCGGGTGGGAGTGGTCGGCGCCGATCCTGCCGCTCGTGGTCGACGTCGCGGTCGTCATCTCGATCCGGGTCGACGCCATCGTCGCCCGCCTCGGTGGGTCGACCAGCGGCTGGCCGATCGTCCTCCGGGTGCTCACCGGCGGGACGTCGGTCGCGCTCAACATCGGGTTCAGCGCGCTCAAGGGCGACCTGGTGGGCGTCGGAGTCCACATGGCCGCGCCGGTCGTGCTCATCGTCGTTGCCGAGGCGTCGCTCAAGTGGCGGCGCGAGATCGCCGCCGCCACGGTCCGCATCGAGGCGGAGCGCCGTGAGCGCGAGGAGACCCGCCGCCGCGAGATCCGTGAGCGCGAGGACCGCGCCCGCGCCGACCGTGAGCGCGAGCAGGAGGCCCGCCGGGTCGAGCGTGAGCGCCAGGAGGCCGCCGACCGTGAGCGCCGCCGCGAGGAGACGGCCGAGCGTGAGCGCGAGCGTGAGCACGCCGCCCGCGTCGCCCGCGAGGAGCGTGAGCACGAGGCGAAGTTGGAGGCGGACCGCGAGGAACGCGCCGCCGCCCGGCACCGCGAGGAGCAGGAGCGCCAGGCCCGCGAGCGCAAGGCCGAGGCCGACCGGCGCGAGCGTGAGCGCCGCGAGCAGGAGGACGCCCGCAAGGCCAAGGAGGACGCGCAGAAGGCCGAGCGGGACCGGAAGGCAGCCGAGGCCCGCCGGGCGCCTGTGGCGGCCGTGAGCCCCGCCGTGAGCACGCCCCGGCCCGCCGTGAGCGCCACGGTGAGCGCCCCCGCTCACGACGACGCGCCCACCAAGCTCACGGAGGCCGACGCCCGCCAGGCCGTGGCCGACGGCGTGAGCGCGGGCCGCTCACAGCGGGAGATCGCTGCGCTCACTGGATGGTCCACGGGGTGGGTCGCGAACCGCGTCCGGGAGCTGGGTGAGGCGGCATGAGCACGCGCCGGAGCCTCTTCCTGCTCATCAAGTCATGGCGCGTGCGCGCCGCCCTGCTGTGGCTCGCTCACACCCCGTCGACCGTGGCGGCCCCGTTCGCGGTCGTCGGCGCGCGGGTCGTCATCGGGTGGGGCAACCCCGGCTGGCTCCCGCCGGCCGCCGGGTGGACCACCGCCCTGCTCGTCATCGCCACCGCCGCCGGGATGCGGCTCCACCACGAGATGGACAAGCCCGGCGTCCCCTGCCGCTGGTGCGACATGGACTTCGAGGAGGACCGAGCATGAGCCGCCGACCCGCGATCCACGACGCCGAGCCGAGCATCGTCACCAGCCACGGCGCCGACTTCTTCGGGCAGGACCGCCACCTCCTCAAGGAGGTCGCCGCCCTCGCGGCCTGGGTGACGAACTCCGTGTCGTACAACGACCGCCAGGCCGTCGCCCCGCTCGTCGCCGCGCTGGAGTTCCCGAAGCCGTGCACCTTCCCGGCCGCCGACGTCGCGCTCGTCGCCGAGCAGCTGCTCAAGGTCTCCCGCACCCGGCACCTCAAGCCGAAGGCGTCCGCCCTCGCCCGCGCCCTGGCCGACGCCGCCGCCCGCGCCGCCGCCGACGGCGAGCCGTGGGAGTGGACGGTCGAAGCCGCGTAACACCGAAGCCCCGCCGGCCTTTTCGGCTGGCGGGGCTTCCTTCGGTCCGTCAAATCACATCCGCCCCAAGGGGCGTCGCCCGTATATCGGCTGGTTGTCCGTCGCTTTGTGGCAGGCTCAGCGCCACAACATCAGACAACGCAAAGGGCCCGCCGGTAGCACGGCGGGCCCGAGCGAACACCAGGCTTCCTCGACTTTCCACGGACTCAGGATTGGTGCTCACGTAGTGCATTCCCATGATGCAGGACCACAGGCCCCCTTGGCGACCGCTCCCTCGGACGCGTCGCTGACCGGGGCCGTTCGTGTGCCGAAAGCGGCCCGCGCCCGCTGCCGGAACTGCGGGAAGCGCTTCACGCGGAAGCGCGCCGCACAGGTCTTCTGCGGGCCGAACTGCCGCAAGCGGGCGGCGGACGCTTCCACCCCCCCGAAAACGGGCTCTGACCTGCGGGAACAGGCCACCGGAGGTGGCCACCTCGGTAAAGGGTTGACAGAGTTTTCCAAGA
>NZ_JBEYHH010000078.1:0-8114 GCF_040635175.1 Streptomyces sp. NPDC006997
GCAGGCCGATCGGCGCAGCCGACGCGGAGCGACAGCGCAGCGCCCTTGAGGCCGGGACGCGGAAGCACGACCCTGACAAAGAAGCGGGCGGCCCCACGGTGCCTCCTTCAACAGGCGTCGGCTGTATGCCCCCTACCTCCCGCACTCCGCCCACAGCAGCTTGCCGCCTTCGGAGGTGCCCAGGCCGTGCAGTACCGAAGCGCCCCACGTGTCCGCGCAGGACTGGAGGAGGGGGATGCCCCGGCCGTGCTCGGCGTCCGGGGGCGGGGCGGGGGTGTGGGCGTCCAAGAAGCGGGGTGGGATATGGGGGTCCGTGTCCCAGACGCCTACGCGGAGGCGGCCGGGCTCCGCTGAGCGGAGGCGGAGGGCGTACGGGCCCTTGGTGTGGGAGTGGGAGTTGGCCAACAGCTCCGCCGCGAGCAGTTCTGCCGTGGGGGCGAGGTCGGGCAGCTCGTGTGCGGCGAGAATCAGCCTCAGGGTGGCACGGGCGATACCCGGTGCGCGTGGATCGTGCGGAAGATGAAGGGTGTACTTCCACGACGGGGATACGGTGACCATCGGAAGTCTCCGCTCGCTGAAGGGGTGTTGGACAGGTGCCTGGTGTCTCCGCCGTGGCGTCCCACGGTGCGCTTCCAGGCGAGGCGCCTGACGAAGACGATAGGGCGACCGCAAAGGTCCTTTGCGTGATTTCGAAGGATCTCAGTCCTATCTCCCTCGTGTGAGTGACACGCCCCCGTGAGGACCCGGCAGGAGGAGGTTCTGATGGCATCAAGGCCCGCGCCCACGGCCCGGCGTGTCCGACTCGCCGCTGAACTGCGCAAACTACGTGAGCGAGCTGGGCTGACCTCGACCGACGCCGCGCAGATGCTCGGCACTAGCTCCGGTCAACTGAGCAATGTTGAGTCGGCGAGGTTCGGGGTGAGCCCCGACCGCGTCCGGGCGATGGCCAACCTCTACTCCTGCACCAACCAGCCGTACGTGGACGCCTTGGTGGGCATGGCGGGCGAGAAGTCGCGCGGCTGGTGGTGGGAGACGTACCGAGAGGTACTGCCCGCCGGGTTGCTCACCCTCGCCGAACTGGAACACCATGCGACGGCCATCCGTACGGCCTTCACTTCCCACATCCCGGGGATGCTCCAGACGGCCGACCACGCCAGGGAGATCTTCCGGCAGGCGATCCCGACCCCCACACCACCAGAGGTGGAGCACCGGGTGTCGCACCGCATCAAGCGTCAGGACGTGGTGTTCCGGGAGGGCGCGAACCCGTACAGCACCGTCATCCATGAGGCCGCCCTGCACATGCGAGTCGGTGGTCGGCGGGTGGCCCGTGGGCAGCTTCGGCACCTGATCGAGATGAGCGAGTGGAAGCACGTCACCCTGCGTGTACTCCCCTTCGAGGTCGGGGCGTTCCCCGGGTCAGGTCAGTCGATCAACTACCTGTGCGGCCCCGTGCCGGAGCTGGACACCGTCCAACTAGACCAGTTTCACGGGCCCGTGCTGCTCGACGCCGAGGCTCATCTGGAGAAGTACCGACGTCTCTTGGACGTCGTGGAAGCAGCCGCGCTCAGCCCGGAGAAGTCACGCAAGCTGATCCACACCATCGCCGAGAGCCTGTAGGAGAAGCCGAACATGCCCCAATACCGCTGGCGGAAGTCCACGTACTGCCAAGAGGGCGAGGCGTGCGTCCACATATCCACAACCCCCACCGCCATCCACCTCACCGACCGCCCCGAACCACCCCACCCCGTCCTCACCCTCACCCCCGCCGCCTTCCGCGTCCTCCTCCACGCCCTCAAAGCGCGCCAGCTCACCCCTCGTTGACCCCGCCCCCCGCCAACTCGGTCACCACCGCCGCGTGATCCGAAGGCCAGACCCCGTCCACGGGACCGTCGCACGCGCGTCGTACCGTGCGGACGTGGCCGAGGCCTGCGGGGCCCGGTGGGGCGACGTGGATGTAGTCGATCCGGACGCTGGGGCCGTGGGTCGCGGCGACGTAGGGGTTGGCCATGTCCCAGGTGGCGGAGGGGGCCGTCGGGTCGGCGTACTCCCAGGTGTCCAGGAAGACCTGGCCGGGGACGGCCGGCGCTGTCCGCAGGCCGTTGAAGGCGCGGACCTCGTCGGAGTCGGGCCAGGCGTTGAAGTCGCCGGTGATGACGGGCGGGAAAGGCGTGTCGCCACGGTGCTCGGCGACGAAGTGGGCCAACGCCGCCACCTGCTCGCACCGGACCGCCGACGCGTGCGCCGCCGACGTCAGGTGGACGGTGAAGAAGGGGACGTCCGCTCCGGGGGCCGCGAGTCGGGCGTACAGGGCGAGGCGGCCGTCGTCGAGGGGCGCCGGGGCGGGCAGGGGCAGGACCGCCTGTTCCAGTACCGGCCAGCGGCTCAGGACCGCGTTGCCCACGTCCACCGACGGGTCGCCGATCCGCCGCCGCCACCGCTCGGGCTTCCCGGACGCGGCCCAGGTCCAGTACATGCCGAGTTCCCCGGCCAGCCACTCCGCGAGGTTCTCCCCACCGGCCGCCCACACCTCCTGGAGGCCGACCACGTCGGGGCGTTCCTCCCGCAGCGCCGTCAGGATGGCCTTCTGCCGTGCCTCCCACGGGCCGAACCGCCACCACAGATTCCAGGTCATCACCCGCACCGCAGCCACCTGCTTCCCTCAGCGTGCGCAGGGGACCATTGAAGCAACACCGACAGGAGCGCCGTACGCCATGAGCCGACTCGCCGAACTCCGTTTCCGGGCCACCACCGCCTTCCAGCGGCACGTCGTCAACCCCCTCGCACGCCGCCTTCCCGGGCACACGCTCATCGAGACCACGGGGCGGGTCTCCGGGGTACCCCGCCGTACCCCGGTCGGTGGGCGGCGGGTCGGGGGCTCCTTCTGGCTGGTGTCGGAGTTCGGGCGGCGGTCGCAGTACGTCCGCAACATCGAGGCCGATCCCCGGGTACGGGTGCGGCTCCACGGACGCTGGCACACCGGCACCGCCCACCCGCTCCCCGACGACGACCCCGTGGCCCGGATGCGGGGCCTGCCGCGGTTCAACAGCGCCGCCGTCCGGGCGCTGGGGACCGACCTGCTCACCGTCCGCGTGGACCTGGATCCGGACGACGGCTCCTAGACGTGCGGGGGCTCCACGGTGTGGTCGTCGACCGAGATGACGGAAGGGAGGGGGAGGGAGGGGAGGGAGGGGGAGAGGGGCAGGGAGGGAGGGGGTGGGGTCGGCGGTGACGTGTGGGTGTTGGCGTCCAGGGGGCGCGGTAGCGCTGAACTGACGGACCATCAGGTACGGTCGGGGGCGGACGCGTGCGAGGTGTGCCCCTGTGTGTTCGTCCCGTGTACTCCTTGTGAACCCCCTCGCATCGCCTGTGATCGCCATCTCCCCCGGCTGACGCATTCGGCATCCACAAGGCAAACTGACCTAGTTGTTGGGGATGTCTAGGGGGACGGGCATGGACGGAGTACCGCGCGCACCGCGTACGTCGGACGTACCGCGGGTGCCGGAGCAGCGGCGTCCGGACGAGTCGGCGGAGCCACCCGCGACCCTGCGCTTCAGCGTCCTCGGCCCGGTGCGCGCCCGCCGCGGCGACGAGACGCTGGCCACCGGCTCGCCCCAGCAGCGCGCCCTGCTGGCCGCGCTGCTGCTGCGCGAGGGCCGCACCGCGACCGCCGCCGAACTCATCGACGCCCTGTGGGGCGAGGAACCGCCCTCCCAGGCCCTGGCAGCCCTGCGCACCTACGCCTCCCGGCTGCGGAAGGTGCTCGACGCCGGGGTGCTGGTCAGCGAGTCCGGCGGGTACGCCGTACGCGGGCTGCCCCGGGGGGCGCTGGACCTCGCCGAGGCGCGGGACCTCGCGGCGGAGGCGGAGAAGGCCCGCGCCGCCGGTGACCTGTGCCACGCCCGCGACCTGCTCGGACGCGCGCTGGCACGTTGGGACGGGGAGGCGCTGGCGGGCGTCCCCGGCCCGTACGCGGAGGCCCAGCGGGTCCGCCTGGAGGAGTGGCGCCTCCAGCTCCTCGAAACCCGGCTCGACATGGACCTGGAGCAGGGCTGCCACGCCGAGGCCGTCTCCGAACTGACCGCCCTCACCGCCGCGCACCCCCTGCGGGAGCGGCTGCGGGAACTGCTGATGCTCGCCCTGTACCGCAGCGGACGCCAGGCGGAGGCGCTGGCGGTGTACGCCGACACCCGCCGCCTCCTCGCGGACGAACTGGGTGTCGACCCGCGCCCCGGCCTGCGCGACCTCCAGCAGCGCATCCTCCAGGCCGACCCGGGCCTGGCCGAGCCGTCCGCCCCGGTCGCCGAACCCCCGGCGGTCCCCCTCCGCCCGGCCCAGCTCCCCGCATCCGTCCCCGACTTCACGGGCCGCGCGTCCTTCGTCGCCGAGCTGACCGAGGTGCTGGCGTCGGCGGAGGGCCGGGTGATGGCCGTATCGGCGTTGGCGGGCATCGGCGGCGTGGGCAAGACGACGCTGGCCGTGCACGTCGCCCACGGGGCGCGGCCGTCCTTCCCCGACGGCCAGCTCTACGTCGACCTCCAGGGGGCGGGCCCGCGGGCGGCGGAGCCGGTGACGGTCCTGGGCGCCTTCCTGCGCGCCCTCGGCACGGCGGACTCCGCGATCCCGGACTCGCTGGAGGAGCGGGCCGCCCTGTACCGGTCGGTCCTCTCCGGGCGCCGGATCCTCGTGCTGCTGGACAACGCCCGCGACGCCGCGCAGGTACGGCCCCTGCTGCCCGGCACGGAGGGCTGCGCGGCCCTCGTCACCTCCCGGGTGCGGATGGTCGACCTCGCGGGCGCGCACCTGGTCGACCTGGACGTGATGTCGCCGGAGGAGGCACTCGCGCTCTTCACCAAGATCGTCGGCGTGGAGCGGGTCGCGTCGGAGCGGAAAGCGGCCCTGGACGTGGTGGCGGCCTGCGGCTTTCTGCCCCTCGCCATCCGCATCGCCGCGTCCCGCCTCGCCGCGCGCCGCACCTGGACGGTCTCCGTCCTCGCGGCCAAGCTCGCGGACGAACGCGGCCGCCTCGACGAACTCCAGGCGGGCGACCTGGCCGTGAAGGCCACCTTCGAACTCGGCTACGGCGCCCTCGACGCCGCCCAGGCCCGCGCCTTCCGCCTCCTCGGCCTGGCCGACGGCCCCGACATCTCCCTCCCGGCGGCAGCGGCGGTCCTCGACCTGCCGGCGGAGGACGCCGAGGACATCCTCGAATCCCTCGTCGACACCAGCCTCCTCGAATCCGCCGCCCCCGGCCGCTACCGCTTCCACGACCTCGTCCGCCTCTACGCCCGCTCCTGCGCCGAACGCGACGAACAGCCCCCGACCGGACGGGAGGCGGCCCTCTCCCGCCTGCTGGACTTCTACCTGGCGACCGCGTCCCGGGTCTACGCCATCGAACGCCCCGGCGACCGCCTGGTGGACCACCTCGCACCAACGGCCAGCCCGGGCCTGGCCTTCCCCGACCGCGGCGCGGCCCGCGACTGGCTCTATACGGAGGCCAACTGCCTGCTGGCCTGCGTCCACCAGTCCCTCGACGGCGACAGGCTACCCAAGGCCGTCGACCTCCTCTGGGCCGCCAAGGACCTCGCGGAGTCCGGGGCGAACGCCCGTGACTACGGCGCCAACGCGACCACGGCCCGCGACGCCGCCACCGCCGCGGGCGACCCGCGCGCCGAAGCGCGGGCCCGCACCACCCTGACGGAGGCGCACCTGGCCGCGGGCCGCTTCGACCGGGCCGCCGAGGAGGCCGAGCGGGCCAGCGCGCTGGTCCACGAGACCAACGACCCCGCTCTGAACTGCTGGGTGCCGAACCACCGGGGCGTCATCGCCGTCTACCGCAACCGGCACCATGAGGGCGCGACGTTCCTCCAGGAGGCCATCACCAACTTCCGCGCCGACCGCAACCTGGCCGGAGAGGCGAGCGCCCTGTGCAACCTGTCCCGGGCCCACCTGGCGATGGGCCGGACCGACAGCGCCGTCGCACTGGCACGGCAGGGCATCGGCATCTACGACCGCCTCGGGCACACCCTGCGCGGAGCCAACGGACGGTACGCGCTCGGGCTGGCGCTCGCGCAGGCGGGCGACCTCGACCAGGCCGCCAGTCAGCTGACCGAGGCGCTCGACGTCTTCCGGGACAGCCGCCAACGGCTCTGGGAGGGCATGACCACCTTCCGCATCGCCGAGGTGCGCCTCGCGGCGGGGAGCCCCGCACGGGCCGCCGCACTCGCCGAACAGTCACTCGCCGTACTGCGGGGGATCGGCGGCGAGTGGCGCCGCGGGAACGTGCTGACCGTGCTGGGACGCGCTCTCGGGGAGATCGGGCAGACCGGCCGCTCCCAGGCGTGTCTGCGCGAGGCGCTCTCCATCTACGAGGAACTGGGGTCGGCGGAAGCCGCGGAGGTGCGCGCTCTCCTCGTCCCGCTCGCCGTCGTCTGACCGGAGGGTCCGGTCGTTCATCGTTCGTTTATCGCGCTCCGCCACTCTGAGTCTGTCGATCCGTCGCGTCGGGGGGCAGACGGTTCGTCGGTGCGGCCCGCCCCATAGGGTGAACGGTTCCGCACAGTCCGCCCGGCGACCCTCGGGGGAGTCGCCGGGCGGCCTTCGTACCTGCGTTCTCTGGAGTTGAACACCATGGCTGAGCAGAACAAGTCCGACGGCACCATCAAGCCGCTCGACACCCACATCACCAGTGCCGAGGCGGGGGAGATCAAGCCTCTCGACACGCACATCACCGACGCCGAGACGGGCGAGGCCAAGCCTCTCGACACGCACATCACCGACGAGGAGGTCTGACCCGACCCCACCCTCGGGGAGACCGGCCGCAGCGGCACGGAGGGGGAGCCGCTGCGGCCGCTATCCACCGACGAGAAGTTATCCACAGGCCTGAGCGGCCTCCCGTCCACCTCCGGCAACCTGGGGTGGTGAAAGCCGGGGAGCGGGAGCGGGAGCGGGAGCGGGAGCGGGGCAAACGAGCCGACGTGGCGACACCGACCACGTCGGCCGCGCGGTTACCCCCCTTGGCCTCTCTCACCAAGGGCGGCGTGCTGCTGACCTCCGCTCCTCTGCGGGCCGGTTGGCCCCGCAGCACCCTCACCCGCACCCTGCGCGCCGAGGGTTGGACGTCCCTCCGCAACGGCGCCTGGGCGGAACCCGGCCACACCCCCGACCTCGTCACCCGCCTCCACACCGAGCAGCTCATCGAGCCCCGCCTCATCGTGAGCCACCGCTCGGCGGCAGCACTCTGGCTGATCGAGACACTCACGCCCCGCTCAACCCCGCCCCTCGACTTCATCGACCCCCGCCTCGGCCACCGCCCCAAGGTGAGAGGCGTCAAAGTCCACCGGCTCCCTCTCCTCCCCCAGGACGTCACGGAACGCCGTGGCCTCCGCGTCACGACCCCGGCCCGCACCCTCGCCGACCTCCTGCGCACCGGCCCCCGCGACGCAGCCCTCGTCGCCGTGGACTCCGCCCTCACCCGACGCAGAGTCGGCAGCGTCCGACGCGCTCCCCTCACGACCCACCCCGCGCTCACCGCCGCCCTCGACACCGACGCCCGAGGGACGGTTCGAGCACGCACGTGGCTGGCCCTGGCCGACCCGGGCGCAGGCTCCCCGGCGGAAACCATCGCCCGCCTACGCATGTACGACGCCGACCTGCACCCCGAATCCCAGGCCGAACTACGCACCCCCGACGGTCGGCGCCGCTTCCTGGACTTCCTCTTCCGGGCGGAGGGCCTGGGCGTGGAGATCGAGGGCTACGCCTACCACGGCACCCGCGCCGCCCACCGCGACGACGTGGCCCGCTTCAACCAGCTCCAACAGTGCCCCGAGGTACGCACCCTCCTCCGCTTCACCGCCGAGGACGTCTTCCACCGCCCCGCCCAGATAATCGCCCAGATCGACAGCGCGCTGAGGAGGACCAGGTGACCGGCGCTTGGGGGAGGGGGCGGCACGCAGGCAACGCCTGCCGGGTTGGTTGCCGTGGGGGCCGCCCGCTTCTTTTGCCAGGGTCGTGCTTCCGCGTCCCGGCCTCAAGGGCGCTCCGCTGTCGCTCCGCGTCGGCTACGCCGATCGGCCTGCGGCCGACCCTTGACCCCGGGCCGCTCCAGCACGGGTGAG
>NZ_JBEYHH010000079.1:0-2289 GCF_040635175.1 Streptomyces sp. NPDC006997
GCGGGTGGTGGACGGGAGGGTGCCCCAGCAGGTGCGGCACAGGTAGTGCCGGGGGTGGCGCTGGCCGTGGGGGCAGGCGGGGCAGCGGACGGTGCGCATGGTTACTGCTCCTGGTCCTGCCGTGCCGCGGCGGTGGTGAGGGCGTTCAGCGCGTGGGTGCCGTGGGCCGTGACGTGCCCGCACGGCCAGGGGTTCCAGCGGTGGCCTGGCGGGGCGGGCTGGGGGTCCGCCTGGTACCCGGCGTCCGTGAGGCGCTTCACGGCGGCGCCCTGGTGGGCGGCGCAGGCGTAGATCGTGCCGTGGTGGGTGCCGAGTGCCCCGGGGCCCGGGGTTCTGGCCGAGACGAGCAGGGAGGCTCCCGCGTCGCATTCCCAGCCGGTGTGCCCGTCCGTCACCACTCCCGTGCTGGGGGCGCGGCGGAGTTCCTCGGCGTAGCGGCGGGTGGATGCCTTCACAGGCCATGGGGCGGCCTGCGGTGTCTTGGTGGCGGCGTCCTCGACGGCTTCGCCCTGCTGCGCCTCGGTGGCCGTCTGGGTCGGGGGCTGGTCGGTGAGGGCGGTGAGGATGCGGCGGGCGTGCTCGTAGGGGAGGTCGTGGCACGCCTGCTCTACGCGCTGGATGGTGGCCGCGGCCCGCTTCAGCTTGGCGGTGAGCTGGTTGATGGTGCTCTGTTGGTCGAGGAGGGTCTGCGCGGTGCGGGTGTGGTCGGGGTAGTGGGCCATGTCAGCGCTCCTGGTGCTGCTGGTGCTGGTGGGGGCAGGCGGGGTCATGGGCGGCGCCGAGGGAGACCCACCACGTCTCGCAGCAGGCGGCGTCGAGGGCGCGGGTGACGGTGTCCTCGATGGCGGCGGCCTGGGCGCGGGCGGCGCGGCGGGCACGGCGGTCGGTGTAGGTGTCGCGTGCGCGGCAGATGGCGACGTAGGCGGCGCCACCGAGGCCGATGAGGAGGGCGAGGCCCGCGAGGGCGCAGACGGCGCCGAGGGCGGCGATGTGGAGGGTCTGGTCGTGGGTCATGCGTCGGGTCCGAAGATGAGGTGGTAGGCGGCGTCGGCGCGCTGGTGGGCGGCGCGGATGCGGTGGTCGGTGTGGTGGGCTCCGGCGATGCAGTCGGGCAGGTCGCAGGTGCGGAAGACGCGCCCCTCGGGGTCGCGTCCGTGGTGCGCGGTGAAGGCGACGTGACGGACGTTGTACTTGCGGCCGGAGGCGATCAGGTCGAGGCCACGGCCACTGTGGGGTCCGGTCCACAGCAGGTGTTCGCCGGTTGCGGTGGGGATGGCGTAGCGGGCGAACTGCTCGTCGATGGTGAGGCGCAGGGGGGCGTGGCGGTCGCGGCGGGGGACGGGGATCTTGTGTTGTTTGCGCAGGTCGGAGATGTGGTTGAGGCCGAGCTTGAGGGT
This sequence comes from Streptomyces sp. NPDC006997, assembly GCF_040635175.1. Lineage (NCBI taxonomy): Bacteria > Bacillati > Actinomycetota > Actinomycetes > Kitasatosporales > Streptomycetaceae > Streptomyces > Streptomyces sp. NPDC006997. Next base: position 1,398 of record NZ_JBEYHH010000079.1, read on the forward strand.
GGTGTGGATCTCCTGGTAGGTGGCGCCGGCGCGGAGCATGGTGACGGCCTGGTCCTCCAGGGCGGCGAGTTCGGCGCGGGTGCGCTTGGCCCGGCCGGGCGGGTAGGGGATGTTCAGGGCGCGGCGGGTGAGGATGATCGTGTGGTTGCTGACGCGGAGTGCCTTGATGATCTGGGCGTGGGTGGCGCCGTCGCGGAGCATGGCGGCGACGTCTTCGCGGGGTGCGGTCATCGCTGCCACCTGACGGGGCGTACGCCGGTGTGGGCGCGGGCGGGGGTGCGGCGGGTCTGGGCGGCGCGGCGGTGGGCGGTGGGGCAGCTGGCGATGTGGGGGCGGCGCAGGACCTCGCGCTGCTCGACGTTGGGGCGGGCCGTGGAGAGCTGGCGGGTCCAGTAGCGGCCCTCGGTGTCGATGCGTACGGCTTGGTTGCCGGTGGGGTCCTCGGCGACGTCGACGGCGATGGTGCGGCGGTTGGCGTCGGTGAGGCACCACAGGACTCTGGCGGCGCAGTCGGGGCAGGTGCCGGGGCCGTTGGGGGCGGGCGGGCGCGGTATCGGGTAGGGCATCGCAGGGCGGTTCCTTCCTGGTGTCAGGCGGTGCGGCAGGTGGTGCACTGGTGGCCGGTCAGGGGGGTGCGTGAGGGGGCCTGGCAGGTGGTGCATTCGTGCCAGGTGGCGGTATGCGGTGGGTGGGCGCCGCGGCGTGCGTCGGCGGTGATCTCGGCGCAGGTCTTGCAGGGGGCGCCGGTGTACCGCTGGAAGCCGTAGTGGCAGTCGGGTGTGCCGCAGGGGCCGGGGCGTGGGGGGAGGGCGGCGCCGAGGATCCAGCGGCCGGGGTCGCGGATCGCCTCGGGTGGGGTCCAGGCGCGTATCCGGGTGAGCTGGTCGTGGAG
>NZ_JBEYHH010000079.1:2387-3592 GCF_040635175.1 Streptomyces sp. NPDC006997
GCGTACGGGGGCGAGGACGGCCCAGACGCGGGGGCTGAGGGTGAGCGGGGGCCCGTCGTACGCGGGGCGTGCTGGGGGGCGCACAGGGCCGCGCAGCGAGGCCGGGACGTCCCCGGACGCGGGGGCTACTGGATAGTTACACCCCGTGCTGTTACCTGCGGTATTCACAGGTTCGGCGGGCGTACTACCGGTACCTCGCCTACGGCGGAATGGACCACCGGCCCGCGCAATTCGAGGGTGAGTCAATCCCTGGTCTTCCTTATACGCGGGGGCCCCGTACTCATGATCGGGAGCCGCCCCGTACTGAGGATCGGGAGTCGTCGCCGGGGTGGTGCCGGGGCCGGGCGGAGGGACGTCGGGCTCGTCGACCGGGCGGAGCGGGTCGTCGTGCACCGTGATCCGGTGTCGGCCGCGGTACCCGGCGCGCTTGTCCTGGGTGATCCAGCCGAGGGCCTCCAGTTCGTCCAGGAGGTGAGTGGCGGTGCCCTCGTGCAGGGGCTTCCCGGCGCGCTCACCGCCGTGGTGGCGCAGGGCGGCGCCGATCTCGGCCAGCGTGAGGTCGCGGCGCTCGACGAGGGTGGTGTAGCGCAGGAGGAGGTAGAGGCGGTGCAGGGTGCCCCGGAGGGTGTCGGCGGCCCGTACGGGCGCGCAGACGTAGCGCTCGTCGTCCTCCAGGTCGCGGCATGTCCGCGCGTTCGTCCGGCCCTTGCCGGTGGTCCGGTGGGAGCGCTGACGTCGGGTCAGTTCGCGTATGCCGTCGGTGGGCGCGGGCCTCGACAGGCGCGTCAGGGCCTTCTCCACCGCGGAGACGCTCAGGCCGGTGAACTCGGCGAGCCGGGCCACTGCGGCCTCGCACTCGCGGTTCTTCGACAGTGCCTTGACTTTGCCGTAGACCTTCGTGTCGGCGTCCGCGTACGCCTCGGTATCCGTGACGACGCGCAGCGGATACCGCACCCACTGCCCACGCCCAGCGCCACCGGCCCCGCCGCGGGTGCGGCGGGGCTCGGCGGCGGCCGGGCTGGCGGGCAGGGTCACGGTGTCCTAGCTGGTGTCGGTGTCCTCGGCGTCGGGGCCGGGGACGGTATAGGTGGCGCCGCAGGGGGCGGTGCGGATGCCGGGGGTGATGTGGCGGTGCACGGCGCCGCACCCGGTCTCGCCGTCGCAGCGGACGGCGTACTCGGTGCGGCCCTGGGTGCGGATCGCGT
>NZ_JBEYHH010000079.1:3688-7541 GCF_040635175.1 Streptomyces sp. NPDC006997
GTCCACCGGGAGGGCGGCCGGGCCGCCCCACCGCGGCGGGTCGTCGGGCAGCAGCGGTAACTGCTCGGGACCGCTGGTCACCGGGGCGCCCCCGGGGCGGGTGGCTCCTGCCGTGCCGGGGCCGTCGGGTACGTCAGGGTGATCGGGCGGACCACCTCCCGGGCCTCCCAGGTCGCGAGGTCCGGCCGCGTCAGGAACCCGGCCAGCTCCAACGCCGTGAGGGAGATCCGGACCTGTTTGCCGGGCAGGTGCGTCCGCGCGGCCAGGCGCGAGGCGTGCTGGATACCGCCCGCCGGGAGGCGCCCCGACGCATCCGCGTGATGGGACAGCACCAGGGCCAGGAAGCGCGCGTTGTGGTGCAAGGTCCGGGAGGCCAGTACCCGCTCCTCCCACCGGGTCCGGTCGTAGTCGGTCGAGGGGGCCAGAGCCCCCGGGGTCGGGATCGCTCTGGCGAACGTGTCAGCCACTGGTGTCCTTCCGCTGGCCCGGGCAGCGCCGGGCGTGAACGAACTCAAGGGATGCGATGAAACGGGCGACGTCGACGGCGTCGGCGCCGATGGGGGACTCGATGACGCAGCCGTGGGGGCAGGTCAGGCGGGCGTACGGCGGGCGGACGTAGCCGTACGGCGGCCACGGCTCAGCCACAGCCGGCCTACCGGCCGATCAGGGCGGCCGGGGCGGCCGGTGGCGGGGCCGGACTCGGCCGCGGCACCGGCCGCCCGTGGCCGGTACACCCGGCCACGGCGACCAGCGCGACGACCGCGACCACTGCCATGGCCGCGTAGACACGGCTCAGGACGACCACCATCGGCCACCTCCAGAGGGACGTTGGGGGGTGGGCCGCCCGCCCTTGCTGCGGGGCGTGGGTGCGGGCGGGCGGCCCGGTCATCAGGCGGCCGTCCGGCGGCGCACCGTGGGCTTCAGCCACATGCGGACCACGTCGAACGGCTCGCGCTCGCGCAGCAGGCCACGGGCCCGGGCCGTCCGGGCAGCGGTCGCCAGCCGGTCCACCGCCCAGTCGATGACCTCGGCCGGGCTGGTGGCGCCGCTGGTCCGCTGTAGTTCGGCCAGGTCCTCGGCCAGGCCCGGGTGCTGGTCGAGGTCGAGGACCAGGCGGCGGCCACCGGCCGGACGGTGGCTGACCAGAGCGGCCGGACGGTCGGCCACCGGCTCGACCACTTCGGCCACCCGCTCGGCCACCTCGACCACCCGCTCGGCCACCGGCCGGGCGAGCAGCTGTTTGGCCCTGTACCGGGTGATACCGAGCCGCTCGGCGATCCGGCGCGCGCCCCATCCGTGCTGCACCTTGAGCCGGTGTGCCTCGGCGTGCTGGTCGACGTCGCTCACCTGTGGTCGTCCTCGGTGTCGCCGACGGGGTCGAGCGCCGCCGGGTCCTCGGCCTGCTCGTCGTCGTCCTCGTCCGGGAGGTCGTCGCTGTCGTCGACCGGGTCGATCTCGGCCCGCTCCTGGGCGGCGCGCTGCTCGGCGCGCTGGCGGCGGTGGGTCTCCTTCGGGCCGAGGAGGACGAACTGCAGCACACCTTCGAGGGCCAGGCCGTAGTCGTAGGCGGCGTCCGGGATGCCCGCGGCCACCGTGAGGGCGTCATGCATCTGGGTCGCCTCGTGGTCGGCGATGTAGTCCTGGTCGTCGATGTCCTCGGCGTACTGGGCGGCGTACAGGCAGCGGTCGAGCCGTTCGAAGGCGGCGGTCACGCTCGCGGCCTCGGCGTAGCGGGCCGCGGTCAGGGCCTTGAGGTCGATGCGCTCGCTGCCCGGGACCAGGGCGAGGAGGGTACTGCCGTTGGCCTGGGCGGTGGCGAACTCGACCTGGTGCGGCTGGTGGCCGTCCTGGACCTGCCGCACGGCCCAGGCCGCGCCGGAGGCGTAGAGGCGGGCGGCGTCCTCGTAGCCGTGGCGGGCCGCGTACATCGCGTCCCGGTAGTGCTTCTCCAGCTGGCGCCGGGCGACCGAGTGGGGGCGGGGGTGGTGGGGGCGGGCCTGCCAGCCCACGGCGTCGGCGGGGGGCAGGCCGGTCACCCGTCCCTCGTGGTCGGTGAGGCCGTGGTGGTCGGCGCGGGCGTGGTCGACGGTGGCGGCCTGGGCGGCGAGCTGCCACTCGCGGGCGGCCTCGCCGAGGGCGCGGACGCTGTCGGTGAGGTGCTCGAACCAGGGCGCGTGAGCGGGGGCCAGGTTGTACATCGGGTACTCCGAAGGTGGTTGGTGGCCGGGCGAGCGGGACGGCTGCTAGGGCGCGGCCCGCCCGCCCGGTGCTTCTGGGGGTGGGTCAGGTGGTGTGCGGGAGCGGGGTGCCGGTGTGGCGTTCCCACGGCACCGCGAGGGCGTCGAGGGGTGTGCCGGGGCGGATGCGGCCGAGGGGCCGTCCGCACTGGCAGACGCCGACCAGGTCGAGGTCGCGGTAGGTGATGACGAGGGCGTGCCCGGCCTCGGCTGACCCGGCCGCGCGGGCGGCGGCCGCCGCGGCGTGCGCGTCGAGGGCGGTGTCGATGGCCTCGGCGACGTGTGCCGCGGGTGCCTCCCAGTCCACCTCCGTGGTGCCGGGTGCCAGGCTCTGGACCTGCCGTCCGCGCTGCTCGTAGGCGAGGGTCGGCCTGTGCAGGCGGGGGCGGCGGCGCAGGACGTCAGCGATGACCTTGATGCGGTCGGTCACAGTCCGCTCCCTCTCTGCGGTGGCGGCCCGTGGGCCGGGTGTGGTGGTGGTCGGCGTGCGCCCACGGCGGCGCGTCAGGCAGCGGCGGCGCGGTACGGGCTGCGCGGGCGGCGCGGGCGCGGGCGAGGTCCTGGCGGACGTAGGTCGGTAACCATCCGGGCAGGACGCGGACCATGACCCGCTCCGGCAGGTGGACCCGGCGGTCCGCGAGGACCTCCAGGACCGCGCACAGCACCCACCAGCCCGCGACCAGGACGCCGAAGATGAGCAGCAGGGTCAGCGGTGTCACGGTGTCTCCCTGAGCGTCGGCGCGAACGCGGGATGCCCGGGAGGTAAGGCGTCCTCCAGCCGGATCACTCCGGCGACCAGGGCGACCGTGAGGGCGGGGCCGAGACCGCTCTGCCCTAGCTGCCGGTAGGCGCGTATGCGGTGCTCTTTGACCGTGGACCGGCCTACCGCGAGGCGGCGGGCCGTCTCCTGGGAGGTCTCGCCCCGCGCGCCGCCGATGAGCGCGGCGCGCTGGTGCTGCGTGAGCCACAGGGCCCGGTTCGTGCGGGGCCGCAGCATCCCCTGCTGGTGCAGGGCCTGTGCGACCTCGAGGACCAGGGCGCGCGGCATGGTCGGCAGCGCCTGGTGGACGACGTGTCCGGCCTGCGCGACCAGGTCGATGCGGGACTCGGGGGTGCTCATGAGCCGGTCGCCTCCCGCCACGCGTTCATGGCGCCGTCGAAGCTGCCCGCGCGGGCCCACCGGCCACCGATCGGGGGCACCCATGCGGTGTGCAGGCCGAAGACCGCGAGGTGCAGGACGGCGTCGGCGACCAGCTCGGGCGGCGCGACGGGGTCCAGGCCGTCGAGGGCGCGGACGTCGGTGCCGTCGTCGGCGGCCCAGCCGGTCAGGTGCGACCAGGACACGGTCATGCCCTCCGGCCACAGGTCGCCGTTCAGGTCGGGGTGCTCGGGCTCCCACACGGCGGTGAGGTAGAGCTCGCGGGGGCCGCCGGACTCGCGGCGCACGCCGGCGTCGGCGCGGCTGGGCTCCAGGCCCGCCCCCGTCCACACGGTCAGCTCGTCGAGGACGGCGTAGGCGTAGGGCAGGTGGGGCAGTACGGACGGGGCGTGGGTGGCATCGCCCACGAACGGCTGGGTGCCGCTGCGGGTGCTCTTCCCTCGCCCGGCCGTACCGG
>NZ_JBEYHH010000080.1:0-6596 GCF_040635175.1 Streptomyces sp. NPDC006997
CGGCCCGAGCCAGCAGATGCGACCGCAGCCCCTCCGCCTGACCCGCCAACGCGGCGACGGTCTTGCCCGACACCACCACCGGCACCACCGGCGGAGTGACGCGTGGCCCGGGATGGGGCGCGTCGGTGGTGGGACCGGCGGTGAGAACCACGTGGCAGACGTTGCCGCCGATCCCCAGCGACGTCACTCCGGCCGTGAGGGGGTGGTCCGTGCTGGGCCACGGTTCGCTGCGCGTCACGACGCGCAGTCCCCACTCGTCCAGGTCGATCTGCGGGTTGGGGCGCTCGTAGTTGAGGCTGGGGACGAGTTCTCGCCGGTTGATGCAGAGGGCGGTCTTGATGAGGCCCGCGATGCCCGCAGCACCTTCCAGATGCCCGATGTTGGTCTTGATGGAGCCGACGGTGAGCGGGCTCGCGGGGGGCCGCGAGTCGGCGAACACGGACGCCAGCGCCCGGGCCTCGATCGGGTCGCCCACGCGGGTGCCTGTGCCGTGCAGTTCGACGTACTGCACCTGGGAAGGGGCGATCCGGGCGTTGGCCAGGGCCTCGCTGATGGTGCGCGTCTGTGTGTCGGCGCTGGGTACCGTCAGTCCGCCGTCACCGGAGCCCGTCGCGGTGGCGCTTCCTTCGATCACCGCGTAGACGTGGTCGCCGTCCGCGAGAGCCTGGTCGAGCGGCTTGAGTACGACCAGGCCGCCGCCTTCTCCTCGGACGTAGCCGTTGGCCCGCTCGTCGAGGACATAGCACTTGCCGTCCGGTGACAGTGCGCCCGCAGCCTCGACGACAGCGCTGCTGAGGGGCGAGACGTTGAGGTGGACGCCACCGGCGAGCGCGATGTCGCTCTCACCCTTGCGCAGGCTCTCGCACGCGAGGTGGACGGCGACGAGTGAGGACGACTGGCCGGTGTCAACGGTGATGCTGGGGCCGTTCAGGCGGAGTCGGTGGGAGATCCGGTTGGCGGCGATGGCGCGCCCCAGGCCCGTCAGGGTGTGGCGGGTGATGCCTGGTGTGCCCGCCATCGCCACGAGGTCCGCGTAGTCGGCGGCCATGACTCCGAGGAAGACGCCCATGCCCGTCGACGTGTGTGGTGGGAGGACGATTCCTGCGTCCTCCAGGCTCTCCCAGGCCAGTTCGAGCGCCAGCCTCTGCTGGGGGTCCATGTATGCCGCTTCACGGGGCATGATGTCGAAGAATTCCGGATCGAACTCGTCGACGCCAGCGACGAAACCTCCGCGCTCGGGCCCGAAGGGACGGTGGTCGGCACGGGGCCGGGTCGCGTCGACGCCGCCGCGCAGCAGGTTCCAGAGCTCGTGAGGTCCTGTTGATTCCGGGAAATGGGCCGCGATTCCAATAATCGCAACCTGACGACGACGCGCTTCGACCATGGCGTTCCCCCGTGCCAATGAAAATCCCCCGTGCCACTGACAGACCTCGTCGACCATGCACAACTCGTTTGAAATATGAACAGCTTGTTGGGATTGCCCGAGTGGTGGATCAGGAGGCCGTGGCCCGCAGGACGCTAGCAGGCACGCCAGCCGGAAATCTCAAATTCGGCCATGTGATCTGGACCACACCTAATTGAACTTGTCGGTAACCTTGCACCCACTCGCATTTCACCGTTATCGGCCGGCTGATTGAGCCCCGAGGGCCATCTGAGGTCTGGCGCAAAACCGATCGAGTCTCCGAGTGATCGCGCGTACGTGAGCCCAGGGCTCCACCACCCAGGCGTACGACACCAACCTCTCCCGTCTACCCCCTTCCCTCCAGGTCAACGGCCCGTAGCCGCGCCGCGTCCACATCGGACCCGCGTGCACCCTGAGAGCGACTCGCACCTACATCGACAGCCAATTCCAGCCAACCGCTGGACGGGCCCCCGGGATCCAGCCCGTCCCTCGACGGCGGCGGACGGCGGGCGCGAGGGACGCCCCTTCTCGGACAAGTACTTGAGAGACACTCAAGCGAGAGTCGAAGCCGGTGTGCCGACAGGTCGGTCCGACTGCAGACGATCACGTGGGCCTCTGGGACTCTGAGAGGGTCCGACCCGACCCGACCGCACGTGGAGGACGAAGCGCTCTATGGAACCGACCGATCCGACGTCCGGCCTCCCCTTCATCGACGAGCACCAGGTACGTGTCGCGGCATCCGCGGCGACGACCTGGGATGCGCTCGTCGCCCACGTCGCCCGGACCCGTCTGGGGGTCAGCAGCGGTTTCGCGCATCTCGTGGGCACCGAGCCGCGTGGCGCCACGGGCACGCTGCCGCAGGAAGGCGCGACCATTCCCGGGTTCGCGGTGGCCGAAAGCGTGCGACAGGAACGCCTCACCCTCGCGGGCAGGCACCGTTTCTCGCAGTACGCCCTCATTTTCTCCCTGGTGGAACGCCCTGACGGGACCACACTCAGCGCACGTTCGCACGGCTCGTTCCCGAAACTGCCCGGTGTTCTTTACCGCGGACTGGTGATCGGTTCCGGCGCCCACCCTTTCCTCGTCCGCCGTATGCTCCGCGATATCAGCCGAAGCGCGGAACGCCGAGAAGCAGGTCAGGGGACGTAGCACCGCGCACGCAGCCAGCACGCGGAGCGGTGTTCGGAGCGCTCAGCGGAAGGCAGTCGCGGCGGCGCGGATACCGGGAGGTGTCCGGAGAGCCCAGGTGGGCGCGTGCAGGTAAGTGCGTCCGGATCGCCCACGGTCAGAGCACACGCACGGCGAACCGACCGGCACGGAGCACGAGGAGGTGGAGCGTGCGGCCGCGCGGGCGGAACACCCGGCGAAACGGAGAGGTACCTTCGCGCGGCGGGCATAACGCTCGGCAACGCGATACCGGCCAGAGGGCGGGGGAAAGGCGTACTTCTTCTCGGTAGCTCCGTCAACCAGAACGTGGGCCGAGGCGGCCTCGCGCGGGAACGCGGTCGGCAGCAGACCAGACCGCGGTCCCACCGCCACCGCGAAGTTCACCCGTGATTCTGGCCTGTGCCCGCCTCCCGGCACCCCGTCACTGGCACATGCCAGCGATGGTGACCCTTTCGCTCGCGTGCACGGGCGTCATGTCGGGTTGCACATATTGTGACGGCGTCAACGAGGGAAACACAGGAAGAGCGGACAATTCCCGGCCGCCTGCCGCCAGGCGGAGGCGATTGCGACGGACGCTCCTGTCGGGGAAGTCCAGGGGATTTCAGCAGGAAGTCAGGAGTATTACGCAGCGGCGGTCCCGTCCGGTCTTTCGGCACGGCAGAGAATGAAGCTTCCCCTTGATCGTGGACACCTGGAGACTGGTACCCGGCCTCGCCCGACGTGCCCAGGGCGCCATCGCCCGGTGCATCGACACCGCGTGGGCGCTCGCGGTGGGTCAGGACATCCACTTCCCCACCACCACCGGCAAGCGACCGACGGTCGCCGACCGGCTGTTGCACCGCTACGTCAGCCGCCTGTCCCGCACGGCCACCGGGTGCTTCCACGCGGCGACCTACCTGACCGACGTACTCGCCCTCCAGGCGACTCCGACGTCCCTCGTCAGACCCCGCGTCCTACTGACCGCCCTCGTGGGTCCGTCGCGCCCGCTCCTCGATGCACCCCAGCTCACCGACAGCGAACAGACCCTCCTTGAACGGCTGCGGGGGGATGCCCAACCTCCGACCACTTGAGCGTCTCGTCCCAAGCGACCCGGCCCGCGAACCTCAGGCGGGGTTCTGGCGGTGGCGTTGGTAGTGGCGGGCGGAGCGGGCGCGGTTGCCGCAGCCTGTGGAGCACCACTCGCGGCGGGGGTGGTTCTTGAGGAAGTACAGGACGCAGCCCGGCGCCAGGCAGGCGCGTAGCTGGTGGCGGGTGTCCCGGCTGAAGAGGGTGATGGTCTCCTCGGCGATCGCGGAGACGGCCGCGGAGGCCGTCTGCCCGGCAGTGCGGAGCTGCCGGGAGGGTTCCTGGCCGGGGGTCCACGACAGCGCCGACCAGTGGGGTGTGTCGCTGGCGGCCTGGTTCAGCATGGTGACGGCGGCGTCCAGCTCGCGGGTGTCGGACGCCGCCGCCCGGCGCGGATCCTCCGTGGCCTCGGCAGCCAGCCGGCGTAGGGCGTCACGTAGGCCGGTCAGGCGCTCGCCGAGGGTGGCGAGGTCGGGCTGGGTCAACGCGTCGAGGTCTGCCGGTGTCAGCAGCTCGATCCGGGGGGCCACGGCGTGGAGCCAGGCGCGCGTGCCATCGGTGTCGCGCAGCGCGTCGTGCACGCCCTCCCGGTCCGCCCAGACCGTGTTCATCAACTCCACGGGCAGCGGCTCACCGAGGAGCGGTGCGTTCGTGTCCATGGCGTCGAGGCTACCGCACTTCTAACGGTTAAAGCTCACCCCAACCGTTTGACAGCGCGAGCGGCGCATGTCATCGTCTTTTCAACGGTTACTAGCGCATCCAAACGTTAGAACCGGAGGGAAGGTAAGGAGCGCTGCTCTCATGACCGGTTTCGCCCCCGTCGAGCCCGCCACCGCGACCGGGAAGGCCGCCGAGCTGCTGGCCGACGTACAGAAGGCCCTTGGTCTGACCCCGAACATGACCAAGGTGATGGCGAACAGCCCGGCCCTGCTCAAGGGCTACTTGTCCCTGAGCGGCGCCCTGTCCGAGGGGGTCCTGCCCGCCCCGGTCCGCGAGCGCCTCGCGCTGGCCACCGCCGAGTACAACGGGTGTGAGTACTGCCTGTCCGCCCACACCTACATCGGCGCGCACATCGCCAAGATCGACGCGGACGAACTGGAGTCGGCCCGTGACGCGAAGGCGGCGGACGCTCATACGCAGGCCCTGCTGACCCTCTCGAACGCGATCGCCCGCGGGCACGGCCACGTCGGCGACGACGTCCTGCGAACCGCGCGGGACGCGGGCGCCACCGACGACGAGATCGGCGAGGTCGTCGGGCACCTGGCTCTGAACGTCCTGACGAACTACTTCAACATCCTGGCCGAGGTCGACAACGACTGGCCCGTGGTCACCCCGCGCTCCGCGGCCTGACCTACGCCGCGCCCGCCCGCCTGACCCCAACCCTGACCTGGGCCCGGCGGGCGGGCGGCCACACCCGTGTCAGCCAAGGAGGAGCGATGGCGATGACGAACCCCGTAGGCACTCCCACGGGCGGTTTCCACGAGGGTGAGCTGGCCGTGCAGCGCGAGGCGGGCGTGGTGCGGGACGCCGCCCGGCTCGCGGCCATGCTGGCGCCCGCCGACCTGCGCGGCGGTGTGACCCGGTTCCTGGCCGGACGGACCTTCGCCGCGATCACCGCGCGCGACGCCGACGGCGGGCTGTGGACCTCCCCGCTGACCGGCCCGCCCGGATTCCTGCGCGTCGCCTCACCGGCCACCCTCGACGTACGGGCCCTGCCCGCCGAGGGCGACCCGCTGCGGCACCTGCCGGAGCACCAGCCCGTCGGGCTGATCGTGGTGGAGTTCGCCACGCGTCGGCGTCTGCGGATCAACGGCACCCTGTCGCACACCACGGGCGGCAGTCTGCGCATCGACGTGGCGCAGGCGTACGGCAACTGCCCCCAGTACATCCAGAACCGCCACCTGCGCCCCGCACCCGTCCGGGCCTCCGGCGCCGAGCCGGTACGCCGCGGGCACACCCTCACCCAGGGCGACGTCGACCTGGTCCGCCAGGCCGACACCTTCCTGGTCGGCACCACCCACCCCCAGCGCGGCAACGACGCCTCGCACCGCGGCGGGCCGCCGGGATTCGTCCGGGTCGAGGGCCGCGAGCTGTGGTGGCCCGACTACCGGGGCAACAACATGTTCAACACGCTCGGCAACCTGCGGACGGACCCCACCGCCGCACTCCTCTTCTGCGACTTCGCCACCGGCCGCACCCTGCACCTGTCCGGCCGGGCCGCCCTGGACTGGGCCCACCACCACCTCCCCGGCGACGACGACGGCACCGGACGGCGCGTCCGCTTCTCCCCCGAGCGGTTGGTGGCCGGACGGCTGCTGCCCCTGCGGGCCGACTCCGTCACCGCCGCCCCCGACAACCCGCCGCTGACCGACCGACCCTCCGTACCGTGAAGGACTCCCCGCCATGACCGAAGCGCGCCCGCCCTTCCCGCCGTTCGACCTCGACAGCGCCCTGGCCAAGGTCCAGGCCGCCGAAGACGCGTGGAACACCCGCGACCCGCACCACGTCGCCCTCGCCTACACCGAGGACTCCGCCTGGCGGAACCGCGACGTGGTCCTCACCGGCCGCGAGAGGATCGTCGAGTTCCTCACCGCCAAATGGGAGCGCGAACTCGACTACGTCCTGCGCAAGAGCCTGTGGGGCTTCCGCGGCAACCGCGTGGCCGTCCGCTTCCAGTACGAGTGGCACAACACCGAAGGCCAGTGGTTCCGCTCCTACGGCAACGAACTGTGGGAGTTCGCCGACAACGGCCTCATGCGCCGACGCGAGGCGAGCATCAACGACCTGGCCATCGACGAGGCGGACCGCCGATACTTCGGCCAGCGCCCCGACGCCGAACGCGGCCCCGGACACGACATCCCCCTGGACTAGTAGGGCTTGGTCATCTTCACTTGTGCATGCGTGTCTACTGCTCTACGAGCGTCGTTGGGGTGGTGTGACACCTGAGGAGTTGGCCGGGGTC
>NZ_JBEYHH010000081.1:0-5746 GCF_040635175.1 Streptomyces sp. NPDC006997
TCCGTCGCCCCGCCCAGACTCACCACCCGCGCCCGTGGCGCGACGGCGCGGATCCGGTCCGGCAGGTCCACCGGGATCCAGTCACCCGACAGCAGGACGGTGCGGAGAGGCAGTTCAGCGGTGTCGCCGACGTGCTCGACGAACATGCCCATGAGGGCGGGTACCGAGTTCCAGACGGTGATGTCGTGCTCCCTCACCAGGTCCTGCCAGTGCCCGGGGTCCCGTCCGGTGCCCGGGCTCGGCAGCACCAGCGTGCCGCCCGCCCCGAGGACGCCGAAGACGTCGAAGACGGAGAGGTCGAAGCTCAGCGAGGACAGTCCCAGGACGGTGTCCGAGGCGTCGACGCCGAACCGTTCGTTCACGTCCACGCAGGTGTTGAGCGCCGCCCGGTGCGAGACCGCCACGCCTTTCGGCACACCCGTGGAGCCGGACGTGTAGATCACGTACGCGAGGTCGCCGGGGCCGGTCTCCGTGACGGGAGCCGGTGCGTGGTCGACGGGTTCGGTGAGGTCCACGCGGTGTTCGACGGTTCCGTGCGGCCAGTCGAGGGGGGTCTCCCGGCTGGAGGTGAGGACGACCCGGCAGCCGGAACGGTCCAGCAGCGCGTGCCTGCGCTCGGCGGGCAGTTCCGGGTCCAGCGGGAGGTAGGCCGCGCCCGCCATCAGCACACCCAGTGCCGCGACGATCTGCTCCCGGCCCTTGCCCATCGACACCGCGACCAGCTCACCCGGCGCGAGCCGCCGCGCCACCGCGGCTGCCCGCAGCGTCAGCTCCCCGAAGGTCAGCGTCCCGTCGACGGCGACCACCGCCACCTTCTCGGGGCACTCCCCCGCCCGCTCCAGCACACCCGAGTGCAACAGCCCCTCCGGCACCGGCCCCGCGGTGTCGTTCGCCTCCGCCACCACGGCCGGGGCCAACTCCCCCAGCCCCGCCGACCAGGACCCCTCCTCACCCGCCAGTCCTTCCAGCAACCGGCAGTACGCGCCGAACATGTCGTCCACCAGCCCCGCCGGGAACAGGGCCTCGACGGCGGGCCAGCTCAGGTAGAGGCCCTTGCTGGTCTCCAGGACGGCGGCGTCGATCCAGACCTGGGGTGTCTGGACGGACTCGTGGACGAGGTCGCCGAGCCAGTCGAACAGGGTCTCGCCCTGGTCGCCGGTGTCCTGGACGAGGGTGGAGGTGAACACGATCGGCATCACGGAGCCGCTGGTCCCGCCGCGCTGCCGGGCGAGTTCGCGCAGGACGTCGACGCCGTTGACGTAGCGGTGTTCCAGGTCCTCCCAGGCGTGTTCCTGGAGGGCGCGGGCGATGTCCGCGATGCCCGTGTCCCGTTCGAGGTCGACGGGGAGCAGGTCGAAGGAGGCGAACTCGCCCACGAGCCGGTCGGCGTCGGGATGGACCGGGATGCGGTTGATGACGGTGACGTTGAGGGTGAAGCGGGGGCTGCGGGACCAGCGGCCGAGGACGGTCGCGTAGGCGGCGAGCAGCACCGCGGAGGGGGTGACGCCGTGGGCGGCGGCCCGGTCCTTCACGCGTTGCCAGGCGTCCTGGGCGAGGACGTGGCTGCGGGGGGTGAACCGGGGTGCGGTGAGCGTGTCGGGCGCCACGGCCAGGGGGAGTTCGGGGGCCGGGGGGAGTTCGGCGACGCGTTTGCGCCAGTGGTCCAGGGACTTCTCGTACAGCGGGGTGCCGCGGACCTGGGCGGCGGCGAGGACGTAGTCGCGGTAGGAGATCGCGAGGTCGGGCAGTTCGGCCGTGGGGTCGGCGTAGAGGGTGCGCCACTCCTGGAGCAGGATGCGGATGCTGCCGATGTCGGCGATGAGGAGGTCGAAGCTGAGGTAGAGCCGGGTCCGGTCCTCGGGGAGGTGGACGGCGGTGATGCCGAACAGGGGCCAGGTGTCGGTGGGGCGCATCTCGTGGGAGACGCGCTCGCGGAGGTCGTCGAGGCGGCGGGCGCGTTCGGCCTCCGGTGTGTGGCGCAGGTCGACGCGGTCGAAGGCGTAGCGGCCGGGGTCGGGCAGGATGCGCTGGCGGCCGTCGTCGGTGAGGACGGCGTTGAGCATGGGGTGCCGACGCATCAGCCGGTTCCAGGCGGCTTCGAGGCGGTCCAGGTCGATGCCGGAGTTCTCGACCTCCCAGTAGATGTGGGCGGCGACGTTGCCGAGGGTGAAGTTGCCCAACCGGCCGATCCACTGGGCCTGCTGGATCTCGGTGAGCGGGAAGGGTTCGTGGAGGTGGTCCGGGTCGGCGACGGCGACCGGCAGCGCGTCGGCCGCCGGTTCGTCGCCGTCGGTTCCGCCGTACTGGGCGACGAGGTCGGCGACCGCGGCGACGGTGGAGGCCCGGACCAGGTCCCGCATGGGAACCGTCACGCCGAGGTCGGCGCGGATGCGGGCGACGACCTGGGTGGCGAGCAGGGAGTGGCCGCCGAGTTCGATGAAGTGGTCGTGCGCGCCGACCGGGGCGATGCCGAGCAGGTCCTCCCAGATGGCGGCGACGGCCGTCTCCCGCGGGCCGCGCGGTTCCTGGTAGGGGGTGCTCAGGGCGGGCCGGGAGTCGTGGAACGCGGGTTCCGGTTCGGTGCCGTCGTCGTCGGTGACCGCGTCCAGGGGCAGCGGTGCGGCGCCGGTGGCCGTCGGCGCCTCGATCCAGTAGCGGCGGCGCTGGAAGGGGTAGCCGGGGAGGGCGACGCGGCGGCGGCCGGTGCCGTCTAGGGCCTGCCAGTCGGGGTCTGCGCCCGCGGTCCACAGCCGTCCCACGGCGGCGAGCAGGAACTCCTGCGCGTCCTCGTCACCGCCGGGTTCGGGCAGGGTGGGCACGATGGTGCGGTTCAGGGCGCCGTCGGTGCCGCGGGCCAGGGTGGAGAGCGTCCGGCCGGGGCCCGCCTCGACCAGGAGCAGGTCCTCGCGTTCCAGCAGGCGGCGTACGCCGTCGCCGAAGCGTACGGTGTCGCGGGCGTGGCCCGCCCAGTAGGCGGGGTCGGCGAGCTGCTCGGCGGTGATCCAGTCACCGGTGCGGTTGGACAGGTACGGGGTGTCCGGGGCGCGGGTGGTGAGTCTGGTGCCCTCTTCGGTGAGGCGGGGCAGGACCGGGTCGACCATGGGTGAGTGGAAGGCGTGCGAGGTGTGCAGGCGCCGGTGGCCGATCTCCCGCCGTTCCAGCAGCCGGGCGAAGGCGGTGACCGCCTCGTCGGGTCCGGCCACGACGCACAGGCGGGGCGCGTTGACCGCCGCCAAGGCCAGCGCCTCGGGGAGCATGGCGCGCAGGGTGTCCTCGTCGAGGGCGACGGAGAGCATGGCGCCCGGGTCGAGGCCCTGCATGAGGGCGCCGCGCCGGGCGACCAGCCGCAGCGCGTCGGGCAGGGGCAGGACGCCGGAGAGGCAGGCGGCGGTGATCTCGCCGACACTGTGCCCGAGGTAGGCGTGCGGGCGCAGGCCCCAGTCGGTGAGCAGGCCCGCCGTCGCGTACTCCACGGTGAACAGGGCGGGTTGGGCGTACTCGGTGCGCTGGAGGTCGGCGGCGCTGGCGTCCTCGGCGTACAGCAGGGTCCGCAGGTCGCGGCCGAGGTGGGGGCGGAGCAGGTCGGCGCAGGTGTCGACGCGGTGCCGGAAGCCGGGTTCGTGGTCGTACAGTGCGCGACCCATGCCGGGGTACTGGCTGCCCTGGCCGGGGAGCAGCAGGGCGATCCGGGCGCCGTCGCGGGCGTGTCCGCTCGCCGTGTGCGCGGCGTCCGGGGCGCTGAGGCGGGCGGCGGTCTCGGTGTGGTCCCGGCCGACGACCGCGCGCCGGTACGCGAAGGAGCGGCGCCCCCGGTGCAGGGTGTGGGCGATGTCGGGGAGGCCGTCCGCGTCCGGTGCCGTCAGGGCGGCGGCGAGGGCGCCGCTCGCCTCGTCGACGGCTTCCGGGGTGCGCGCCGACACCGTCAGCAGCTGGACGGGGCGGCGCGGCGGAGCCGGCGGCGCGGGCTCGGGTGCCTCCTCCAGGACGACGTGGGCGTTGGTGCCGCCGAACCCGAACGAGCTGACGCCGATCCGCAGCGGCGTCCCGCCCTCGGGCTTCCAGTCCCGCAGGCGGTCGTTGACGAAGAACGGGGAGGTGGCGAAGTCGATGCGCGGGTTGGGTGCGCGGTAGTTGACGGTGGGCGCGAGGCGGCGGTGCCTGAGCTGGAGCACGGCCTTGATCAGCCCGGCCACGCCCGCCGCGCTGTCCAGGTGGCCGATGTTCGCCTTCACCGAGCCGAGGGCGCAGAACCCGGTGCGTTCGGTGTCCGTGCGGAACGCCTCGGTGAGCGCGGCGATCTCCACCGGGTCGCCGAGGGGGGTGCCGGTGCCGTGCGCCTCGATCGCCGTGACGGTGTCCGCGTCGACGTCGGCCACGGCCAGGGCGGCGGCGATCGCGGCGGCCTGGCCGTGCACGCTGGGCGCGGTGTAACCGACCTTGTCCGCACCGTCGTTGGTGAGCGCCGACCCCTTGAGCACGGCGTCGACCCGGTCCCCGTCAGCGAGGGCGTCCGCGAGCCGCTTGAGGACGACGACCCCGGCGCCGCTGCCGCCGACGGTGCCGTTGGCCTCGGCGTCGAAGGGGCGGCAGTGGCCGTCCGGGGAGAGGATCATGCCCTCTTCGAAGCGGTAGCCGACGCGGTGCGGCACCCGGACGGTCGCCCCGCCCGCGAGCGCGAGGTCGCACTCGTAGGACAGCAGCGCCTGTGCCGCGAGGTGCACGGCGACCAGGGAGGAGGAGCACGCGGTCTGCACCGAGACGGCGGGGCCCTCCAGGCCGAGCTTGTAGCCGATACGGCTGGCCAGGTAGTCCTTGTCGTTGGCGATGAGCAGTTCGAACCCGGCGGCGGACGCGTCCACCCGCCGGCCCGGCAGCAGGTTGCTGAGCAGGTAGCCGGACAGACTGCACCCGGCGTACACGCCGACGCCCTGTCCGCCCCCGGGGTGCCCGGCGTCCTCCAGCGCGTGCCAGGCGCACTCCAGCAGGATCCGGTGCTGGGGGTCGAGGAGCGCCGCCTCCCGGGCGCTGTAGCCGAAGAAGCGCGCGTCGAAGCGGTCGATGCCGTCGAGTACGGCGCCCGCCCTGACGTAGGCCGGGTCGGCGAGCAGTTCGGGGTCGACGCGGTCGGCGAGGTCGTCGTCCGGGAAGACGGTGATCGACTCGACGCCGTCGCGGAGGTTCTGCCAGAACGCGGTCACATCGGGCGCGCCGGGCAGCCGCCCCGCCATGCCGATCACCGCGATATCGGGGGTGACCTGGGCTTCAGCCATGGCCGTGGGGTCCTTTCTGGGTTGCGCCTGTGGGGGAGGCGGCGGTCACCTGGTGCGGCGGGCGAAGGCGGCACGGCGCAGCGAGGCGCGGTCACGGGCGGCGCGTGTCGATCCGGCGGCCGTCGTCGCCCCGGTGAGGTGGGCGGCGAGACGGCGCACGTTGGGTTCGCCGAACAGCGCGGTGATGGGGAAGGTGAGCCCCAGCTCGTCGCGGAGCCGCCGGTAGATGCGGGTCAGGACCAGGGAGTCCAGGCCGAGGTCGAAGAAGTTGTCGAGCACACCGACACCGGCACCGGGCGCGTGCCCCGCCACGACCCGAAGGATCTTCTCCTCCAGGTCGGTCGCCGCCGGGGTCACCCCACGCCGGCCCGTGCCGGGGGTGGTGGTGGGGTCGGGGAGGGCGGCGCGGTCGACCTTGCCGTTGGCGGACAGGGGGACGGCGTCGATGGTGCGCAGGAGTGGGGGGACCATGTAGG
>NZ_JBEYHH010000082.1:0-5732 GCF_040635175.1 Streptomyces sp. NPDC006997
AGGGCGTCGTCGCGGATATTTCCGGCCGACACGCGCAGTACGGGTATCCCGGCGGGGGCGGCTATCTCTTCTTCCAGGCGGTCAAGGTGTGCATAGACCGCTGCGGGTTCCCATCCGGTGTCGGCGAAAATCGCGTAGTCGACCTTGGGGAGAATGCCCTCGGCTGTCAGTGCAAGGAGCGTGCTGGATTGAACTCCCGCGCCGAGGGAGAGTGCGCGGAATCGGGGCTGATCTGAAATGGTCTGTCCTGAGTGTAGGAAAGGGGGGCGCTCACATCGCGGCTGTCGCGTCACTGGCAGGGGGATTCCGGCCACTCGCGGGCGTCGCAGAGGGCGGGGATGCGGTCGAGGAGGTCGGCGCCGACTCGATGAACTGCTGCGGTGTCGGCCCGATCAGGACGACCCGCCGTGATGTGGCGGCGGCCTGGCGGCGCTGGTTCTCCACGGCGCGGTCAAGAGCAGCCGTCAGTTCGGCAGCGGCGTCCTGGGCGGCCTTGGCGATCTGCGCGACACGGTGAAGAAGCAGCAGGTCCGTAGGGGAGGGTCGCGACTTCTGGCGGCTGCGGGTGAGAAACAGCCGCAAAGCGATGCTGGCGAGGTCCTGGGCGTCAGTGATACGCGCGGCCAGTGCGGATGCGCCCCGTTCGGCGGGCAGGGCACGCAGGGCCTGGTGCAGACAGGACGCGTCGGAGGCGATGCGGGACAGGACCGGGACCGGGTTGGTGGAGTCAGGCACGGGTCTCCGTGGTGGCGTACGGGTACAGGGCTTGGGCGAACGCGGTGGTGAGCACCGGGGCCTGCTCGGGGGAGGCCATCAGGGCGCGGACGACGGGGGTGCCGATGACGACGGCGTCCACCAGTGGCGCCACGCGTTCCGCGAGGGCCGGGGTGGAGATCCCCACGCCCGACACGACGGGCAGGGGGCTCGCGGCACGAAGGCGTGTCGTGAAGTCGGCGAGCGCGGGCACGTCGAGCGGGCCGCGGTAGCCGGTGGGGCCGGTGCTGGCGGGTGCGTAGAGCCATCCCGACGCACCGGCGGCCACGGTGGCGAGACCGGTGTCGGCGAGGTGGCGCGGGACGAGGCGTGGGGTGGAGAGGTTCGCGTCCTTCGCTGCGGCCTGCCAGCGCTCTGCCTGGTCGTCGGGCAGGTCGACAACCATCGCCCCGGCGGCGCCCGCGTCAGCGAGCAGTCGGGCCAGGTGTTCGGGGCCGTGCCGGTGGACTGGATCCCAGTAGGTCATGACGACGGTCGGCCGAAGGCCAGCGGCGTGCTCGACCGCGCGCAGGGCGCGGGCGAGGACGTTTCCGCGGCTCAGAGCGCGGCGGTAGGCGGCTTGGATGACGGGCCCGTCGAGGCCGGCGTCATGGTGGGCGAGGCCGATCTCGAACAGATCGGCGCCAGCTCGAGCGATCTCGTCGAGCTGACGGCGCTCGGCGCGGGCCGGATGCAGTCCGGCGGGAACGAACACGCCGAGCGCGCACCGGGGTTGGGCAAGGAGGGCGTGGAGGGAGTCGGTGGCGGCCAGGAGATGCCTTTTTCGGAGGGCGGGCTGTCGCGGCAGGTCAGCGGTGGCGTGGTGCCAGCGTGGGCGGGGAGGCCACGGGGGTGGTGGCACTGCCGTGGGCGGCCTGGGCACGGGGCGTGGTGGGATGGTGGCTGAAGGCGGGGGCCACGCGGTCGAGGGCCTGGGCGATCTGCCGGGCCTGGTCGTGAGCAGTAGCGAGCTGCTCGGCGACATCGGTGGGGAAGCGGTCCCACTGGGCTCGGTACTGGTATCGCTGGATGATCTCGGCGGCGTTGCGCAGCTGCTCGGCGACCTGCCGCAGGACGGCGGTCTTCTGTTCCGGGGCGGTCGCGGTGTGCGTGGCTTGCAGAAGCGAGTCCAGCGCGGTGGGCAGCGACTCGTCGAGCGTGGGAAGGCCGTAGAGGGCGGCGCGCAGTGCCTGGGCGTAGACCGTCACGGGTCCGCCCCGACCGCGGCTGCGGTACTCGACGGGGGCTTGCCGACGGGCGCCGAAGCTGACGGTCACGTCCCGGGGAGCGGCACCGGGGTGAAGCTGGTCGGCGAGGGCACGGGCGAGATCATGCACGGTGGGGGTGTCGGAGGACGTGGAAGCTCCTCGGATGGCGGTGCCGGATGCGTTGGGGTGGTCAGCGGGCGCAGCGAGGGGCCGATGGTGTGGTTCGCGGACCGGTCGCGGGAGCTGAGCGGCGGCGGGTGCTGGCGGGGATGTCGGCTGGTGTGGGGATGCCCAGGTGGACACGCGCGCTGAGACCGTGGGTGTACGCGTGTGCCTCGGCAGCGGTGACGGCGCTGAGCAGTTGGCGCTCGCCCAGCCCGTCCCGAGTGCGGTAGGACGCGCCGTCTGCTGTGGGGACGAAGCCGTGTTGCTCCAGCAGCAACCGGGCGACGGTGGTCGAGGGAGTCACGGCAACCGTGCCGGCCCGGACCTGGAAGTGCAGCTCTGGGCCGCCTGCCGGCTGGTCGGGACTCCAGCGGGTGGTCCAGGAAAGGTCGACGAGGTCGTGAGTGTGGGCCAAGAGCCCGAACATCGCCACGCCGGCGCGCTCGTGTACGTCCTGCGCGATGCCTGGAGGCAGCAGGTAGAGCCTGCGGCCGTGGTGTTCACGAGGGAGGAAGCCGACGTCGGTGAGCAGCCGGTCGGCGTCGCGGACGGGGCGGTTGAGGATGACGAAGGTGTGGCCGTCGTCGGTGGACCCGATGAATACGTCGGGGATGTCCAGAAGTGACACGGTGGTCCAAGGGATTCGGAAGTGCAGGCCGGGAGGAATGGCAGTGCGCTCGCGGCAACGGACGGGTACGTGCAGCCGAGTCAGGGCGTCGTTGTGCCGGGTGAAGTAGCCGGCGAGGAGCAGGAGGTGCTCGGCCGGCCGCCATCGGGAGCTGCTGGTCCGCGGAGGCACTGCTCAGGAAGGCGAGCTGCTCAAGGCGGACCACTGCGTCCGACAGGTCGGGACTGCGGAAGAGGCGTCCGTCGGTGACCGCTTTGAGGGCGGTGCGGGTCGCAGAAGCGAGTCGCTGGGCGGAGGCGGCGTGGGCGTTGGGCTCGGATGGCGGATGGGCCCGCAGGAGACGATCGAGCATGTCGTTGTGCTGCACGTACTGGTCTGAGAGCAGCAGCAGGCGCTCAACCGGCGTCGGCGGGGCGGCCACGTCGAACAGGAAGCCCTCGGGCGGCGTCGTCATCCGCGGCGCCGGGCAGCGAGCACGGGCGGTGTGGAGGGCGCCTTCTGCGGGCTGGGCCTGCGGGTCTCGGCGATGAGTTGCCGGTCTTCAGCGCGCGCCGAGAATGAGGCGAGGCGTCGGGAGAGCCGTCGCGCCACGGCGCGATAGGTGGTGGCCGCTTGCTGCATCTCGACACCGGCACGGCGAAGCTGATCACGGCTGGTCGCCGGGGTGGGATCGGCGTCCTCGTACAGCAAAATCTCGGTGCGGTGATGAATGGCGAGGTTGCACAGGGTGGCGGCCAGGGAGATCTTGGAGCAGGCGCCGGCGAGGAGCGCCAGGTTGTCGGCCCCGTCCTTCATTGCGGGGTACTGGCTGACCGACAGGTCGTGCACCTGTCGCGTGCACTTCATCGCCAGCTCGTGCACCCGCAGGCTCAGGGGTGCGATCTCTCGGACGGGCTTGGCGATCTCGCTCTCCCGGATGCGTGCCGCCTCCACGGACAGCTCCTTCAGGGCGGGGGCCACCTCGCCGAGAAGGCGGGTGTGTTCGGTCAGGTCGACGGTGTGCAGGACAACTCCGGGAGGACGCGGGGCGGTACGGGGCAAGGTGAGATGGTCGGTCCGTTGCTGTGCAGAAACGAGCTCGGTCACAGGGCTTCCCACAGCAGGCGGGTGACGTGGTCGTTGCCGTGACCGGCTCGTGGGCGGGCCGGGGTGTGCCATCCGGCGCGGGGCGGCCGGCTGGCGATGACGCGCCACCCGGCGCCGCGCAGGGATGCGCCGCTCTCGCCGTCCTGCGTGTAGGTGATCAGCCGTCGGTAGCCGAGGGCCTTCGCCGCCCGCCACGCGGCACCGTAGAGCAGCGAGTTGGCGTTGCGGGCGCCGTCGCTGGCGGTCCGGGTGACTTCGAGGGTGGCGCCGTCGTCCAGGTGACGGGCCACCGGCCTGCCGACGATGGCCACGGCGCGCAGCGTGCCCCTCTCGTCGGCGGCGCCGACCGCGAAGATCTGTCCTGCGGGCGGCGGGTGGTGACGGTGCCAGGTGCGCACGAAGTCCTTCGCCTCACGGGAGCGGACCGGCACCAGGTGCAGCGGTATGTCGCTCACGCGGCCGTCCCGAAGTCGGACTGTGTCGGCGCGTGCTTCGCGACGGCGCGAGCCGTGATTGCCTTCGACGCGCGGGCGGACGCCGCGGACAGTTCCCCGGCTCCTGGCTCTCGGTACCAGGGCCGCAGGTCGAGCATGGCGGCGCGCATGCCAGTGGCGAAGCACAGGGCGGTGCCCTTGGGCAGGGCGCGGATCGCGTCGGCGGGCAGGATCCGTTCCTGCCGCATCGACACCGACGTGCTCTTGCCGGACTCCGAGTGCGAGGTCGATGTGGTCTCGACGTCGTGGTCGCCGATCAAGCGGGAGAGCTTGTCGGCGAAGTCGGGGTCGTCGATGCCGGAGCCGATGACCTTGACGGTCGAGGCGGACCACATGGCGTCCATGCCCGCGTCTCCCCAGACCTTCTGGCCCTGGCGGTAGGACTGCAGGATGGTGATCGGGATAATTCCGCGGCTGCCGAGGTGGGAATACAGGTCGGGCAGGTCGCTGATCTTGCATACGTTGGCGGCCTCGTCGAGGATCGCCAGCATGGGCGGGTCCAGGCGTCCGCCGGCGCGTTCGGCCTGGGCGGTGGCCGCGCGCATGACGGAGTCCGCGCACGCGGCGATCAGCGCCGAGGCCCCGCCTCCGCCGTCCTTGCTCAGCAGGAACAGCGTGTCGGTGGAGGTGACGAACTCCGACGGGCGGAACTCGGGAACGTCCTTCTGCGGGGTGACCCAGGCGGCGATCTCGTTGTTCAGCAGTGCGGCGGCGTACTGGCGGGCGGTCTCGTAGATGCCGTCCCTCGTTTCCGGGGGGCCCTCGACGGTGCCCTTGAGCTGTGCTGCGACGGCGGCGAAGTCGTGGTCGCGGAGGATGTCGAGCGGGCTGCGGTCGGCGGGGAAGGCGAGCCACTGCATGATGTCGGTGATGGGCCGCTCGTCGAGCGCTGCGGCCAGCAGCAGTTGGGACAGGACGTTGCTGCCGGCCTTGGACCAGAAGTCGCCCTGCTGGGAGGCGTCCACCGAGGCGGCGAGGAAGTGTCCGACGAGCCGGTTCGCCCCGTCCAGGGTTTTCGCGCTGGCGAGGGGGTTCCACCACATCTCGCGTGCGGCGTGCGCGATCTGCTGGGGGTCCATGGTCCACACCTGCCCGACGCGGGAGCGGGCCTCGTACGTGGCGGTGAAGGCGTCGCCCGCGGCCTTGTTCGAGGTCAGCAGGACGGGGCCGGGCGCGGCGAGCATGGAGGGGATGGCGAGCGAGGTGGTCTTGCCCGAGCGGGGCGCCATGATGGCGACGGCCACATCCTCATAGCCCATGCGCACCTCGTGCCGGGTGCTCTGCAGATTGCCCAGGAGGATGCTGAAGTTTCCCCGTGATCTCGGACACGTGATCGTTATGCCGCGAGGGCGTGTTGATGCCGCTGTCTGGTCTCGGCCGGGGTGAGGTAGCCGAAGA
>NZ_JBEYHH010000083.1:0-5644 GCF_040635175.1 Streptomyces sp. NPDC006997
TGGTGCGACGTCCGCCGGTGGTGCCGGTGGTGGTGTCGGGCAAGACCGTCGCCGCGTTGGCGGGTCAGGCGGAGGGGCTGCGGTCGCATCTGCTGTCTCGGGCCGAGCTGGATGTTGTGGATGTGGCGTTCTCGGCGGTGGTGTCGCGGGCGCAGTTTGACGAGCGGGCGGTGGTGACCGCCGCGGACCGGGAGGGTCTGCTGGCGGGACTGTCGGCTCTCACGGCCGGGCAGCCGAACGCGAGTCTCCTCACGGGTCGGCCGGTGTTCGGTAAGACCGGTTTCCTGTTTACCGGGCAGGGCGCGCAGCGCGCTGGGATGGGGGCGGAACTGGCTGCCGCTTATCCGGTGTTCGCGGATGCTTTGGACGAGGTGTGCGCTCAGTTGGATGCGCGTCTTGGTCGTCCGCTGAAGGGGTTGCTGGTTGCGGGTGAGGGTTCGTCGGAGGCGGCCCTGCTGGATCGTACGGAGTACACGCAGGCGGCGTTGTTCGCTGTTGAGGTGGCGTTGTTCCGGCTGTTGGAGTCGCTGGGTGTCCGCCCGGACGTGCTGGTCGGGCATTCGGTGGGTGAGCTGGCGTGTGCGCATGTGGCGGGTGTGCTGTCGCTGGAGGACGCGTGCACGCTGGTGGCGGCGCGTGGTCGTCTGATGGGTGCTCTGCCCGCGGGTGGTGGCATGGTCGCGGTGCAGGCGACTGAGGCCGAGGTGGTCGAGTCGCTGGTCGGGTTCGAGGGGCGTCTGTCGGTTGCCGCGGTGAACGGGCCTACGGCCCTTGTGGTGTCCGGCCGCCTCGATGCCCTGGAGGAGTGGCTGCCGCAGTGGGAGCAGGAGGGGCGTAAGACGACGCGACTCAAGGTCAGTCACGCGTTCCACTCCCCGTTGATGGAACCGATGCTGCGGGACTTCGAAGCTGTCGCCCGGCAGCTGACCTTCCGTGAGCCGCGGCTTCCGGTGGTGTCGAACGTGACCGGCACACTGGTGTCCACCGAGCTGACGGACCCGTCGTACTGGGTCACTCATGTCCGTGAGGCCGTCCGCTTCGCCGACGGCGTGCGCACCCTCGCCGAAGAGGGCGTGACCCGCTTCGTCGAGGTCGGCCCGGACGCCGTACTCACCGCTCTCGCCCAGCAGACGCTGGACGTCGAGGACGCGGTGTTCGCCCCCGTGCTGAAGGCACGGGTACCGGAGGTGGAGGCGTTCGCGGCGTTCCTCGGTCACGCCCACATCGCCGGACTCCCGGTCGACTGGGACGCCTTCTACACCGGCTCCGGCGCCCAGCGCGTCGAGCTGCCCACGTACGCCTTCCAACGCGAACGCTACTGGGTGCCGCCGAACGCCAGCTCCGCTGACCCCGCCGCCGCGGGCCTCCAGTTGGTCGAGCACCCCCTCCTCAGCGCGGCCGTGCCCGTAGGCGACCGGGACGAGTGGCTGTTCACTGGCCGCCTCTCCCAGGACAGCGCACCCTGGGTGCGCGACCACGTGGTGCTGGGCATGGTCATCGTCCCCGGTACCGCACTCGTCGAACTGGCCGGTGCGGCCGGACGGGAAGCGGGCAGCCCGGTGGTCGAGGAACTGGTCCTCGAAGCGCCGCTCATCCTGGAAGCGGACACGTCGGTGCACCTCCAGGTCAAGCTGGGGGAGGCCGACGAGGACGGCCGACGCGAAGTCGCCCTCTACTCCCGTCCTGAGGGCCAGGGCGACGTCGACGCAGGACGGCAGGCGGTCTGCCACGCTCGTGGCACCTTGGCCGCAGCGGACGACATGACCGCCGACTGGTCGGCGCAGTGGCCGCCCGCCGACGCGGAACCGGTTGCCGTGGACGCGATCTACGCTCGGGTCAGCGACATCGGCTTCGACTACGGACCGGCCTTCCAGGGCGTCCGGGCCGCCTGGCGCGACGAGGACACGGTGTACGCCGAGGTGGCTCTGCCGGACGACCAGGTGGACACGGCGGCCGGCTTCGCCATCCACCCGGCGCTGTTCGACGCGTCGCTGCACGGCGGCCTGGACTGGCTGGACTCCGGCGACGGCACGTCGGCCAGCCTGCCCTTCTCGTGGTCCGGCGTCCGGTTCGGGCAGCGTGGCCTGGCCCGGGTCCGGGTGAGGATCGGACCGGCCGGAACGTCGGCACTGCGCCTCGACATCGCCGGTGAGGACGGCGTACCGGTGGCGAGCGTGGCCAAGCTGGCCTTCCGGCCCGTCGACCAGAAGCAGCTGCACGGCACGAAGCAGAGCGCGGGCTCGCTGTACCAGGTTGACTGGACCCCGGTGACCGGTGAG
Source organism: Streptomyces sp. NPDC006997 (assembly GCF_040635175.1). Taxonomy (NCBI): domain Bacteria; kingdom Bacillati; phylum Actinomycetota; class Actinomycetes; order Kitasatosporales; family Streptomycetaceae; genus Streptomyces; species Streptomyces sp. NPDC006997. The sequence goes on from NZ_JBEYHH010000083.1 coordinate 2,280, forward strand.
CCGACCGGGTCCGCCCGGCTGGCGGTGCTCGGAGGACTGCCGGCCGCGGGGGAGCGTTACGCGGACCTCGCGGCGCTGGAGCACGCGGTGGCCGAAGGAGCCACCGCCCCGGACGTCGTCCTGGTGGGTGCCGAGCCGGACGGCGGTACCGACGTCGCGTCGGCCGTGCGGGAGGTCACGCAGGTCACGTTGGAGCTGTTGCAGCGGTGGCTGGCGAGCGAGGTGCTGGGTCGGTCCCGCCTGGTGGTGGTGACCCGCAACGCGGTCGCCGTCGGTGAGCAGGCTCCGGACCTGATGCAGGCCCCGGTGTGGGGTCTGGTGCGCAGCGCCCAGTCCGAGCATCCGGACCGGTTCATGCTCCTCGACCTCGGTGACGACGAACAGCCCGACTGGGATCTCGTCGTCTCCCAGGACGAACCGCAACTTGCGCTGCGCGACGGCGACCTGCTCGCCCCCCGCCTGGGCCGTGCGGCACCCGCTGCGGCGCCGGAGGTCTGGCAGTTGGGCACGGAACGCAAGGGCTCGCTCGACAGCCTCGCCCTCGTCCGTTCCACCGGGAACCGTCCGCTCCAGGCAGGGGAAGTCCGTATCGGAGTCCGGGCCGCGGGCCTTAACTTCCGGGACGTACTGATCGCTCTGGGTCTCTACCCGGGCGAGGTCCCGCTCGGCACGGAAGCGGCGGGGGTGGTCCTCGAAGTCGGTCCTGACGTGACCGACCTGGTCCCCGGCCAGCGCGTCATGGGCCTCATGGCCGACGCCTTCGGCCCGTTGACCGTCGCGGACCGGCGGATGATCGTACCCATGCCGTCGGGGTGGTCGTTCTCGCAGGCCGCCTCGGTCCCGGTGGTCTTCCTGACCGCGTACTACGGGCTGGTCGACCTCGCCGGACTGCGGAGCGGCGAACGGCTGCTGGTGCACGCGGCGGCTGGTGGCGTCGGCATGGCGGCGGTCCAACTGGCCCGGCACCTGGGGGCGGAGGTCTTCACGACCGCGAGCCCCTCGAAGTGGGACGCGCTGACCGAACGCGGCATTGCCGGGGAGCGGATCGCTTCGTCCCGGGACCTGTCGTTCCGGGAGAAGTTCCTGGAGGCCACCGATGGGGCGGGTGTGGATGTCGTACTGAACGCCCTGGCCGGGGAGTTCGTCGACGCCTCGCTGGACCTGTTGCCCCGGGGCGGCCGGTTCCTGGAGATGGGCAAGGCCGACATCCGCGACGCCGATGAGATCAAGCAGACGCGCAGCGGGGTCCACTACCAGGCGTACGACCTGTTCGACGCTGGCCCGGAGCGCCTGCAGGAGATGTTGTGCGAGTTGGTGTCCCTGTTCGAGCGGGGTGTGTTGCGGCATTCTCCGGTGCGGACGTGGGATGTGCGTCGGGGTGCGGAGGCGTTCCGGTTCCTGCGTGAGGGCCGGAATGTGGGCAAGGTCGTGCTGACTGTTCCCGCGCCGCTCGATCCCGAGGGCTCGGTTCTGATCACGGGTGGTACGGGTGGTCTGGGTGCGTCGTTCGCTGAGCATTTCGTGCGTGAGTACGGTGCGCGGCATCTGGTGCTGGTGAGTCGTCGTGGCATGGCGGCCGACGGCGTAAGGGAACTGGTCGGCGAGCTTGAGGCGTCAGGCGCCCGGGTGCGGGTGGAGGCGTGCGACGTCGGTGACCGGGAGCAGTTGGCCGGGTTGATCGGTTCGTTGGAGCGTCCGCTCAGTGCGGTGGTGCACGCGGCGGGTGTGCTGGATGACGGTGTGATCGAGTCGTTGACGGCGGAGCAGGTGGAGCGGGTGCTGCGGCCGAAGGTCGACGCGGCGATGCACCTGCATGAGCTGACCGCGGACATGGACCTGTCGGCGTTCGTGCTGTTCTCCTCGGTCGCGGCGTTGATCGGCAGTCCGGGGCAGGGCAACTACGCGGCGGCGAACGCGGTGTTGGACGCGTTGGCGGCGGCGCGACGCGCGGCGGGGCTGCCGGGCACGTCGTTGGCGTGGGGTCTGTGGGCCACGGCTGGCGGTATGGCTGGCGGACTGGGTGAGGCGGAGATCGCCCGGCTGGAGCGTATGGGTACCGCGGCACTGCCGACCGAGGTCGGTCTGGAACTGTTCGACCGGGCACGGTGGGTGGACGCGGCGGTGCAGGTTCCCGTCCTGCTGGACCTGAGTGTGCTGCGGTCGCAGGCTCGGGCCGGACTGCTCGCACCGCTGTTCCGTGGGCTGGTGCGCGCGCAGGCCCGACAGGTGGACGGTGGTGGGGGTGGTTCACTGGCGCGGCGTCTGGCGGGTGTGTCACAGGATGACCGCGAGCGGGTGGTGGTCGAGGTCGTGGTGGCGCAGGTCGCGGCGGTGCTGGGGCACGCGTCGGCGTCGGCGGTGGATCCGCAGCGTGCGTTCCGGGAGTTGGGTATCGACTCCCTGGGCGCGGTGGAACTGCGGAACCGGCTGACCCAGGCGACGGGGCTGCGGCTGCCGACGACCCTGGTCTTCGACCACCCCACCCCCACCGCCATCGCACACCTCCTCCTCGACGAGATGGGCGGCACGGCTCCGGCCGCGACCCCGGTGCCTTCGAAGCGCCGTCGGCCCACGGCGGACGAGCCGTTGGCGATCGTGGGCATGGCGTGTCGTTATCCGGGTGGGGTGACCTCACCGGAGGACCTGTGGCGGCTGGTGGCGGAGGGGCGGGACGCGATCGCACCCCTGCCCACCGACCGCGGCTGGGACCTGGAGCGCCTCTACGACCCCGACCCCGAGCAGACCGGCACGCTCACCACACGCGGCGGCGGCTTCCTGGAGAACGTCGGCGACTTCGACGCCGGGTTCTTCGGCATCAGCCCGCGTGAGGCCCTGGCCATGGACCCGCAGCAGCGGCTGCTGCTGGAGGCGTCCTGGGAGGCACTGGAGAACGCCGGAATCGACGCCGCCTCGGTGCGCGGCAGCGATACGGGTGTCTTCTGCGGTGTCGTCTCCTCCGACTACGGCGGCTCGATGACCCCCGACCTGGAGGGCTTCAGGCTCACCGGTACCACCGCGAGCGTGGTCTCGGGCCGGATCGCCTACAGCCTGGGGCTGGAAGGCCCCGCCGTATCGGTCGACACGGCCTGTTCGTCGTCGCTGGTCGCCCTCCACATGGCGTCCCAGGCACTGCGTTCCGGCGAGTGCTCGATGGCCCTCGTCGGCGGCGTGACGGTGATGGCCGGGCCGTACCTCCTGGTCGAGTTCAGCCGTCAGCGTGGTCTGGCTGAGGACGGTCGGTGCAAGTCGTATGCGGCCGGGGCGGACGGTACCGGCTTCTCGGACGGGCTCGGTCTGCTCGTGGTCGAGCGGTTGTCGGACGCGCGGCGCAAGGGTCACCGTGTGCTGGCCGTGATCCGTGGGAG
>NZ_JBEYHH010000084.1:0-5527 GCF_040635175.1 Streptomyces sp. NPDC006997
GCGTTCGCCAACGCCTGACGAATCACCCGCTCCTGCGACGGACCATTCGGAGCCGTCAACCCATTACTCGCACCATCCTGATTGACCGCACTCCCCCGCACGACACCGAGAACGCGATGCCCCTTGCGCCGCGCGTCCGACAACCGCTCCAGCACGACCAGGCCGACGCCATCGGAGAAGCCGGTGCCGTCGGCGCCCGCCGCATACGACTTACACCGACCGTCCTCAGCCAGACCACGCTGACGACTGAACTCCTGCAACAGGAACGGCCCCGCCATCACCGTCACACCACCGGCGAGCGCCATCGAGCACTCCCCCGAACGCAACGCCTGAGACGCCAGATGCAAGGCCACCAACGACGACGAACACGCCGTATCCACCGTCACAGCCGGACCCTCGAAACCAAGGCTGTACGCGATACGGCCCGAGACGACACTCGACGTCGTCCCCGTCAACCGGAACCCCTCCAGCTCGGGCGGCATGGTCGGGCGGTAGTCCATGGGGACGACTCCGGCGAAGACGCCGGTGTCGCTGCCCCGGAGCGAGGTCGGGTCGATCCCGGCGTCCTCCAGCGCCTCCCAGGACGCCTCCAGCAGAAGCCGTTGCTGCGGGTCCATCGCGGTCGCCTCACGCGGACTGATCCCGAAAAAGCCCGCGTCGAAGTCACCGACGTTCTCCAGGAAGCCGCCACCGCGCGTGGTCACCGTCCCGGCGTGGTCCGGGTCGGGGTCGTACAGGCGCTCCAGGTCCCAGCCCCGGTCGGTCGGCAGGGGCGAGATCGCGTCCCTGCCCTCCGCCACCAACCGCCACAACTCCTCCGGCGACGTCACCCCACCCGGATAACGACACGCCATACCCACGATCGCCAGCGGTTCGACGTCGCGCTGTTCCAGGTCGCGTATCCGCCGGTTGGCAGTGCGCAGTTCGCCAGTCACCTTCCGTAGATACAGGCGGAGCTTCTGCTCGTCCGTGTTCGAGCCGCTCCCTGTACGGTCCCCCGCGGCCTGGTTCATGCCATTCCGATCTCTTTGTCGATCAACTCGAATATCTCGTCGTCGGAGACCTCTTCCAGGTCGTCGACGTCTTCGACCAGCGTGTCGTCACGACCGCCACCCGTGCCGCCCATGGCGCCCAGGACCGACCGGAGACGGTTGCCCAGGGAGCGCAGACGCAGCTCGAACGCGGCCAGTTCGCCCTCGTTCCCGGAGGCGAGCAGCGCTTCCATCTGTTTCAGTGCCTCGTCCATCGGGGAAGCTCGGTCGTCGTGCCGGGCGCCGACCCGGTCGTGGAGGAGTCCGGCGACGGCGGCCGGGGTGGGATGGTCGAAGACCAACGTGGTGGGCAGTCGCAGACCGGTCGCTTTCGTGAGCCGGTTCCGCAGTTCCACCGCCGCCAGTGAGTCCAGCCCGAGGTCCTTGAAGGGACTGTCGGTGTCGATCATGGACGCCGAGGCATGGCCGAGTACGGCTGCGACGTGCGTCTGCACCAGTTCGCGGACGACCTGGGAGCGATCGGCCTCGGGAACCCGGTCGAGTTGCTCCACCAATGAGCCGCCGCCGGTCGGCTCGGTGCGCTGCCGGGCGGGTTCGCGGACGAGGCCGCGCAGCAGCAGCGGCAGTGCTCCGCTGCGCGACGGGTCGCGCAGGGCGCCGCTGTTCAGCCGTACGGGCACCTGGAGTGCCGTGTCCAGCGACTGCGCGGTGTCGTACAATGCCACGCCCAGGTCGTTGGGGAGGGGTTCGATGCCCATCCGGGCCCAGCGCGCCACGCTGCCCTCGTCGAGGGTGCCGCCCATGCTGCGGGCCTCGGCCCACAGACCCCAGGCCAGTGAGGTTCCCGGCAGTCCCCTGGCCCTGCGCTGCGCGGCGAGGGCGTCGAGGGCGGCGTTGGCGGCGGCGTAGTTCGCCTGGCCGGGGCTGCCGATGAGGGCGGCGACCGAGGAGAACAGGACGAAGGCCGACAGTTCCGCCCGCGCGGTCAGTTCGTGCAGGTGCAGGGCGGCGTCGAGCTTGGGCCGCATCACCCGTTCGATCTGCTCGGGGGTCAGGGACTCGATCACCCCGTCGTCCAGTACGCCTGCCGTGTGGATGACCGCGGTCAACGGCTTTTCCAGCGTACGGATCAGTTGTCCGAGCTGGTCGCGGTCGGCGACGTCGCAGGCTTCCACCCTGGTCTTCGCACCCAGGGCGGTCAGGCGGTCGAGGAGTTCCGGTGCGCCGTCGGCGGCGGGGCCGCGTCGGCTGACCAGGAGCAGGTGCTTGACGCCGTACCGCCGTACCAGGTGTTCGGCGAAGAGGGCGCCGAGGCCGCCGGTGCCGCCGGTGATCAGGACGGTGCCGTCCTGGTCGAGCGGGGCGGGGACGGTCAGCACGACCTTGCCGGTGTTGCGGCCCTCGCGCAGGAACCGGAACGCCTCCCGGCCCCGCCGCACATCCCAGGTACGGACCGGCGCGTGCTCCAGCACACCCTGCTCGAACAGCGCCACGACCTCCGTCAGCATCTCCTGGATACGATCCGGCCCCGCCTCGAAGAGGTCGTAGGACCGGTAGTGGACACCGGGGTGGTCCTGGGCCACCCGGTGCGCGTCGCGCGGGTCGGCCTTGCCCATCTCGATGAACCGGCCGCCGCGGGGCAGCAGGTCCAGCGAGGCGTCGATGAACTCCCCCGCCAAGGCGTTCAGTACGACGTCCACGCCCGCCCCGTCGGTGACGTCGAGGAAGGTGTCGCGGAACGACAGGTCACGCGAGGACGCGATCCGCTCCCCGGCGACGCCGAGCGCACGCACCGCGTCCCACTTCGGCTCACTCGCCGTGGCGAGGACGTCCGCCCCCAGATGCCGGGCCAACTGCACGGCCGCCATGCCCACGCCACCGGCAGCGGCGTGCACGAGCAACCGCTCACCGCGCCGCAGCCCGGCCAGGTCCACCAGACCGTAGTAGGCGGTGAGGAACACCAGGGGCACCGACGCCGCCTCGGTGAAGGACCAGCGCGGGGGCATCGGGACGACCATGCGGCTGTCCGTGACGGCGACCGGCCCGAAGCTGTCGGGCACCAGGCCCATCACCCGGTCACCCGGCCGCAGGCCGCGCACCTCGTCCCCGACCTCCAGGACGACACCGGCGGCCTCGCTGCCCAGCGGTGCCTCGCCCGGGTAGGTGCCGAGCGCGATCAGCACGTCGCGGAAGTTCAGACCCGCGGCCCGTACCCCGAGCCGCACCTCGCCCGGCAGCAGGGCGCGGTCGGCCGCCGAGGGGACGATGTCCAGGCCGTCCAGCGAGCCGGGCCGTTCGATCGACAACCGCCACGCGCCGTCAGGGAGCGCCGCCGTCTGCTGGGTACGCGCCAGACGGGGTACGAGGACGCGTCCCCCACGGACCGCCAGCTCGCCTTCCTCGGAGGCCAGCACGCCACTCCATTCGGCGTCGCCGACGGTGTCGTCGACGTCGACGAGGGTGAACCGTCCCGGGTGCTCGGACTGGGCGCTGCGCACCAGGCCCCACACCGGCGCCAGCGCCGGTTCCGGGGCGTCGTCGCCCACGGCGACACCGCGGCGCGTCACGATCACCAGGCGCGAGTCGTCCAGCGAGGCACTCGCCAGCCAGCGCTGGACGAGGGCCAGCGTGTCGCAGGCGGCGGTACGGGCGGCAAGAGCGGTGTCGGCGGTCCCCGCGCCGCGGACCTGGAGGACGACCACGTCGGGTACCTCGGCACCGTCGGCCACGGCGTCTTCCAACGCGTCGAGGGAAGCGAACCGCGGTGCGTCGAACGGGATGTCACCGAGGGCCACCACGCGGGGTATGACCGGGTGCGGGGCACCGGTGACGGCCGTCCACTCGATCTGGAACAGCGAGTCATGCGCAGCCGAGCGTCCGCCGCGCAGCTTCGCACGCTCAGCGGGCCGGAAGACCAGCCGTTCCACCCCGCCGACCGCTCTTCCCTGGTCGTCCACGATGTCGATGCGCAGGGTGGCGTCGGCCACCGGCGTGATGCGTACCCGTACGCGAGAACCGCCGGACGCGGTCAGCCGGACGCCGGACCATGAGAAGGGGAGCTGGGTGACCGACTCGTCCGCGCTGGCCAGTCCATCGAGGCCGCCGTGGAGTGCGGCGTCGAACAGGGCCGGGTGGATCACGAACCCCCGCCCGGCTTCGATGAGTTCGTCGGGAAGCGTGATCTCGGTGTAGACCGCCTCGCCGTCACGCCAAGCGGCCCGCACCCCCTGGAATGCCGGTCCGTAGGCGTAGCCGAGGTCGGCGAGCCGGGCGTACAGGTCCTCGGTGGCGAGTCGCCGCGCCCCGGCCGGGGGCCACTGCGCTGGCCAGTCCATGTCGGCGGCCGTGCCGTCGCCGAGGGTGCCGCGGGCGTGGCAGACAACCTGTTCGGGGCCGTCGCCCTCGCCTGCGGAGCGGGAGTAGACCGCCACCTCGCGACGCCCTTCGTCGTCGCTCGCTCCTACCGTCACCTGCACGCGGACGGCCGTCACCTCGTCGAGGACCAGCGGCGCTTCGAGGACCAGTTCCTCGACCACCGGGCTGCCCGCTTCCCGTCCGGCCGCACCGGCCAGTTCGACGAGCGCCGTCCCCGGGAGCAGCACCGCACCGAACACGACGTGGTCCCGGACCCAGGGGGCGCTGTCCTGGGAGAGGCGTCCGGTGAAGACCCACTCGTCCCGGTCGCCTACCGGCACGGCGGCGCTGAGGAGGGGGTGCTCGACCGGTTGCAGGCCCGCTGCGGCCGGGTCCCCGGAGTTGACGTTCGGCGGCAGCCAGTAGCGTTCGCGTTGGAAGGCGTACGTGGGCAGCTCGACGCGCTGGGCGCCGGAGCCGGTGTAGAAGGCGTCCCAGTCGACCGGGAGTCCGGCGATATGAGCGTGACCGAGGAACGCCGCGAACGCCTCCACCTCCGGTACCCGTGCCTTCAGCACGGGGGCGAACACCGCGTCCTCGACGTCCAGCGTCTGCTGGGCGAGAGCGGTGAGTACGGCGTCCGGACCGACCTCGACGAAGCGGGTCACGCCTTCGGCTGCGAGGGTGCGCACGCCGTCGGCGAAACGGACCGCCTCACGGACATGAGTGACCCAGTACGACGGATCCGTCAGCTCGGTGGACACCAGTGTGCCGGTCACGTTCGACACCACCGCGATGTTCGGTGTGTGGAAGGTGAGACCTTCAGCCACCGCACGGAACTCATCCAGCACCGGTTCCATCAGCGGGGAATGGAAGGCGTGACTGACCTTCAGCCGCGTCGTCTTACGACCCTCCTGCTCCCACTGCGGCAGCCACTCCTCCAGGGCATCGAGGCGGCCGGACACCACGACGGCCGTGGGGCCGTTCACCGCGGCAACCGACAGACGCCCCTCGAACCCGGCCAGCGACTCGACCACCTCGGCCTCAGTCGCCTGGACCGCGACCATGCCACCACCCGCGGGCAGGGCACCCATCAGACGACCGCGCGCCGCCACCAGCGTGCACGCGTCCTCCAGGGACAGCACCCCCGCCACGTGCGCACACGCCAGCTCACCCACCGA
>NZ_JBEYHH010000085.1:0-5407 GCF_040635175.1 Streptomyces sp. NPDC006997
ACCGCTCGCGTGGGACGGATGGACCTCCAGGTCAGGCGCACGCTGCGGCGCGACCAGGCTTCGGCGTGCTTGAGGAACCCTCGGGAGGAGAGTCACAAGGCCCCGTCGGGTACTCCGACGCCAGGAAGCGGATGCCGAGCATGGCCTCCATGCCTGCCTCCATCCGCCGTTGCAGCTCCACCTCCAGCGTCACGGTGGAGCCGCGCAGCTCGACGTCCCGGCCGTCGGCATCGAGCCGGAACAGCTTTAGGTCGGTCACCAACGTCCCCCTCGTGTGATCTGTACAAGGGGACCAATCGAAACCGTCACAGAGGTATTCCAGGATGGGGGCCGCCGTCGCGGTGACTGCTCGCCGGCGCGGTGAGCCACTGCTGAAAGGTCAGTGGGGAGAGACGCGCGTCAGTCTCAGTGTGGTGTGTCTCAGCTCAAGCCCGGCGACCCCTGCGACATGGCGTTGCCTCGCCTGCTCGCCTTCGCCGAGCCGCTGCCCCTGCGTCAGCCCGATGATGAGGAGAGGCTCGGGGCGATTGTCCACCTTGGCGTTGATGCCGGCCCAGACGAGGTCCTGGAGGTTCTGAGGCGGTGCCCACATCATGAGCCGCTCGGAGCCGGGCCCCTTGATGACGCACTGGGTGGGCTTGATATCGAGCGTGTCGAGGTCGGCTCGCCAGTCCGGGCCCAGGACTTGCCGGGCGATCTGATCGGCCGTCGGGTAACGGCTGAAGGCGTACTTCGCGTTAGGGCCGATGCCGTTGCGCACTCGCGGTAGTTCCTTGACTGGCCCGTCCTTTATCCACACCCGGACCTTCTCCCGGGGAATGAACCGGGCTAGCTTGTCGCCGATCAACGGGTCGTTGACCCACCGCTCGTAACAGCGTGAGCGCTCACGCGAGGACAGCCCGTCCCAGTCGAGTTCCTCGATCTGGCGGTAGACCTCGGAGAGGACCTCCCCCCGGATCTCCTCGTCGATCTCGCTCATCCGGGTTTAACCTCCAAAAACGGCGGGGTTGGGGAACTGCAAACGACTCTCGTCGAGCGCGGTCTCCAGGCTGGCCGCGTCCTTGATCCATTCACGCATCAGGCTTTCGGCGCGCTGGTCCGCGAACTCGAAGCTGGTGCCGCGCTGCGTCAGCCGCAGGATTTCCAGCTCGTCCTCCGCGACCTGTTGGCGAATGTTCATGATGGCCGCGACGCGACGGATGTCGCTGACGAAGTCCAGAACCTCCACGTGCGTCTTCCCGGTGCGCAACCTCAAGCCTCTCCCGAGCTGTTGCACGAAGATCCTACGGCTGTGCGTGACTCGCGCGAAGCAGAGGATGTTGACGTCCGGAACGTCGACTCCCTCGTTAAGGATGTCGACCGCCGTGAGGATCGGCGTCTGCCCGCTGCGGAAGCGCATCAGCCGCGCCTGCCGCTCGCGCCGGTCCAGTCGGGCGTGGACCGCGAGCGCTCCGCGCCACTGGGGGACTTCTCCGAGCAGGGCGGCCATCTGCTCGGCGTGCTCGACGGTGCGGCAGAACACGATCGCACGCGGCTGGGGTGTTCGCTCCCAGACGGTCATGAGTTGTTCGCGGACGGCTTCGTCCCGTTCGGGCAGGAAGAGGCGAGCATTCAGGTCCTTGATCGAGTAGCTGTGCTCGCTGGCTGAGCGGACGAACTCCCAGTCGATGCTGTCGGCGTAGAGCCTGTACCGCACTTCGGACAGGTAGCCGAGTCGCATGCCGTCCTCGATGCCGAGAGTGAAGCTCGGCTCGCCGAACCGATGGCGAATGTCGAAGCGGTCGCCCCGCCACGGCGTCGCCGTCACTCCGAATTGGCGGCTGGCAGAGAGGACGTCGAGCAGCTCGGCGAGCTGCCCGTCCTCGGCCACGTGGTGGGCCTCATCGACCATCACCAGAGCGGGCCTGTAGCCGGCCCGCGCGTAACCGAGGGCGCTCGCCACAGTGGCGCACGTCACCCCTCGCAGGTCGTCGGGGCGGTGATCTCCGGTCAGGAGTTGCGTGCGGACGTCCTTGGGCAGGTGCTGCCAGAGCGCGCGTTCCAGCTGGTCCACCAGGTCCTTGGCCGGGGCGACGACCAGGACCTTGTCGCGGGGATTCCGGCTGAGATGGTGAGCGATCACCTCGCCGCCGACCACCGTCTTCCCCAGGCCGGTGGCCAGCACGAGCAGTGCGCGGTCTGAGCTGTCGAGGTCGTCGAGGACGGCCTGGAGTGCCTGCTCCTGGTAAGCCCGCAAGGTATGGGGCGGAAGGCGCCGGGCAGCGAACCCGTCGTCCGCGTACAAGTCCATGAGTTCGTGACCAGACCACAGCTCCACGCGCATCCCGGCTGCCGCGAGACTTTCGCGGCGCTTGCGGGTGGTAGGTCCGAAGCGGCTGTTCGTCACGACTACGGCGTGGTCCGCTCCGTAGTGGGCCTTGGCATGGAGCACTTCGTCGATCGCGCCGGGCGGCACGGCCGCCCCCGCCTTCCACTTCGCTTGGAAGACCCAGCGCTTCCCCTCCCGGAGCGCCAGGACGTCCCCTCCTTGGTCGTAGGACCCGTCGATGTTGACCACGTCGGTGAAACCCAGGTGGAGCGCGAGGCGCTCCACCTGGCGAGTGAATCCCGACGGCCCAAGGGCGCGCAGGAAGTCCGGGGCCATGAAGGAGGTCGTCACAGATTCACTCCGAGCGGACGATGTTGTGGTCGAGCATGTCGAAGGTGATCCTGGCCAGAGCCAGCTCCAGCCGGGTCTTCGTCCCGGGCTCGGCCAGGAACTCACTCACGACCTCAAGTGGTCGCACGGCCTGCGCCACCTGGCGGTCCTTGATCTCGCTGTCCGACCAGCCGGCCCAGGAGGTCTTGAACACCGCGCCGTCGAGGAAATCGCCCGGGAATACTCGAACGAGCGCCGCGATGCCGGCCGTGTCGAGGTACGCCACGAACGCGCCCTCCTTGACCACCGTCGGCCAGTCGAGGGAGGCGTCAGCCCGACCCGCTTCACGCTCGGCGCGGAGGCGAGCGTCCTCAGGGAGGGCAGCCCACAACTCGGCAGCCTTCAGCGGGACGATCGGCTCCATCAGGGCCCGGACCCGGCCGGTCATTGCCTCGGCCCTCTCCCGCAGTGCGGACTCGGTGACCCGCTGGTCCGGGAACTGCCGGGTGACGTCAGCGAGGACCGCCGTCACCTTCTGCCCATCGGGTTCGAAGGCGTGTAGCGTCTGCGCGATCTCCATCAGCGCGTAGTCGCGCGGGTCGCGCCCGTACTCCCGGAACACTGGGTGCTCGCTATAGACGTAGACCTCCAGGCTGGTTCCGCGCCCCATCCGGGCCAGGGAGGGAACCTGACGTTCCTGATCGTCAAAGAGGGGCACGTGGGTATCGAAGACCGTTACGATCCGCCGCCCCAGGCGAGGAAGGCTCACCTCGCCCGCGAGGTCGAATAGCCGGGTCGAGTCAGCACGGTACCGGGCGAACCGCTGCTCTTCCGTCTCCACCGGCTGTGGCTCGGGCTCAGCCACGGGAGGGACGGGCCGCGCCTCACTGTCGGCATCCGTCTGGCCCCCAGCGCCCAGAGGAGTCAAGCCCGTGCGCCCGGACAACGAGCCGCGAGGCCCGCTGGCGCCGACGGTCGGGCTCGGGGCTCGGCCACCGTTATCGCGAGCCTCGTCGTGGGCGAGTACGGCCGTGAACCAGATCTCGTCCGAGAGGTACTCGGCCTGGCCAGCATGGAACTTCGCGCCCCAGTCGCGGGCCGCCTCGTGCGTCGCCTTGCTGCCGTCGCCAGGGATGAGGCAATCCGTGCCCGGGCGGTTCTCCTGATACCCCTTGAAGATCTCGCCGAGGTGGGAGGTGTTTGGCGGGTAGCCAAGCGCGGCGGCTTTCTTCGGGCGCATCGGGCCCTCACCGCGCAGGGCTGTCACCGCGTACCGCCACTCGCGGCTCTCACGGTTGAAGTCCAGCTTCTGATAGCCCACCGGAACATGGTCGAGGTGGATCTCGCCTACGATGCGTCCCTGGTTGGCCGGAACCTCCACCGGGTACTCCGGGACGAGGGTGCCGTCGTCCGGGTTCTCCCAGGAGAACAAAGAGCGGTCCCCGACCCGGATCTTCCTGCCGTTGCGAAGGAAGTCGATGCCGAAGTCGCTCTCGTGAAGGTACCGCTGGACGCCGATCCAGCCGTGGATACGTCGCTCGCGCAGCTGCAGGTCTTCGCTCTCGCACTGAACGCAACGGTCGAACTCGAGGTCCGGGTTCTGCCAGTGACCACAGTCCATGCAGGCGAGGGCGGGCGCCAGACGGACGTCGACGGGTTTGATCGCCGGGATCTCGCGGCCCTGCCTGGTGACTGTTCGTGATGCCGACCATACGCAGGGGAGTCGGGGTGACACGTTCTTGCCGTTGACCTTGAGCTTGAAGCCGCGCCCGGCCATGGGGCCGTCGGGGACTCCGGGCACGGGGTTCTCACTACGGAGCAGGTAGGAGTACACGCGTCCGAGGTCGGCGCGGATCGCCGCGTGCCGGCGGGGGCGCTTGAGGTCTTCGGCGATCTCGTCCCGGAGGCGGCGGACGACGACCTCCGTGCCGTGCAGCGCGGGATCGTCCTTCGGCTCACGGCGAAGAGGCGACTTGTAGCTGTCGTTGCGGGCGAGCCGCCGCAGGTCGATCTCCACAACCAGCCAGTTGGGGTCTCCCGCGCGGGTCGTCCGTACCTCGGTCAGGTTCCCAAGCCGCGCGGTGGCGATGTTGAAGCCCATGCCGAACAGCCCCAGGCTGCCGTAGCGGCGCTTGCCGCTGTAGCCGGCTCGGAGCGCGTTCTGGAGCATCTCGCGGCTCATACCGCGACCGTTGTCGATCACGCTAACGAAGAGGTCTTCGTCGGTCGGCCTCGGAAGAGTGATCCAGACCTCCCGGGGCTCTCCGCGTGTGAGGTCCGGGTCGGTCAGGAAGTCATCGAAAGAGTTGTCGATCAGCTCAGCCATGCACTGCCAGGGCTTGTAGGGGATGTCCCCCAACGCCTCCAGCAACTGCGGCGAGGGCGTGAGGTCGATCTCCTCAAGGGGCGCTCGCTCGGCGTCGGTCGACAAAGTGTTCCTCCTCGATAGATTGCGCCAGCATGGGCCAGCGGGTATCCGTCAGCTCAACCAAGGCATACACCACGGCACTGACAATCGGGGGTGGTCCCCTACTGATCCGGGCAGCCAGATACAGCCGCAATGGCGGCACGAGCTGGGCGACTTTGTCTGCGGCGTCCTGGATGAGGTTATCCAGGACGGCCGCGTGGCTCGGAGCCCAACTCAGCCGTTGATCACCGCCGAGGGGCGCCGCTCCAGGGCTCCATCAAGTTCCGTGATTGCGTGGAGGGTTGGCGATCAGCCGGTAGGGGCGGGTAGCAGAGCAGGCACGGGGGTTCGTGATCATTGTG
>NZ_JBEYHH010000086.1:0-4882 GCF_040635175.1 Streptomyces sp. NPDC006997
TGTTCCGTCATGTCCGTCGCAACGGGGAACGCGCCCGAACAGTTCAACCTCCGGGTGAACCGTCCGGCGTCCTGATCCGTCGTGGCCCCGCGGGTGGCCCTGATCCCGCCGACCACGACTGAGAGGGACCTTCCATGCCGCTGCCGATCCCCCTGCCCGGGCGCAGGCTCCTGCTGGCGCTGCTACTCGCCGTCGTCGCCGGTGCGACGGTCGTCGCCTCGGCCGTCTTCGCCCCCGGCGGGGACGGCGCCGACCGCAGCGACCGTGTCGCCGGGGTGGCGGGCACCGGCGAGCACACCGTCACCTTCCGCAACGAGATGTCCGAACCGGTCTGGATCGGCGCCACGGTCAACGCGGACGGCTCCGCCCCGCTCGCCGGGCTGCCGAAGCTGGACCCGGGGCAGTCCGCCACGATCACCGTGCCCGAGCAGTCGGGCGCCGGGCACTGGCGCGGCAAGTTCTTCGCGCGGCAGGGCTGCGCGGGGGAGGACGGCAGTACGTTCCACTGCGCGGTCGGTGACTGCGGGCCGTACGCCGACCACTGCGCGACCGGCGAACAGCCCGTCAGCCTCGCCGAGTTCAACTTCGATCCGGCCGACGCCCTGGCCCCCTGGTACAACGTCAGCTACGTCAACGCGGTCTCGTCGACGGTGACGATCGTCCCCGACGGCGCGGCACCGCCCGCGGACGGCGGCGAGTGCTCCGACGTGGGCTGCCCCGGCGACCTGCTGGCCGTCTGCCCGCCGGAGAACCTGACCAGGGACGCGGCGACGGGCAGGCCGCTGGTCTGCGTCAACCCGAACCGGGACGCCAAGACGGCCTACAGCGAGGCCCTCACCCGGCAGTGCCCGAAGGCGTACTCCTGGTCCAGGCACGACGCCGAACCCGGCAACCAGGTCGTCCGCCAGTGCAGCCACTGCACCGGCATGACCGTCACCTTCCAGGGCGCGTCCGGCCCCACGCCCGCCACCGACCCGGTCACCCCCGACCCGACGCCCGAGACCGCCGCGCCCGCCGACGCGCGGGGCGTCAGCCTCAACCCCGTCGAGGGCGCCGCCCAGGCGCTGGTCGACTCCGGCGCGTCCTGGTACTACAACTGGGCGTCCTCCACCGGCGAGGTCGCCAAGCCGGACGGCGTCGAGTACGTGCCGATGATCTGGGGCCCCGGCTCGGTCACCGACGCCGAACTGGGCGCGGCGGCACGCGAGGGCACGAACCTGCTCGGCTTCAACGAGCCCGACCATCCCGGTCAGGCCGACATGAGCCCCGAGCAGGCGCTCGACCTGTGGCCCCGGCTGGAGGCGACCGGCCTGCGGCTGGGCGCACCGGCGGTCGCCAGCGGCGCCGACCTGGAGGGCGGCTGGCTGGACCGCTTCATGAAGGGCGCCGACGAGCGCGGCCTGCGCGTCGACTTCGTTCCCGTGCACTGGTACGGCGCCGACTTCGGCCCCGACGCCCCGGAGCACCTGCGCCGTTACCTCCAGGCCGTCCACGACCGCTACGGCAAGCCGGTCTGGCTGACCGAGTACGGCCTCATCGACTTCTCCCAGGGCACGCCCCGCTACCCCGGCGCGGAGGAACAGGCCGCCTTCGTCGGGTCGTCGACGCGGATGCTGGAGCGGCTGGACTTCGTGGAGCGGTACGCGTGGTTCACCCTCTCCACCCGCACCAGCCCGACGGGCCTGTACGACGGGACGACGGCGAACGCCAGCGGCCAGGCCTACCGGACCGCGGGTTGAGGGGGGCCGGGGGTGGACGGGTGTCCGTCCAGGCGGCGCAGGTTGACGAGGATCTGCTCGGCGTCCGGGTGGTCCAGCTCGCCGAAGATCTTCAGTGCCCGCCGCCACGTCATACGGGCCTCCTCCGGGCGGCCGACGGAGAGGAGGACCTCTCCCAGATGACCGAGCGTGTGCCCTTCGCCCCACTGGTTGCTGACGTCCCGGTGGGCCTCCAGCGCCTGCCGGTACGCGGCGACCGCGTCGTCGTGGCGGCCCAGCCGGTGCCGTACCGTGCCGAGGAAGTCGAGCGCGACGCCCTCGACCCAGCGGTTGCCGCTGGCCCGCAGGACGGTCATCGCCTCCTCCAGACAGGTCACGGCGTCGTCGAACCGGCCGAGCCGCTGGTAGGCGTCGCCCAGGTTGGCCAGGCCGATGCCCTCGCTCCAGGGGTCACCGCCGAGGAGGCGGTAGAGGGCCAGGCCCCGGCGCGAGTACTCGACGGACTTCCGGAACTGCCCGGCCTGGAGGTAGATGTCGCCCATGTTGGCCATGGCCGACGCCCTGCCCTTCACGTCGCCCGTCTTCCGGTACAGCACCAGCGCGTCCCGGAGGGCGCTGATCGCCTCCTCGTGCCGGCCCAGCGAGCGCAGGGCGTTGCTCAGGTCCTTGAGCGCCCACGACACGCCCTCCTCGTCGTCGCTGGCGCGGGCCGCCGCGAGCCCGGCGCGGGTGGTGTCGTGCCAGTCCTGGAGGTGGCTGCGCAGGTAGAAGAAGCCCCACAGGGCGGCGGGCAGCCGCCACGCGATGCCGGGCAGTCCGGCCGCGGCGGCCTGGTGCACGGCGGCGACGAGGCCGGGCCGTTCGGTCTCGCACCAGTCCACGGCCTGGTCATGGGCGGTGAACGTCAGCGGACGGCAGCCCGGGGGCGGCGCTTCGAGGGGCACCCGGCGGCGGCGCGGGGCGAGGAACGCGTACGCGGCGTCGGCCGTGTGCAGGTACCAGGACAGCAGCCGCTCGACGGCCTCGCCGCGCTCCCGCTCCGACTCCTCGGCGTGGACGCGTTCGGTGGCGTAGGCGCGCAGCAGGTCGTGCAGGGCGTAGCGGCCGGGCCGGTGTTCGGTGAGCAGGTGGGCGCGGGTGAGTTCGGCGAGCGGTCCGCGCACGTCCCGGGGCGGGAGCCCGACGAGGGCCGCCGCGGACGGGGTGGAGATGTCCGCCCCGCAGTGCAGCCC
This sequence comes from Streptomyces sp. NPDC006997, assembly GCF_040635175.1. Lineage (NCBI taxonomy): Bacteria > Bacillati > Actinomycetota > Actinomycetes > Kitasatosporales > Streptomycetaceae > Streptomyces > Streptomyces sp. NPDC006997. Next base: position 2,951 of record NZ_JBEYHH010000086.1, read on the forward strand.
CAGCAGCCGGAACAGCCGCGCCGCCGGAGCGGACAGCGCCTCGTACGACCAGGAGAACACGGCGCGTACGTCCGTACTGAGGTCGCTGCTGGTGAAGGCGTCGAGGCTGCCGTGGCTGTCGCGCAGTTCGTCGACGACGGCGCTGAGCGGGAACCCGGGGTGGGTGGCGGCCCGGGCGGCGACCAGGGCCAGCGCCAGCGGCAGCCGGGCGCCGTACTCGATGATCTCGTTGGTCTCCTTGGGCTCCGCCGCCAGCCGCGCGGCGCCGAGGCGGCGGCTGAGGAAGCCGTGGGCCTCGGTGGTGGTCAGCGGGCTGAGCGTCAGCGGGTGCGCGCCGTCGTTGACGATCAGGCCGGTGAGCTGGCTGCGGCTGGTGACGATGACCAGACAGCCGGGGGCGCCCGGCAGCAGCGGCCGGACCTGGTCGGTGTCGCGGGCGTTGTCGAGCAGGATCAGCACCCGGCGTCGGGCGAGCGTGCTGCGGTACAGCGCCGCCTGCGCGTCGAGCTGGGCGGGGATGCGCTGCGGGGGCAGGCCGAGGGCGGCGAGGAAGATGTGGATGGCCTCGCCGGGCGGCATGACCGAGCCGGTCGGGTCGAAGCCGCGCAGGTTGACGTAGAGCTGCCCGTCGGGGAAGCGGTGGGCGACCTCGTGGGCCCAGTGCACGGCCAGGGTCGTCTTGCCGATGCCGCCCATACCGCCGATCGCGCCGATCACCACCGTCTGCGGCGAGGTGCCGTCCGGCGGCAACAGGGCCCGGATCTCGTCCAGTTCCCGGCGTCGGCCGGTGAAGGCGGGCAGGTCGGCGGGGAGTTGCGCCGGTCGGGCCACGGCGGGGGGTGTCGGTTCCGGAGGGGGTTCCGGTTCCGGGGTGGCCGCCGCGTGGGCGTCCTCGGCCTCGGGAGGTCGCCGTGGTGACGGGGCCGGGTGCGGGGCGGGGTCCAGGGAGGCGTCGGCCGCGAGGATGCGGTCGTGTAACTGGCGGAGCGGGGCGCAGGGTTCGATGCCCAGTTCCGACACCAGGATGCGCCGGGTCGCCCGGTACGCCGTCAGCGCCTCGGCCTGTCGGCCCGACCGGTACAGGGCCAGCATCAGCAGCCTGCTCAGCTGCTCACGCAGCGGATGGTCGCCGGTCAGCGCGGTCAGCTCGGCGATCACGTCGCGGTGGCGGCCCAGCTGGATGTCGAGGTCGAGCCGCATCTCCAGGGCGGCCAGCCGCCGTTCGGCCAGCCGGGCCCGCTCGCTCTCGGCCAGGGGCCCGGGCAGCCCGGCCAGCGGCGTGCCCTGCCAGTCGGCGAGCGCCGTGTGCAGCAGGTCGGCGGCGGCGGACTCCTCGCCCGCCGTGCGCAGCCGGGTCGCCTCGGCGACCCGCCGCTCGAACAGCCCCAGGTCCAGGGCGTCGTCGGGGACGTCGGCCAGGTAGCCGTCCGCGACCGAGACGATCACCCGTGGGTGCCCGTCACCGTCACCGCCGGGCTCCAGTGTCTTCCGCAACCGCGACACATACGTGCGCAGGACGGAGATGGCGGCGGAGGGCGGCCGCTCGCCCCAGACGGCGTCGACGAGTTCCCCGACGGTCACGGGGCGCCCGCGCCGCAACAGCAGTGTGGTCAATACCACCCGCTGCTGTGGCGAACCGAGATCGATTTCCTGTGCACCGTGCCATGCGCGGATCGGCCCCAGCACGGCGAAGCGCACAAACCCGCCGTGCGCTGTGTCTCCGTAGCCTGTGTTCACCCTGGTGACTCTACTGACGGGGACCTCGATCGCATCGTGACCAGGGTCTCTTTTCGGCACGTTGTTGCTTTGCCGACCCATGCCGGTAACGCATTTCCGGTGAATACGGGGAGGTAATGCGGAGTTAAAGGCAAGAGGGCATTAATAGGGCCGTCTTGGCCAGGTGTTGAACGAAGGGACGGACATGACGGAACC
>NZ_JBEYHH010000087.1:0-4642 GCF_040635175.1 Streptomyces sp. NPDC006997
GTGAACCGGGTGGAGCGCAAGACCTACCGGGCGTATCAGCGGCTGCGCAACTTTGCCTGCCTGTGCCCGCCGCAGCGCAGCAAGCTGCTGGTCTACCTGAAGGTCGACCCGAAGAACGTCGATCTTCTTCCGGGCTTCACCCGGGACGTGTCCGGTCTCGGTCACCACGGCACGGGTGATCTGGAGGTCCAGCTCCGTACGCTGAGGGACGTGGAGCGGGCGCAGGACTTGTTCCGGGCGAGCTACGCGGCGGCGTGATCGCCCGGCGCTCCCGGCCTCGTGACGGGCTGCGCTACGTGTCGTGTCTGCGGTCGTGGGAGGAGCCTCTCGACGTGCGGGCAGGGCGTGGCGGTGGAATATCTATGGTGCGCGGGATCGCCGGTTTGGCCAACCGGCGATCCCACGCTATGTTGCCCTGCTCGTGCGGGGCCGATGATCAGCGTGAACGGCTGGCGGGTCGGCCGGCCGTGACCGCCGGAGCCGCCGGTGCACTGGCTGCGAGGCGGGTCCTGTGCTCGCGGCCCGGCTGGGGCTGACGCGTGCCGGTCTCGTGGGCGAGAGATTCGGAGAGGTCGGCCAGTAGCGAACTCGGGGTGTGCGGGGACGCGGTGATGGCCCACGTGGGCCGGTCCGGGTCGGGGCCGGCCCAGATGGTCCAGGTGGCTGGGTTCTGGGGGGCCTGCGCGGTCAGTGGGTCAAACCGGACGCCTGCCTGCCCGTCGGGGGACGTCCACCGGATCCCGTGCCCTGTCAGGGTGTGCTTCCACCCGGCCTCAGTGAGCGGCTGCGTGGCTGTGGTGACCGTCCTCTCGCCCACTGGGACGCCGATGACCGTGTCCCAGCCGTCGCCGTCGGCGAGGTGGTTCAGCAGATTCTGCAGTACTGGGGCGGGAGTGGCGCTGGTCGCGGTGAGGTGCCACATGCGGTCGGAGACAGGCGTTTCGTAGGCGGCTACGATCCAGGCGGTCTCGCGGGCCTGGGTTTCGTGGACGCGTTCGATGCGCAGGGTCTGCGATTCGTGGATGGCGTGGGTCGTTTCATCGGACCAGGTGCGCCACTTTTCGAACTCGCCGTGCGTGTCGAGGAAGGTGCCGAGGAGCGCGTCGTGGTCACCGGCATCGGCCAGGTAGATGGGGACCGCCTCCGGCTCCGGGCGGGACGGTTTGAGCTTGGCTGTGGTGACGTCGAAGACGGAACGCGCTGCGGTGGCGGCGCGTTCGGTGTCGGTCAGGGGCGCTGGGCCGGGGCGCATTTCGGCCGCGTGGGCGTTCTCGAAGGCCACCAGTGCTTCCGCGGGTGAGTCGAAGGTGTCGGCGATCTGACGCAGATGGTTCTCGCCGTGGAGGTAGACGGACTTGCCGCCCTGGTGGAGGTATGTGCCGACCGCGACGGTGGTGTGGCCGTCGTGGGCGTGGGCGTGAATCAGGAGGTGGCCGTTGCGGATGTCGTCGTGGATCTTCTGCGCTTGGTCGGAGACCTCGCGGATCTCGTTGCGGGTGCACCAGGGCATTGGGTAGTTCGGCCAGGTCCATTCCTCGTCGATGGCCTCCTGGAGGCGCGGGGTGATCTCGACGGTGATGCCTTCGGCGGTCAGATGCTGGGCGGCGTCGGCGGCCCAGTAGGGCTCCTCGTGATCGATGCGGGCCAGGACCAGGACGCCTGTGGCGGCGGCACTCCAGCCGGCAGCCTCCAGAGCCGTGGAGGCGACGCGGGCCTGGGTGCCGGTCAGGACGGCCTGCACGGCGCTCGGGTGAGTGGGGTGGGTGTCGAGGCGGACATGGGCGTCGATGGAGGCAGTCACGTGGGGGTCTCATCCGTTCTGCCGGTGGCCGGACCCGCGGGCCCGGCCACCGGCGCAATCGGGAGTTATCGGGTTGCTCGTGTGGGCCGGGCGGCGTGTGCGGCCGTGGTGGTCGGCGGGCCGGCGCGGGTGGCAGGCGCCGCTCGCCGCTGCTGCGGCGGAGTGGCTCCGGCGGCGTGCTGCCAGCGGGTGCGGACGGCGGCGATGTCAGCGAGAGCGCGGCGGGCCCCGGCGACGAGCTGGAAGGGGGTGTTCGCCGAGTCGCCGGCGTACGCCTCGACGCGCCGTCCGGTGTGTTCGGCCGTGGCCAGCAGGGAGCGCCGCAGGGCGCGTTCGGCCCAGTGCTCGACGGATCCGGCGGGTTCGGCCAGCATGCGCAGGACCTCGCCTGGTTCACGGCCGTAGTCGAGCAGGCCGCGCTGCTGGGCTTCCCACAGGACGGTGACGGGGTCGATGGGCTCGTCGCGGCGGGCGAGGGTGGTCAGGCACTGCCACAGGCCGGCGTGCAGGGGCAGGGTGAGGTCGTCGGGGAGCAGCCACCGGACGGCGTCGATGTCGTCCGGGCGGGCGGTGGCGGTCGCGAGCAGGAGCTGCTCCTCCTCGACCGCCTCGGTGTCGTCGGCGGCGGTGGGAGGAGGTGCCGGGGTGCGGGGAAGGACACCGGAGCGCGGGGGGAAGCGGTTCGCGATGTCGTCCACGACCGCGGCAAGTGCGTCCGCCTCGGCGAGCGCTGTCTGGACGGGGTTCGGGAGGGAGGCGTCGTGGACGGTGTGGACGAGGCGTTCGGCGGCCGTCAGCAGGCGACGGCGGGCGTGCTCGGCCTCGACCATCCGGGCGTACGCGGGGGCGTGGCGGGGCCAGGGGCAGACCTGAACGAGGGCGTGCAGGTAGGAGGCGGTCAGTCCGTGCGACTCCTCCAGGGCGGTAGCGAGTACGCGGTCGAGCCACGTGGTGTTCTTCGCGTGCTCGGCGGGGTCGGGCCGCGGCAGGGTACTGATCGCGGCATACAGGGCGGCGTGCGCGGCGGTGGAGAACGAGTCGGCGGCGATGCCGTTCACGTCGTCCAGGCGGTGCGGGTCGAGGAGGAGAGCCCCCAGGAGGGCCTGCTCGACGTGGAATACCGGCTGGGGCGGTGTGATGGTGTCGAGGTTGTCTTCGTCGGGTTCGGGGGTGTGGGGCATCAGGCGGCGAGGGTGAAGTCGTCGGGGTCGAGGGTGACGCCGAGGTGCGGGGCGAGGAGGTGGCCGGCGAGCAGCGGGGGAACGGCGTTGCCGATCTGGGAGAACTGCTGGCCCTTGTTGCCGGCCCAGGGGTAGTCGGCGGGAAAGGTCTGCAGGAGGCCCGCCTCGCGGGCGGTGATCCGGATCGGCTCGGGAACGGCCGGCGCATCGGTGTCCGTGGCCGAGGGTGTGGCGGGTTCGGCGACCCAGGTGCACTCGTTGGCGCGGTGCCCGAAGAACAGCGTGCCAGCCGGCTCCTGGATGGACCGGACGGTGGCGTTGGCCTGGTTGTTGCTGCGCAGGGACCAGGACCAGCGGTGCGCCTCGGCGGTGAACGTGGGCGCCGGAGCGTCGGCCGCACGATTCTCGCGCGTGCCGTGCCGGGCCGCCCACCCCGCGCCTTCCCGGCGGGACTGCAGAACCACCCCGTCCGGCCGCGGCATCCAGGTGCCGCGCTCCCGCGCGGCGGACAGCGTCTTGCGAGAGCCCGACGGGAACGGCTCGGGGCCGCCGCCAGGCCCACCTCCTGCACAGACGGTGGGGACGGGCCGGTCGGTCGCGCCCCATCCCAGGGCTTCGGCCATGCTGACCCAGCGGGCACGGCCCGGACCGAACAGCGATTCCGGCTCGGCGAGCGGGGCGTGCGTGGGCGTGGGCGGCTGCGCCGTGCGGACGCGGGAGGCCAGGAGGATTGCCCGCTTCCTGGTCTGCGGGACGCCGAAGTCGGCGGCGTTGAGGATCCCGTACCAGACGGAGAACCCCCACCCGCGCAGGACGGCCGCGTACTGCTTCCACAAGGGCAGCACGTCCGGTACTTCCTCCATGGCCACCCAGTCGGGCTCGCCGACCGCGTTCAGCGCGTGCAGGTAGCGCATCGGCTCGGCGGCGAGCAGGGAGCGCTCGTCGCGGCAGGCGGTGAGGAGGCGTTCGCGGGTGTCGCGCCCGGCGGCCAGGTCTTCGACCGCCGCGTGCACCAGCGGCTGGTCGACCAGGCCGAGGCGCTTGCCGGCCATGCTCCACGCCTGACACGGCGGCGAAGCGATCACACCGCGGGTGCGGCCGATGAACGGCCATACCGGATACCTCGCCACGTCGCACCGGATGGTCAACTGACCCGCCGCAGCACGGGTCTTACATGCCCACGGGTCCCATTCCAGGCCGACGTCGCGCACGCCCAGGACGTGCAGTGCCCTGCTCCAGCCGCCCGGCCCCGCGAAGAGGTCGAGTATCACGTGGCCAGCCCGAAGTCGTCCTGCGTCAGCGCGTCGGCGTCGCCCCGGCACGCCCAGGGCGAGCAACCGTCCTCGACACCGTTCTCCAGGACGTCGGCCTCGTCCGCGCTGATCCGCAGGGCGGCCCGCTCGGCAGCCGTGACGTGATCGATGGGGGCTTCGCTGAGCGGGACGCGGGAGCGGTGCAGGAACGCCTCGCCGAGCAGTCTGTTGCCGGTGGCGTTGGCGCGGGCATTGCCCTGCCGGATGGCCGCGTCGAATTCGACGACGTCCGCCCACTCGGACGGAGATGTGTCCCTGATACGCCGCCACTGCGCATTTCCATGGAACGGGCATCCCAGGCAACTCGACTTCGGGGTATCGGCGAGACCGAGGGAAGTCAGGTAGCG
>NZ_JBEYHH010000088.1:0-4290 GCF_040635175.1 Streptomyces sp. NPDC006997
CGACACCGCCCTGCCCACCGAACTCACCGCATAGCCTCAGAACGAGATCACCGAGTGGCCGTCGATACACCACTCCAGCGGACGTGACCTCTTCCTGATACTGGCAGCAGTGGAGCTTGCAATCAGCCCCGCAGCCAGCGGTTCAACTACCAACCGCTCGTGGACGGCACGCCCACAGGGGCTACAGCTCTGATATGCCCGCAGGACTTGAAGCCGCCAAACTCCCGTGGAAAGCGCCAAGGTACCTGGGACCCGCCCGGATACGTCTCGAGAAGAGACCGTAGCGGAAATTGGATCTTCAATCGATCTCACATCATCGGTGACCGGTTCAACGGGGACTGGATCAGAGAGAACATCTTCACCGGATTCAAGGCAATGAACGACCCGGCCATGAAGAAACTCGAAAACAAGATGGCGAGCGCCCTGGCGGCGAAGCAGCCCGTGCTGTATTCTGGGCAACTGGAGTATGGTAATGGTAGGGATAATATCCCGACTGGCATCAGAATGACTGCTGCGACCCCGAATGGGGTGCTCTTCGCCGGCGTTCTCGTGCCGAACGTACCTTGAGAGGTGGACGGGTTGAGCCTTCAGCAACTCGAGGAAGAGCTGCCAGCGTTGCTCAATATTCGAGCGAATGAGCATCGGAGAGTCAACTGGAACTTCATCTCAGAAGAGACAGGAATTACCTTCCCGTCGGATTTCGTAGCTCTTGCCGAGTCGTACCCGCGGTTCACCATCGATGAGTTCCTGGGCCTCCACGTCCCGACCCCCGGTGAAGAGGAGTATTTCGTGTCGGGCCTGCGGGGGCTCCTCCGCGACTTGACCGATCTCCGGGACTCTGGGATGTCACACGGATACGTTCCGTTCCCAGAACCCGGGGGTCTCGTTCCCTGGGGTGACTCCTGCGACGGCGATGTCTTCTTCTGGCGTACGAACGCAACGGGCCCTGATTCGTGGACCGTACTCGTCAGCGGTCACAATGACGATTGGTGCGAATTCAAGGGGTCCTTGACGGAGTACCTGGCCGGCTTGGTGTCGGGAACGGTGGAACCTGATGGCCTGCCACCGGACTTCCCCGGAGCGACGCCTTCCATCGAAGCGGACTGAGCAACGGTAGGAATGCGCTGAACCGGCCCGCCGGATCATCTCCGGCGGGCCGGTCCTCCGTACGTCCGCAACGCCGCCTGACCGTCCGGCATGCTTCATTAGCCAGGACCGCCATCATGCAGAACAGGAACTGGCCAGGGGGCCGGTGGCGCACGGCTGGCCGGACCAGACCTGGACCTTGTCACGGATCAAGACTCTTATCGGGCGCAGGTTCCACAAGAGCTACACCGTGCAAGGTGTTGCCGCGCTGCTCAAGCAGCATGGCTGGAGCTGCCAGGTGTCGGCCCGCCGGGCGGTGGAGCGAGACGAGGCTGCGGTGGGACCTGTCTCCGAGTGGTGGACACCTCTGAGCCCGACCCCGGGAGGGGCCGGGTAGGAGGCATCTTTTATGGTGATGAAGGTCTACTCGCCCGAGTTCAAGGCGGACGCTGTCGCGCTGTACCTGTCGGACCCGAGCCACACATTCGAGGGCATCGGCAAGGATCTGGGGATCAGCCGCGAGACGCTGCGTAACTGGGTACGGGCCGAACGGGCCCGCCGCGGCGGGGGCAGCACGACCAGGGGCATTGCGTGAAGTGATCTTGTCCGGTTTCGTCAGGTGAGGCCGAGCGCGATCAAGGGGCGGCGGCTGTCGCGGGCGGCTCGGCGGAGGGCCGCGGCGATGTTAGTCGCGCCGTCCTGGCGGTGCAGCCCGATGGCGAGGTTGCGCAGGCTGGCCATGGTGCGGGGCAGGTGGTTGGTGCGGCCTTTGGAGTCGTCCTCGCGGAAGGTGCGGTCGCGGACGTGGTGCAGCCGGTTCTCGATGAGCCAGTGGCCGCGGATGAAGGCGGCGAGTTCGGCGCCGCTCGCGGCGCCGGGCGGCAGGCTGTTGACCAGGTAGAGCCGCTCGATGGTGAGCTTGCCGTCGGTCAGGTCGCGTCGCCAGCGCACGACTTGGAGGGCCTGGACGGCGTGGGGGTAGTCGAGGTGGGCGAACGCGGCGGTCTTCGGGCGCCGGATTTCGAGAGGGTGGTGGGCCCGGGTGCGGTCCTTGTGGTCGAGCGCGATTTCGGCCCAGGGCAGCCGGCGCAGCTGGTGGTGGAGGCCGGGGTGGTTCTTCTTCACGATGGGGATGTAGTGGGCGCCGCGTTCGCGCAGGTAGGTGCTGTGGTCGTGCTGGGTGTGCAGGGCGTCGGCAGTGATCAGGGTGCCGGTCAGGTCCAGGCTGTCCAGCAGCGGGGCGAACGCGGGGATCTCGTTGCTCTTGTCGGTGACCTGCCGCTGGGCCAGGACTTCTCCGCTGTGGGCCATGGCCGCGAGCAGGGTCACGGCCGGCGTCTCGGCGGTGCGGGAGCCGCGCGGGACCTTGCCGTCCACGGCGATCGGCCGCAGGTCGGGCCCGGGTCCGACGCCGGTGGGAGTCGGCGCGGTGCGGCGCGCGTCGAGGAACGCGCCGACGGCGGCGTCCAGGAGGTCGGCGTCGATGCGGGGCAGCAGGCGGCGGACGGTTCCCGGATGCGGTACGGGAACCGTCCCGGTGAGCGCATCGGGCGGGAAGCCCAGGGCGCGCAGGGCCCACGCGGGCACGTCGGCGAGCCATTCCCCGATCGCGATCAGCGAGCGGGCACCGGCCAGGACACTCGCGGCCGCGGCACTCAGCAGCGCGGCCAGCGGGTAACGCCGTCCACGTGCATCGCGGGGATCGGGCACCCCGGCCAGGAATCGATGCAGGTCAACAGCGTCGCACAGGGGAACAGGCGCCTCGGCGTGGGCCAGGTGTTCCAGCGCGGAGGGCATGGGAGAAGATGTCGGGGCAGGCTCCGACGACTGCGACGAGGACGAGCTTTTCACGTCCGTGGGATGTGAAGATCCCGCTGAGACTATTCAAAGAGCTACTGACGAAGTACACCAGGAGTTCCAGAAGGATCCACAGCGCTATCTCGACGAACTCACTGACGCCGAGCGAGCTGCAACGGAAGCCGATCCAAAATTCGCCCAATCGAATTACGGTAAGGCGATGGAGCGGGCTGTAGCTGAGCATCCAGAGGTGAAGCCTCACTTCCAGCACGTAGGCGGAGCCAATAACCCCGACTTTCTACTGACGACTCGCCACGGGGTCTCGCCTTATGAGCTCGCCACGAACAGCGCCGGGGCGTTCCTCGGTCACGTGAATCGATGGTACGTGGAACCGCTCACGTACATCACATATCCATCTGTACCATTTTGATTTGGGGTGCTTCCTTAGCTTATGAAATCTCAGGGTAGACGTCGGAGAATTTCCGGCGCGCAAGGTCTGCCAGGTGCGCGCGTGACCGGTAGCTGGGATAGCGTCGAATTTTTGAACTGTGTCTCGCGATGCACGCCGGATCCACTGGATCGCTTGCAGATCACCAACGTAAACCTGATCGACTGCAGCGAATCAGACTGCTACATTGAGGGTGCGGCCCTGACAGACGTCACGGTAGATGGCCTCCTCGTCAAGGATGCGAAGCCTCTCAAGCTGGCTGGCTGTGTGCTCAACAGGGTCACTCTGCGCGGTGACCTCGGGCAGATCATGATCCGCCCAAGACTGCACTTGGCCTATCGGCACCTACAGCCTGTCTACGACGTCGCCAATTCCGCCGCGTATGAACAGGTCGACTGGGCGCTGGACATCTCTGGCGCGCGAGGATCCGCAGTGTCTGTGCATGGGATTCCGAGCCGCTTGATTCGTAGAGACCCTGAGACTCAAGCCGTCATGACCTTAGGGCAAGCACTCGAAGGAAGGTGGCGGGAGGTTGATCTCACTGGCACACCATTCGGCGTGCACACAAAAATCATCCTTGAGACAGGGGTAGAGGACATGGTCCTAGCGGCCGACTATAGCAGTGCTAACTTCGCCCACCAGGTGGAAAAATTGGCCGAGCTACGCAAAGCCGGCTGTGTTCTGCCGGATTGATTCCCTTTGAGGGCAGTCGACGTTCCTGAGCCGTAGTCCCAATCGGTGTCATACCCTGTACAGGGCATGGCACCGATCTGCCCTTCGCGGATTTCTGGGGACCAGCGAGAGCAGTTCACCGAGCAAAAGAAGAGGGCTGAATTTTGACAGCTACACGGCGTAAGCGAGGCAAGGGAGTGTCCAGTAGACGGCTGATCCAGTTTCTGTAGTGGTCAGTTGGCGGCCGGGGTGAGCCGGCCTTCGAAGGCGATCTGGAAGGCGTTCAG
>NZ_JBEYHH010000089.1:0-4268 GCF_040635175.1 Streptomyces sp. NPDC006997
CGTTGGTGTTTGATCACCCGACGTCGTCGGCGGTTGCGCGGCTGTTGGTGACCGAGGTGGGTGGTGTGGCGCCGGTGGCGGTGCCGGTGCCTTCCAGGCGTCGTCGGGTGTCGGCGGACGAGCCGTTGGCGATCGTGGGTATGGCGTGTCGTTATCCGGGTGGGGTGACGTCGCCGGAGGAGTTGTGGCGGTTGGTGGCGGAGGGCCGGGACGCGATCTCGGGCCTGCCGACCGACCGGGGCTGGGACCTGGAGCGCCTCTACGACCCCGACCCGGATCACGCCGGGACGGTGACCACGCGGGGCGGCGGCTTCCTGGAGAACGCCGGTGACTTCGACGCGGGCTTCTTCGGGATCAGCCCGCGTGAGGCGACCGCGATGGACCCGCAGCAGCGGCTCCTCCTGGAGGCCGCGTGGGAAGCCATCGAGGACGCCGGACTGGACCCGACCTCGCTCCACGGCTCGGACACAGGCGTGTTCACCGGTGTGGTGACCTCTGGCTACGGCGCCTCGACGCCGCCCGAGCTGGAAGGCTTCCGGCTGACGGGCACGACGTCGAGCGTGGTCTCGGGCCGGATCGCCTACAGCCTGGGGCTGGAGGGGCCCGCGGTATCGGTCGACACGGCCTGTTCGTCGTCGCTGGTCGCGATGCACATGGCGGCGCAGGCGCTGCGTTCCGGGGAGTGCTCGATGGCCCTGGTCGGCGGCGTGACGGTGTTGACGGGGCCGTTCCTGTTGCAGGAGTTCAGTCGTCAGCGTGGTCTGGCTGAGGACGGTCGGTGCAAGTCGTATGCGGCGGGCGCCGATGGCACCGGCTTCTCGGACGGGCTCGGTCTGCTCGTGGTCGAGCGGTTGTCGGACGCGCGGCGCAAGGGTCACCGTGTGCTGGCCGTGATCCGTGGGAGTGCGGTCAATCAGGATGGTGCGAGTAATGGGTTGACGGCTCCGAATGGTCCGTCGCAGGAGCGGGTGATTCGTCAGGCGTTGGCGAACGCCGGCTTGAGCCCTGCTGATGTGGATGCGGTGGAGGGCCACGGGACCGGAACGCGGCTGGGTGACCCGATCGAGGCCCAGGCGCTGCTGGCGACTTACGGTCAGGACCGGGTGGCGGGTCCGCTGAGGTTGGGGTCGATCAAGTCGAACATTGGTCATACGTCTGCTGCTGCGGGTGTGGCGGGTGTGATCAAGATGGTGAAGGCGATGCAGCACGGGGTGCTGCCTCGCACGCTCAACGTCGACGAGCCGTCCCCGCACGTGGACTGGTCGTTCGGTGACGTGGAGTTGCTGACGGAGCCCGTGCGGTGGCCCGCCGATGGCGAACGCCCACGCCGGGCCGGTGTGTCCTCCTTCGGCGTCAGCGGCACCAACGCCCACGTGATCATCGAGGAGGCACCGGAGACGGAGATGCCGGCCGCTGAGGTGGCTGTGGTGCGACGTCCGCCGGTGGTGCCGGTGGTGGTGTCGGGCAAGACCGTCGCCGCGTTGGCGGGTCAGGCGGAGGGGCTGCGGTCGCATCTGCTGGCTCGGGCCGAGTTGGATGTTGTGGATGTGGCGTTCTCGGCGGTGGTGTCGCGGGCGCAGTTTGAGGAGCGGGCGGTGGTGACCGCTGCTGACCGGGAGGGTCTGCTGGCGGGACTGTCGGCTCTCGCGGCCGGGCAGCCGAACGCGAGTCTCCTCACGGGTCGGCCGGTGTTCGGTAAGACCGGTTTCCTGTTTACCGGGCAGGGGGCGCAGCGCGCTGGGATGGGCGCGGAACTGGCTGCCGCTTATCCGGTGTTCGCGGATGCTTTGGACGAGGTGTGCGCCCAGTTGGATGCGCATCTTGATCGTCCGCTGAAGGGGTTGCTGGTTGCGGGGGAGGGTTCGCCGGAGACGGCCCTGCTGGACCGTACGGAGTACACGCAGGCGGCGTTGTTCGCTGTTGAGGTGGCGTTGTTCCGGCTGTTGGAGTCGCTGGGTGTCCGGCCGGACGTGCTGGTCGGGCATTCGGTGGGTGAGCTGGCGTGTGCGCATGTGGCGGGTGTGCTGTCGCTGGCGGATGCGTGCGCGTTGGTGGCGGCGCGTGGTCGTCTGATGGGTGCTCTGCCCGCGGGTGGTGGCATGGTCGCGGTGCAGGCGACTGAGGCCGAGGTGGTCGAGTCGCTGACCGATGGCTTTGAGGGGCGGTTGTCGGTTGCCGCGGTGAACGGGCCTTCGGCTCTTGTGGTGTCCGGCGATCTCGATGCCCTGGAGGAGTGGCTGCCGCAGTGGCAGCAGGAGGGTCGTAAGACGACGCGGCTGAAGGTCAGTCACGCCTTCCATTCCCCGCTCATGGAACCGGTGCTGGATGAGTTCCGTGCGGTGGCTGAAGGTCTCACCTTCCACACACCGAACATCGCGGTGGTGTCGAACGTGACCGGCGCACTGGTGTCCACCGAGCTGACGGACCCGTCGTACTGGGTCACTCATGTCCGTGAGGCCGTCCGCTTCGCCGACGGTGTGCGCACCCTCGCAGCCGAAGGCGTGACCCGCTTCGTCGAGGTCGGCCCGGACGCCGTACTCACCGCTCTCGCCCAGCAGACGCTGGACGTCGAGGACGCGGTGTTCGCCTCCGTGCTGAAGGCACGGGTACCGGAGGTGGAGGCGTTCGCGGCGTTCCTCGGTCACGCTCATATCGCCGGACTCCCGGTCGACTGGGACGCCTTCTACACCGGCTCCGGCGCCCAGCGCGTCGACCTGCCCACCTACGCCTTCCAACGCGAACGCTACTGGCTCGCGCCCGGGGCAGGAGCGGGCGATCCGACGGCCGCCGGTCTCGGACGCATCGGCCACCCCATCCTCACGGCCGGAGTGCGGTTGGGTGACCGGGACGAGTGGCTGTTCACCGGCCGCCTGTCGCAGGAATCCGCGCCGTGGACGCAGGACCACGGCGTCCTCGGCATGATCGTCGTGCCGGGTACGACCCAGGTCGAGCTGGCCGGTGCGGCCGGACGGGAGGCTGGCCACCCGGTCGTCGAGGAACTGGTTCTTGAGGCACCGCTGATCCTGGACGCCGACACGGCCGTCCGTGTGCAGGTGACGGTCGGGGAGCCCGAGGAGGACGGCCGCCGACCGGTCGCGATCTACTCCCAACCCGAGGAAGGTGGGGCTGAGGGAACCTGCCACGCGCGCGGTCACCTCGCGCAGGACGAGACCCTGGCGGACACGTCATGGGTACCGGCCCAGTGGCCGCCCGCGGATGCGGAACCGATCGGGGTGGACGCGCTCTACGCACGCCTCGCCGAGCTGGGCTTCGATTACGGACCGGCCTTCCAGAGCCTGCGGGCCGCGTGGCGCGACGGCGACGAGGTGTTCGCCGAGGTGGCGCTGCCCGACGAGGACACTGAGTCGGCCAGCGGCTTCGGTATCCACCCGGCCCTGTTCGACGCGTCCCTGCACGGCGGACTCGACTGGCTCGATCTGGGCGACGGATCCGCACGACTGCCGTTCGCGTGGTCCGGTATCCGTTTCGGTCAGGGCGGCGCGGCCCGGGTCCGGGTCCGGATCGGTTCGGCGGGTGATTCCTCCTTGCGCGTCGACATCGTCTCCGAAGACGGCGAACTCGTCGCCTCGGTGGCCAAGCTGGCATTCCGCACGGTTGAGCCGTCACAGCTGAAGGACACACGGGGGGAGCACGGGGACGCCCTGTTCCGCCTCGACTGGACCGAGGTCGCAGTCGAAGCCGATGTCGAAACTCCCCGGGTCGCGGTCCTCGACGACGCCCTGGAGCAGGCACTGGCCGAGGGTGCTGCCGCGCCGGACATGGTCGCCGCCCTGGTCACCGACGAGACGCAGGCCGACGCGGCAGGAACACGGGCGGTCACCGAGAGCACACTGCGTCTGCTCCAGCGGTGGCTTGCCGACGAGCGGCTCTCCGGGACCCGGCTCGCCGTGGTGACCCGCAACGCGGTCGCCGTCGGTGAGCAGGCGCCGGACCTGGCGCAGGCCCCGGTGTGGGGCTTGGTACGCAGTGCGCAGTCCGAACACCCGGACCGGTTCCTGCTCCTCGACGTCGACGGCGACGAACTGCCCGACTGGGCAGCGGTTCTCGCGACCGGCGAACCTCAGTTGGCCGTCCGTGCCGGACGGATGCTCGCGCCGCGCCTGGTCAAGGCCACTCGGCCTGCCGCCGACGCCGAGCGCTCACCGTGGGATGCCGAGGGCTCGGTCCTGATCACGGGTGGTACGGGTGGTCTGGGTGCGTCGTTCGCTGAGCATTTCGTGCGTGAGTACGGTGCGCGGCATCTGGTG
>NZ_JBEYHH010000090.1:0-3361 GCF_040635175.1 Streptomyces sp. NPDC006997
AATCCCCGCGAGTTCACGATTTCTGAAGGTATCGAAATCTGAACTGTAGGTGCTGCTGGGGGATTTGGAGGCTTTCTGGCCGTGGGTTCGCAGGTTACCCGGTCGTCGTTTCGGTGCCTGCCGGGCTGGCCGCGCGGGTGTAGCGCAAGCTGGCCTGGGCGCTGAGGTTGAACATGGTGGCGATGCGGAGGGGATCGGGTCCGGCGGCGATCGCTTCTTCGAGGACCCGGTCCTGGCGGAGGCTGTCGGCCGTGGCCGGCAGCCCCTTGAACAGGCGCTTGAGCCAGAAGTCGCTGACTGGACTCTCCCTCTTGGCTGTCTGCTGGGTGAGGAGGAGATGAGGGTTTGCCGAGTCCGGCCAGCGGGCGTCACGGTAGCGCCGGTACTTGCGGATGGCTTCGGCGGTGAAGTCGTCGAGGGGCCGGCTCACCTCGCCCCGCCGGAGGCGCCCGGTGCTCAGCTCGATGTCGGAGTCCTGGAGCATTCTGATCTCGTACGGGAAGAGAGCGTGGATGCCGGCAAGGGCGACGACGGCCAGGAGGGCCGGGCTCTCATCCGCGGCTCTGGCCACTTGTTTGAGTTGGTCTTCCGCGACCGGCGTGGGCGGGTTGACGAGGGTGTTGCCGGGCCTGATGCGTCGGGCCGGGTCGGCGAAGATCAGCCGCTGTGACTTGAGCGTCTTGAACATGTCCCGGAACGCGACGATTTCGCGCTGGACGTTGTTCCGTTTGGACAGCCAGTCAGTGATGTCCTCGGGGGTGACCTGCCTCAATGTCGAGTATCGGGGGGCACAGTACTGGGCAGTGAACGGGACGATCAGCCGCAGGTGGATGTCGACTGTGTGAGGCGACCTGGGGCGGCGGCGGGGGGCTCCGTTGCGGAGGATGTCGAAGTAGGCGGTCACCTCGACGCGTATCTGCTCGGGAAGCACTGCGAGGTGAGCTCTGACCAGTTGTTCGAGGGGGTCGGGTGCGTCGTCGAGCAGGATGTCGAGATCGTTGAGCATGTCGATGAGATGGACTGCGGGAACATCGATGTCCCGGGAGAGTGCATGCACCGTGGTGGCTTTGATCCTTTCGGAAGGTTGGTGCAGGGCCGAGAGGATCATCAAGCCGCACTTCACGCGCTTGATGGTGCAGTGGTTCCAGCCCCGTACCGCCGCGACGTCCTTGGCCCGATCGACGAGGAAGTCCGCATATCCGGGATCTACGGGGGTGGATCCTGTCCAGGAGCGCCCCTTCGAGCCGCTCGGGTGCCGATAGCGCCGGAAGTCCCGGACCGGCTCGAAGAGCGTGAGTTGGATGCTCTCGGGCGGCTTCAGCAGCAGGGGGTGTCTGTGCGACGTCTCGCTCGGCGACTCAGGCACCTGCACTGTTCTTGCGGTGAGGTGGTGGCACCGATTCCATTTGATCAGGTCAGCGAGAAACGTCTGGTGCCCGGTTGCGGCTGCGACCGTGAGGTCCAACCGGGCCCCGTGGCCGGCTGACGGGACCTTGATACGGCCGGCGACGAATGCGGCCTGGTGACGGCAGGCCCGGCAGACTCCTTCACGCAGGGGGACGGTCGCGCCGCACGTGCCGCACAAGTCGGCAGGGTACTTGTACCACCATGCCCTGCACGCATAGCAGAGGATCTTCGAGCCGCCCGGGTTAGGGTGCAGGCCCCAGGCCATGCAGACCTCGCAACTCTCAGGCGTACCACGCCCCTTGGCCTTCGCTTCCTTCGTCACAACGGCGGCATCAAGTTGCGGGAGGCCGGGCCGCCGCCGCTCCGACGACGGTTCTCACCAACAGCGGGACGGATGGCCGCCCTGCTCTCATCCTGCTCCGGTCGTTTCGCGCGGGCCTTCTCGGGCTCACGGACAAGCAGATCGCTGGGTTCGCATTGCAGCACCTCGCAGATCACGTCGAGATCGTCCAGGCGGATAGTCACCGGCTGGCCGGCCCACAGGTTGGACATCTTGCCCGCACTGATCACCAAGCCCGCGTCGGCCAGCATGCGCTGGAGTTCGGAGGACTTCCAGATGTCCCTCTTGGCCGCGGTCATCCGCAGGTTCCACTTCATGACGCTCCTCCGAATCGCGCCCGTCCACGCTCACCCGCACGGACCCACGCGTCCTCGACATGAGTCTGGTTGACGTGTACGTAGATCATGGTGGTGTTGATCCACTTATGGCCGAGCAGCTCCTGGATCGCCACCACATCCATGCCCTGACGGTAGAGCTCCGAGGCAGCGAAGTGCCGAAGCGTGTGCGGCGTCAGCTTGCCTGCCTGGGAAGGAAGGTGCTGGGCGACCATCTTCTTCAGATGCAGGCGGAGCGTGTCGGTATCCACCCGCAGACTCGAGCCGTCTGCGGCCCGCCGCTCCGAGGGGAACAACGGCGCCTCTGGCTCATCCACCCGATCGTCGTACTGCCAGCGGGGGCCGTCGACCCACCACTCCAGCAGCGAACGGCTCCCGTTGATCAGCGGGACGAGCCGTTCCTTCTTCTTGCCGCGCCTCCCCTTGCCCCGCAGAAGAATCTTTCCGAACTGGCCGAGCTCCCAGTGGATGTCGTCGACGTTCGCCAGGCTCAGCTCCGAGACCCGGGGACCTATCAGACTCGCCAGCCTCATCGCGGTGTAACTCCGGACGATCGACAACGGTTTACGCGCCTGCGGCACCTCGTCACGCCAAGCCGAGAACAGATGGTCGACCTCCCCGAGCGCCTGCGGCACCTCGTCACGCCAAGCCGAGAACAGATGGTCGACCTCCCCGAGCGGCGGCGGAACCCGCAACCGGGACAGGGTCGATCCACGGGGCCGGTTGATCTCATCCAACGGCGACTCGACGACATAGCCGGTTGCCCTGTGGATGGCGGGCTTGTGCCGTAGTTCAAGGAACTCGAAGTACACGCTGAGAGAGTGCGCCTTGTGGACCTTCGTGGCATGAGCCAGGCCCTGTTGATGTCGGCCGAAGAACCGGTCCAGATCGCGAGGTTCCATCTCCCACAGCGGGCGCGTGAACCATGAGCGCACTTCGACGATCACGCCGACATCGCCGGCGACCGTCCCGTCGCTGATGCCGGCCGAGGCCCGGGCGAGCACGAACTCGGACAACAGGTCCTGCTCGAAGGCCGCGAGCTCCTCCGGCGTCGTCAAGCGCAGTTCCGGACGCAGGTCTCGCACGATCGCCAGGGACACGAAACCTCCAGCTCGACCATTTGGCCAACTGATCGGACTGGACGACATTATCTCAGGAATCGTGAGATTTCATCGGGATGGACAACCGCTCGCGTGGGACGGATGGACCTCCAGGTCAGGCGCACGCTGCGGCGCGACCAGGCTTCGGCGTGCTTGAGGAACCCTCGGGAGGAGAGTCA
>NZ_JBEYHH010000091.1:0-2871 GCF_040635175.1 Streptomyces sp. NPDC006997
CGTCTGATGGGTGCTCTGCCCGCGGGTGGTGGCATGGTCGCGGTGCAGGCGACTGAGGCCGAGGTGGTCGAGTCGCTGGTCGGGTTCGAGGGGCGGTTGTCGGTTGCCGCGGTGAACGGCCCCACGGCCGTCGTGGTGTCCGGCGATCTCGATGCCCTGGAGGAGTGGCTGCCGCAGTGGCAGCAGGAGGGTCGTAAGACGACGCGACTCAAGGTCAGTCACGCCTTCCACTCCCCGCTCATGGAACCGATGCTGGACGAGTTCCGTGCGGTGGCTGAAGGTCTCACCTTCCACACACCGAACATCGCGGTCGTGTCGAACGTGACCGGCACGTTGGTGTCGAGTGAGCTGACGGATCCGTCGTACTGGGTTTCTCATGTCCGTGAGGGGGTCCGTTTCGCCGACGGGGTGCGGACCCTCGCAGCCGAAGGCGTGACCCGCTTCGTCGAGGTCGGCCCGGACGCCGTACTCACCGCTCTCGCGCAGCAGACGCTGGACGTCGAGGACGCGGTGTTCGCCCCTGTGCTGAAGGCGCGGGTGCCGGAGGTGGAGGCGTTCGCGGCGTTCCTCGGTCACGCTCATATCGCCGGACTCCCGGTCGACTGGGACGCCTTCTACACCGGCTCCGGCGCCCAGCGCGTCGACCTGCCCACCTACGCCTTCCAACGCGAACGCTACTGGCTGCCGTCTGGCTCGGTCGGAGCGGTCGATCCGGCCGCGGCCGGTCTCGCACGGGTGGACCACCCCGTACTCGCTGCTGGAGTGCGGGTGGGCGACCGGGACGAGTGGCTGTTCACCGGCCGCCTGTCCACCGAGACACAGCCGTGGACGGCCGAGCACGTGCTGCTGGGCAACATGGTGGTGCCCGGCACCTCTCACATCGAACTCGCCTTGGCCGCGGGGCGCCAGGCGGGCAGTCCGGTCGTCGAGGAACTGGTCCTTGAGGCACCCCTGATCCTGCAGGACGACCAGCCTGTCCAGGTCCAGGTCACCGTCGGTGAGCCCGACGAGGACGGCCGTCGCTCTGTCGCGATCTACTCCCGGCCCGAAGCCGGGGGTGAGATCGGGCACGAGGCGGTCTGCCACGCCCGGGGCACGCTCGCCGCCGACACGGAGCGGGCGGCGAACTGGCCTGCCGAATGGCCGCCGCGTGAGGCCGAGGCGATCGCGGTCGAGGACGCGTACGCACGCCTCTCCGACATCGGGTACGACTACGGCCCCGTCTTCCAAGGGCTGCGCGCGCTGTGGCGCGACGGTGCGGACGTGTACGCCGAGGTGGAGCTGCCCGACGACACGGACACCGCGGGCTTCGGCATCCACCCCGCGCTGTTCGACGCCGCGCTGCAGAGCGGCGCCGCCGTCCTGCTGCTGGAGGGCGAGAACGGTGAGCGCAAGATGCCGTTCAGCTGGTCCGGCGCACGGCTCGCGACCCGCGGAGCGACTCGACTGCGCGTGCGTACCGTCGCGACCGGCGACTCCGCACTGCGGCTTGACGCCGTGGACACGTCCGGTGCCCAGGTCGTCTCGGTCGAGTCCATCGCCGTACGCCCGGTCGGCCAGGAGCAGCTGGCCGGTGCCCAGCGGGGAAGCGCCAACGCGCTGTTCCGCGTCGACTGGGCGGAGGTCCCCGCCGGGGCCAGCCCCGCTCCGGTGACCGTCGAGGTGCTCGGGCGCCCGAACGGATACGCCGACCTCGCCGCCCTCACCCGTGCCGTTGCCGACGGCATCGCGGCCCCGGACCTCGTCGTCGCCCTCATCGAGGGCCCGGCTGGACCCACGGTGACGGCCACCCGCGCCGTTTCCGAGCACACCCTGCGGCTGGTGCAGGAGTGGGTGGCCGACACCGCTCTCACCGGCTCGCGCCTGGTGGTGGCGACGCGGCGCGCGGTCGCGGTCGGTGACGAGGCACCGGACCTGGCGGTCGCACCCGTTTCGGGCCTCGTGCGCAGCGCGCAGTCCGAGCACCCGGGACGCTTCCTCCTGGCCGACTTCGACTCCCTCTCCGTCCTTGACTTCGGTATGACACCCGACGGCGACGGGCCGGGCTGGGCGGCCCTCGCGGCCGCGGACGAGCCGCAGCTCGCGGTGCGCGACGGCCGACTCCTTGCCCCGCGACTGGCCCGGGTGAGCGCGACGCCGTCCCGCGTGCCGCTCTCCGACGGTACGGTCCTGATCACCGGCGGCACCGGAGGGCTCGGCGCCCTGGTCGCACGGCATCTCGTTGAGTCGCACCAGACGCGCAGTCTGCTGCTGCTCAGCCGTCGTGGCATGGCGGCCGACGGCGCTGCGGAACTGGTCGGTGAGCTTCAGGCGTCAGGCGCCCGGGTGCGGGTGGAGGCGTGCGACGTCGGTGACCGGGAGCAGTTGGCCGGGTTGATCGGTTCGTTGGAGCGTCCGCTCAGTGCGGTGGTGCACGCGGCGGGTGTGCTGGATGACGGTGTGATCGAGTCGTTGACGGCGGAGCAGGTGCAGCGGGTGCTGCGGCCGAAGGTCGACGCGGCGGTGTATCTGCATGAGCTGACCGCGGACATGGACCTGTCGGCGTTCGTACTGTTCTCCTCGGTCGCGGCGCTGGTCGGCAGCTCCGGACAGGCCAACTACGCCGCGGCCAACGCGTTCCTGGACGCCCTCGCCGCCGCCCGCCGAGCCGAGGGGCTGCCAGCGACCTCGCTGGCATGGGGTCTCTGGGCGAACGCGACCGGTATGACCGGCACCCTGGACGAGGCCGAACTGGCCCGGCTGGCCCGGCAGGGCGTCGGAGCCCTGTCCGTCTCTCTCGGTCTGGAGTTGTTCGACCGGGGGTTGGGGCTGGGGGAGGCGCTGGTGGCGCCTGTGTTGTTGGATCCGGGGGCGTTGCGGTCGCAGGCTCGG
>NZ_JBEYHH010000092.1:0-2362 GCF_040635175.1 Streptomyces sp. NPDC006997
CAGGACCGCGCCCTTCTCGTTCTTGGGCGCGGCGTCGTACTCGGCCACGATCCGCAGCTTGTACTCGGGACTGAAGGTGCGGCGCTTCGGCCGGGGGGCCGGGTCGGATCCGGCGGGAGTGGTGCTGGTCATGAGGGGGTGGTTCTCCTGTCGTGCCCTCTCAGGCTAACCCGACGAAGCGGGACGTCTCACCCAAGGCTGACAGAGAGGGGCCGAGCACAACAGGGTGGAGCACGAGGCCGTGCTCGAAGTCGCCGGCGAAAGCGCCGCGATCGTTACCCCGACCTCGGTCCTCGCCGACCGCATCGATCGCCTCACCGGGCGCCGGTTTACCGACCGCATCGTCATCATTCCCTGGGGCATCCGTCTCACCGATGCCCATGTACGCGATCAACCGTCCGCAGGGTCCCGTCCCCTGTCTTTGATACACGCCGGCCGCCTGGACGACAACAAATCCACGATCACCGCAGTCGAATCCCTAGCTCTGACCGATCAGCCGCACCACTTGACCGTGATCGGCACTGGCCCCCTACGAAAGCATTTGGAACAGCGGACTATCGAACTCGGCCTGCGGGATAGAGTCCATTTTGATCCGTTTCTGCCCCGCGCTGAACTGTGGCGCCGCCTGCCGAACTTCGACGCCTTCGTCTTCACAACCAAGGGTCTGGAGGCTTTCGGGCTCGTCCTCATTGAGGCCCAGGCTCACGGACTTCCGGTAATCTACTCCGACCTTCCCGGTGTGAGGGAAACCCTCGGGAGTGCTGGTGTTCCGTACACTCCTGGCGACCCGTGCTCGCTGGCCGTGGCCCTAGACGAGATGGGCCGAGACTTCCATCGGCGGAAGGCCCTGATCAAGGCGGCTCTCCATAACGCGCGCCGATACGACATCACTGCCACCAGCCGCCAGCTTCGCGACTTGACGCTTCGAGTTACCTCTTAACCCGGTGTTTCGATACCGGCCTCGGGACAGGTGAGGTCGCGTCCTGCGGTGATTCACGACCCGCTACCCCGATCACCGCGGTGGCGCGCGTCTTGGCGGTGCCGCGTTGTTCGTAGAGAAGGGCTTCAACATCAGCGACGTAGCACTGGAGTTCGGACTCCTGACAGTCGAAGTCAGCGAAGCCTTCATCGCCTGGCGCAAGGGCCTTCCCGACCTCGGAGAAGAGCTGGCCGACGTCTTCCTCTACCTGACCGCCGTGGCAGAGATGAACGGCCTGGATCTCGCATCAGAGGTCGCCCGGAACATCGCGAAGAATCATCGGCGTACGTACGAGCGCAACGAACGCGGAGCGCAGATCAGGACGAGCGGCGACTGAACGCTGCCATCGCGGCTGGTCACGAGGCTTCGTCGACGGCGGTCCCCGGCGTGAGCCGGGGGCCGCTGTCGTCTTGGCCGACGAGGCTGTGCAGCGGCTTCACGGCGCCGACGCAAACAGATTTCTCTCGTCGTCATAAGGTCGCGACGAGGAGGACCTTTGCCGGGTCGAAGGTGGCATTCGCTTACGGCAGACACGAAAGAACTCTAAAAGACTGGAAATCTCTACCGGGGGCATGTCAACGTACAACGTCCCGGAAAACGCCAGGTCAGATGCTGCAGCTACTTGGCTGCAGCGAGAGTCACGAACAAGATCGGAAACGCGCACCCGTGAGGTCGCCTTGCTGGCATGGTCCCTGCTATGAAGGCCCGTCTGCCTGATCCAGCTTTCAATCCGCACGCTTCACTTCACCCGCCCTCTCTTCTCGGCGCACTTGGTTGGTTCGGTCGACAACGCCGCGGTCTCCACCGAGCTACGCGTCCTTAACTGCGTGGTCGGCTGTTGGGCGGGGACCGGCTGCAACGAAGTTATCGCGGCCCCGGCCGTACTCGCGCACATTGCGGCCGACCCTGGAGCCACAAGGCGGCACGCGGCCCGGGCCGCAGGAGTCCGCGAGCGCCCTGCAGCGGGGAATATTCCGCCTCACGGATGACCGTCTGCTGGTGCTCCTGGCCGATGGCGCGACCCCGGCCCTGTACTCATACCGACTGACTTCCTGACTGCGGCCAGCTTGGGACACTGCCGGACTAGTCCGATGCGGCGCGCAACATAGCCGACGATCGCCGGTTAGCCAAACCGGCGATCGTCGCGACCATTGAGGTGTTCGCTTTTCGGCTGCGCTTGGCGGTGGAGTCGTGGCGGACGCAGGCAGCTTCGCGTTGGCATGAGGAGGCGCGAGGCAGCTCTGCTGCGGCGTCTACGCCGCAGGCAGCGCGTGCCGCCGGCAGGCGGCAGGGCTCCATCAAGTTCCGTGATTGCGTGGAGGGTTGGCGATCAGCCGGTAGGGGCGGGTAGCAGAGCAGGCACGGGGGTTCGTGATCATTGTG
>NZ_JBEYHH010000093.1:0-2358 GCF_040635175.1 Streptomyces sp. NPDC006997
ACCGCTCGCGTGGGACGGATGGACCTCCAGGTCAGGCGCACGCTGCGGCGCGACCAGGCTTCGGCGTGCTTGAGGAACCCTCGGGAGGAGAGTCAACCGGCCCGGTACTGTACTCGCTCGCCAGGAGCCGCACGCCCAGCAGCGTCTCCATGTGCGCCTCGACGAGGCCGTGCACATCGGCCTCGATCTCAGCAAGATGCGGCATGACCTCGGTCATATCGCCTTTTGTCGTGTCCGTACGGAACAGCTTCAAGCCGACCACCCCCGTCTATCGCACAGGAGATCGACAACGCGGGACGGGCAGAGATTTGTTTCCGCAACCGGCGTTAGTCGCGTGAAGGAAGTGTGCTATTGACCCGACTGTGCGGGCCTACGCCCCCCACCCTTCGGCGCTCACGCCCGTGAGGGCCGCTCAGCCCGCCCATATCCAGCACAGATCCAGCACGGTATGGGTGATGGGAGGTGATGACAGGTGACGAGAGGTCAGAAAATCCAGCACCTATCCAGCACGGTGAAAAACGAGGGGTCTGACTCCGAAGAGTCAGACCCCTGTTGACCTGCACGTTTGCCAGATCAGCGAAGTGGTGCTATGTCACCCGCTAGACATTGAAGCGGAACTTCAACACGTCGCCGGACATGTGCCACCCGCCCAAGGGCTCCGCCGTTCTCACAACTCCGCTTCCAACTCCCCGCGAGGACCAACGGGCCATCCGAGACGCCATCGGGCAACTCCGCTCGCGCGGAGAGGACGCCTGGATGGCGTGCACCGGCACCGTGCGGAGCGGGACACCTCCGCTCGCGAGGAGAGGACGAAGTCGGCGTCCTGGCTCGGGAGTGGGCGGATGGGACACCTCCGCTCGCGCGGAGAGGACGGCAAGCAGCGGACCGCGCCGTGGATCGCCTCCGGGACACCTCCGCTCGCGCGGAGAGGACCAGGCCGTCCGCGTCTGCGGTCAGCCTGTAGTCGGGACACCTCCGCTCGCGCGGAGAGGACATGTTCCAGCGGACCGTTCCCCTGAAAGTCCCCGGGACACCTCCGCTCGCGCGGAGAGGACCAGTGGGTGCGTCCGGGAGAGTGCCGTGTGAACGGGACACCTCCGCTCGCGCGGAGAGGACGCACCCCCTCGGCGGCGGGCGGGCGGTCGTAGCGGGACACCTCCGCTCGCGCGGAGAGGACCCCTGATAGCCAGGGATGCCCTGCACGATCAGCGGGACACCTCCGCTCGCGCGGAGAGGACATCGACGTGGCCTGGAACTCGGGGCACACCGGCGGGACACCTCCGCTCGCGCGGAGAGGACCAGGAGCGCCTCGGCGGCTGGCCGCCCTCCACCGGGACACCTCCGCTCGCGCGGAGAGGACCGCGGGTCGTCGTTGACCGGGGACATGTAGTTCGGGACACCTCCGCTCGCGCGGAGAGGACGAGCAGGATCGACTTACCCACCGTCGTTCTCCTGGGACACCTCCGCTCGCGCGGAGAGGACGAGCGGCGCGGCGGCCGCGGCGTACCCGACTACGGGACACCTCCGCTCGCGCGGAGAGGACTCAATGCGCTTCCACTCGCCGGTGCGCAGCTGCGGGACACCTCCGCTCGCGCGGAGAGGACGCTGGGCTGGGGTTTCGCTCACCCCGAAGCGCCGGGACACCTCCGCTCGCGCGGAGAGGACAGCTCCTCATCGACCTCGACCATCTGCGGCGACGGGACACCTCCGCTCGCGCGGAGAGGACGCTCACGCCCCCGGGCCACGGAAGGGCACGACCGGGACACCTCCGCTCGCGCGGAGAGGACGGGCCGGGCGTTGATCTACTGCCAGTCGTTCGGGGGACACCTCCGCTCGCGCGGAGAGGACATGGCCGAGGACCTGCCCGAACAGGCCGAGGGCGGGACACCTCCGCTCGCGCGGAGAGGACTGCCGCTGGAGATGTACGACCAGGCACAGCACCGGGACACCTCCGCTCGCGCGGAGAGGACGAGGGGCTCGCGGCGCACGAACTGAACGGGGACGGGACACCTCCGCTCGCGCGGAGAGGACGAGCAGCCTGAAGAGTGGGCCGACGCCGTCGACGGGACACCTCCGCTCGCGCGGAGAGGACGTCGTGGTCGACCGGCGGCGCGACGACCGGGCCGGGACACCTCCGCTCGCGCGGAGAGGACCGGCCCTGTCCTCCTTCGGGAGGGCGGGGCCGCGGGACACCTCCGCTCGCGCGGAGAGGACCCTTCGCCACCTGCAGCGTTAAAGGGACTTGGTTGTTTCTTTACCTGTAGGGGAGTGTTCAATGATCGGCGGATCCGATGATCAAGGAGACGCCTCATGAGCGACACCACCATCGAGCAGATAGCGGGCGCGGATGTCGAGCCG
>NZ_JBEYHH010000094.1:0-1862 GCF_040635175.1 Streptomyces sp. NPDC006997
CGGGTTCTCTTGGTCGAAAACCCATCTACCAGGGGCTTCACCACGTTGTCAGCCCAACAGCCGCACTCCTGAACCAGGTTGGAAAAGGCTCACTGCCGGAGCAAGCCGTTGGTGTTCTCATTCGTGCCTCGCTGCCAGGGACTGCCGGGGCGTGCGAAGAAGAGGCACCTGGCTGTCACTCTTCCGGCCTCCGCGATGTCAGCAGGTCGATCCACCCTGGGTGCGTGTGGGCGTGGGCACCGGAGGTCGATTCGATGTTTTCCGGAAACGCACGTGGAAGTAGTCGCCGCCCTTGCGTTCACGGTCATCCGTGCCCCAGTGCAACGACTTGTTGAGCTGCTTAAGCAGGGGGATGTGCTTCGAGCAGTGGATGTACGCTTCCTCGACCTCGATCCGCACCCACGCCTCCAATCGGCGGGACACCTCCCGGGCCGCAGCAGCCAGGAGGTCATCCCGGCCAGAGAGCTCGGCGATGATTTCCTCGTGCGTTACGAGGTGCGCCCTACCATTGACATGCAAACCGACGGTCGAGTGGAAGAAATCACCGAAGAACAGGCCGACATGCGGGTTCTCAGAGATGTTGCCGAGGCTTGCCATGACTCCATTTCCGCGGTATTCGGGGTAGATCATCGTGTGCTCATCGAGCACACGCATCACGCCCGGCTCACCAGCGCGCAGCGTGCAGTCGCAGTTTCCCCGACCGTCCGACGTGCCCAGGAAGAACAGGGGCTGCCGCGCGATGTACTCCCGCATCAACGGGTTGAGATGGTCAAGCATTTGGTTGTTGTAAAACGCGTATGCCCTTGCTACGTTGTTGAATTTCTCTTGCAATTCGTGCTCGCCACGCGAGCCTGGCATCGAGCCGCCCTCGTCGAAGGCGCGGTGTTCGACTCGTACCAAGAGGCCGCGCTGAACTAGCGTGCGCACGATGGGCATGAGGAGATCTGGTGCCGTGGCGTCCCCGGGGCTTTTCAGCAGGTCGATGATGCGGCGCGGGCGCTGCGCGCGCCTGAGGATCCGTGCGGTCCGCTCGCCCACCTGCAGCGTGGTGAGTTCGTCGCCCTCGACCTTGGCGAAGACTGCTACCTGGCCGACGGCTGGCCGGATCTCACCAGTGGAGAGCAGTCCCGCAAGGTCGTGGTCGAGAGGGCTGAGCGTGTAGTCGCAGCCCCGGGTCACCACGCTGTTCGGCGTCAAGTCTCCAGTGAGCTTGGCCTGCGGCTCCCGACCAGGGAAATTGGTCAGTTCACGGCTGGCATATAGCTTGTCCCGTTCGTAACGCAGCAAGGAGGAGAGCGGCGAGTCGAGCAGGCCAAGCCGCGCCAGCTCTGCCTCAATGAAATCCATCATGTCGTCGATCTCGCCGTGCAAGGGCAGCGCTGTCGAGGGCCGGTGCTCGGTGTTGAATTTCTCGATCCAGGAGATCCACCGCTCATACCACTCGAGTGGCGTGCTGTAGTACTCAAGCAGCCACGGCCACAACGCCTTCAATACCACGAGCTTTGACGCGATCTCCTCACTGCCGTCCACCAAGCTGCCCGGGATCTGCGCTGTGTCGAAGCGGTAGAGGCTCGTGAAGACGTCTGGGTGAGCGCTGCGCAGTTCCTCCGCGAGGGCGACGACGGGTGGGTTAAGTGGCAACTCGAAGTACGCTGCTCTTCGGTTGATCTTGTAGCCCTCCGCGTACATCGGTGCGTCGTGGAACGGACAGAGCGTAAACAAGTGGGCTCGGTATCCGCCGACCTGGAGGAATTCGAAGAACCGAGTCAGTGAGCCTTTTCCAACCTCACTCTGAGCTGGTCAGATGAAGGGTGAGGACGGCTTGGATGAGGCTGGTGATCCGGGTGGTCGAGCACCGCAGT
>NZ_JBEYHH010000095.1:0-1856 GCF_040635175.1 Streptomyces sp. NPDC006997
TGGAGGTGTTGGGGGGTGCGGATGCTTCTTGGTTGTCGCGGCAGAATGTCACGCGGTTTTGGGAGTTGTTGTTGCCCCGGCTCGCGGACCGTCCGAGGGTTTCCGCTTTGGTCAGTTCCGGCTCGGCGTCGCTGTCTGTTCCGCATGGGCGTCCCCGCGTCTGAGTTTGGTCATTGACTTGGCTGCTGTTTGGGGTGGACGTGTTCGGTTGGGGTTCTCCCGGGGTGCGGGGTGTGGGGTGTGGGGTGTGGTGGCTGGGGGTCAGGTGGGGCTCGTGAGGGGGGTATCGGCTGTGGCTGTTCCCAGGGAAGTGTTCGCTCAGGAGGTATTTGCTGGGGTTGCGTGAGCGTGCGGTGGGGATGTTTTGGACTGTCGATCCGAAGTGGCAGGTCGAGGGGCTGGGGGTCGGTCTCGGTGTGGGTCCGGAGGTTCTGCGTGGCTGGATCTGCGAGGCTGGGGTCGGTGTCGGCGAGTGGGTTGTCAGGCTGGCCATCGGCGAGCGGGCCGGGCTTACTGTGTTGCGTATGGAGAGTGCTGGCTACGGCGGCGCTATGTGGGGCCGCCGAGGCGTCTTGAGTCGGCTCCGGTCCGTGGAGATCGTCGCTCACGAAGGCGGCTTGAAGCGGGCTCGCTTGGTCCTGCGGGCCGGTCGCGGGCGGAGTTGACGGAAGGACGCCTCGGAGCCGGCTTCGCAAGCTGGGGCCCGCTGGAGTCGTCTTGGCGGGGCGGGGTGAGGGCGCCGTAGCCAGAGAACGCCCGGCTCAAGCGGGCCGACGGGGTGGTGTGGACGGCTTCGGTTTTTTGCGGTCTGGCTCGACGCGACCTGGCCCGGGTGACAGGGCTCTTCGTCGGGTGCCCGTATCTGGGGGTCGGGCCTGTGCTCGGGGAACTGCGCATCGCCTGTTGTGTGTGCTGCGGGTGGCGCTGCGCGCAGAGGGAGCCGGGTGAGCGTATCCGCCGTGAGGCTGAGCTCGCCGAGCAGGTCGAGGAGATCCACGCCGAGTCCGGCGGTGTCTGCGGCTCCCCGCGCGGTGCAGGCCGTCCTCAAGCGTGAGGGCGTCCACGTGGGCCGCGAACGGGTCGTATGTCTGATGCGGCAGGCCGGTATCGCCGGGATCAGCCTGCGCGGGGGCGGTTTCACGCGGTGCGACCCCAAGGCCATCCTGGCTTCGGACCTGGTGGAGCGCGACTTCACCGCGCCCGCGCCGAACCGGCTGTGGGTGGGTGGCCTCGCCGTGGTCGTGACCGGCGTGGGTCGGTTGTGGCTTTCCGTGGTCCGCGATGTGTTCTCCCGCAGGGTGGTCGCGTGGGGGAGTTCCGCCTACGCGGACGCCGGTCTGGTCCTCAGTACGTTTAAGTACGCGTTCGTCTCCCGCGAGGTCGAGCCGGGTCAGCTGATCCATCATGCTGATCACGGCTGTCCGTACACGTCCGTGGGGCTGTTAACTCGTCTGCTGTGGGCGGGGGTTCGGGCATTCATGGGTTCGGTCGGCGGCTGGTACGACAGCGTCCTCGCCGAGAGTGTCTGGATACTCGTCCACACTGAATGCATCTGCAGCCGCGTCTTCACCACGCGCGCCGAGGTCAACCTCGCGCTCTTCGGGTGCATCGACGGCTTCTGCAGCTCCCGTCGTATCCGGAAACGGCTTGGCTACCTCAGCCCTGTCGGGTTCGGGGAGAGGTACGACGCCGACCAGGCAACGACCGAACGAACGAACCTGAGATTCCGTCAGCCCGCTCTGGCCAGCTGATCAGCACCTCCCGCACACCGGGGGGACTTCAGGGTGCTGTGCAGGGTCACGAATGCCTTCGCCGGTGCGGTCCGTGCCGTGTCGGTCAGGCCGGGGGTGAGAGTT
>NZ_JBEYHH010000097.1:0-1639 GCF_040635175.1 Streptomyces sp. NPDC006997
CTACGGAGCGAGCGTGTCCAAGGCCACCATCTCCACGATCACCGACAAGGTGATGGACGGCATGGCGGAATGGTCCAACCGCCCGCTGGACAGCGGGCGGTTTCTATCAGTGGTTGCGAATCACCTGGTCAATGGGTCTGTCAGGCATTCTCGCATGACCTCGGCTGGGGTCCTGTCGCCAAGGACGAGTCGGGGGCGCCGGTTGAGCTGATGCGCGACTTCGCGGAGGTCTCGTGCGGTGTGGACGGACAGGTTGGTGCCCTTGGGAAAGTACTGCCGCAGCAGGCCGTTGGTGTTCTCGTTCGTGCCGCGCTGCCAGGGCGAGTGCGGGTCGCAGAAGTAGATCCGGAACCCGGTCAGCGCCTCGATGTCCTCGTGCAGGGTCAGCTCACGGCCCTGATCCCAGGTCAGCGTCCGCCGCAGCTGGGGCGGGATGTGCGCGGTCTGCGTGATGAGCGCGTTGCGGACCTGCGGGGCCTTCCAGCCGTGCGGCAGGTGGATCAGGTGCACGTAGCGGGTCGTGCGCTCGACGAGGGTGCCGATCGCGGAGCCCTGGCCGCGGCCGATGATCAGGTCCCCTTCCCAATGTCCGGCAACCGTACGGTCGTTGACCTCGATGGGCCGCTCGTGGATGAGCGTCATGTTCTTGATCTTGTTCGGTGTGGGGACACCACGGCGCTGCTTCTTGCGGCGGGTGCGGCCGGTGCGGAGCTTGGCCTCGCGGCGGCCGAGGAGGCCGACGAACAGGGCCCGGTAGATCGTCTCCGGACAGGCCCGCATCGTCACGTCATTCGCGTCCTCGCGGGCCAGGTAACGTGCGATCTGCTGCGGCGACCACTTCTCGGTGAGCTTCTCGCGCACGAGCGTCCGCAGCGGCTCGCTGCCGCGGATCTTCTCCTCCTTGGGACGGCGGCGCCGCAGTAGGGACTGGTTGTGGGCCCACCAGGGGTGGTAGCTGCCGTCCGGCTTCGCGTTGCGCTTGATCTCGCGGTAGACGGTCTGAAAGCTCTTCCCGATCGACGCGGCGATCTCCTTGACGGTCTGCTTGGCCTGGAGTCCGTCGGCGATGGCGATGCGGTCGTTCTGGGTCAGGAAGCGCGGCGATATCGGGCCGGTGTCGGGGACGATCATGCTTCCAGCTTCGATGAACCAGTTCGAACCACAGCTGGCGGAGACCCCCACCACCCGGGCCGCCGCCGCACCCTTGTAGCCCTCCCTGAGCAACTCGAAGTACCGCTTCTTCATCGAACTCGGCATCTTGTTGGGCGCGTACTTCGGCATCCGAACGCTCTCCTTCCGGGGCGTTCGCAATCACCGATAGAACTCAAGGCGTCTACCCGGTTCTCTTCGTCGACGCCATCAACGTCAAGATCAGGGACGGGCAGGTCGCGAACCGTCCGATCTACGTCGTGATGGCCGTGACCGCCGAGGGCCACCGCGACATCCTGGGCATCTGGGCCGGCGACGGTGGCGAGGGCGCGAAGTACTGGCTGAGCGTGTTCACGGACCTGAAGAACAGGGGCGTTGATGACGTGCTGATGCTGGTCTGCGATGGGCTGAAGGGCCTGCCCGAGGCCGTGGAGACCGTCTGGCCTCGCACGATCGTTCAGACCTGCGTCGTTCACCTGCTGAGGAACAG
>NZ_JBEYHH010000098.1:0-1599 GCF_040635175.1 Streptomyces sp. NPDC006997
GTCTGAGACCTGATGCCGAGCCGATTGTGGCGAAGTGGATGATCCTATGCTGTCGAGAAAAGCCTCTAGCGAGTTTCATGGCGGCCCGTACCCTAAACCGACTCAGGTGGTCAGGTAGAGAATACCGAGGCGTTCGGGTGAACTATGGTTAAGGAACTCGGCAAAATGCCCCCGTAACTTCGGGAGAAGGGGGGCCATGTCCGGTGATCGTCCTTGCGACGTGAGCTGGGGGTGGCCGCAGAGACCAGCGAGAAGCGACTGTTTACTAAAAACACAGGTCCGTGCGAAGCCGTAAGGCGATGTATACGGACTGACGCCTGCCCGGTGCTGGAACGTTAAGGGGACCGGTTAGCTCCATTTCGGTGGGGCGAAGCTGAGAACTTAAGCGCCAGTAAACGGCGGTGGTAACTATAACCATCCTAAGGTAGCGAAATTCCTTGTCGGGTAAGTTCCGACCTGCACGAATGGCGTAACGACTTCTCGACTGTCTCAACCATAGGCCCGGTGAAATTGCACTACGAGTAAAGATGCTCGTTTCGCGCAGCAGGACGGAAAGACCCCGGGACCTTTACTACAGTTTGATATTGGTGTTCGGTTCGGCTTGTGTAGGATAGCTGGGAGACTTTGATCATCGGACGCCAGTTCGGTGGGAGTCGTCGTTGAAATACCAGTCTGGTCGTGCTGGATGTCTAACCTGGGTCCGTGATCCGGATCAGGGACAGTGTCTGATGGGTAGTTTAACTGGGGCGGTTGCCTCCTAAAGAGTAACGGAGGCGCCCAAAGGTTCCCTCAGCCTGGTTGGTAATCAGGTGTTGAGTGTAAGTGCACAAGGGAGCTTGACTGTGAGACCGACGGGTCGAGCAGGGACGAAAGTCGGGACTAGTGATCCGGCGGTGGCTTGTGGAAGCGCCGTCGCTCAACGGATAAAAGGTACCCCGGGGATAACAGGCTGATCTTCCCCAAGAGTCCATATCGACGGGATGGTTTGGCACCTCGATGTCGGCTCGTCGCATCCTGGGGCTGGAGTCGGTCCCAAGGGTTGGGCTGTTCGCCCATTAAAGCGGTACGCGAGCTGGGTTTAGAACGTCGTGAGACAGTTCGGTCCCTATCCGCTGTGCGCGTAGGAGTCTTGAGAAGGGCTGTCCCTAGTACGAGAGGACCGGGACGGACGAACCTCTGGTGTGCCAGTTGTTCTGCCAAGGGCATGGCTGGTTGGCTACGTTCGGGAGGGATAACCGCTGAAAGCATCTAAGCGGGAAGCCTGCTTCGAGATGAGGACTCCCACCTCCTAGAGAGGGTAAGGCTCCCAGTAGACGACTGGGTTGATAGGCCGGATATGGAAGCACGGTAACGTGTGGAGTTGACCGGTACTAATAGGCCGAGGGCTTGTCCTCAGTTGCTCGCGTCCACTGTGTTGGTTCTGAAACCACGAACAGTCCCACCCGTTCATGGGTGGTGTGGCTGTGTACAGTTTCATAGTGTTTCGGTGGTTATAGCGTGAGGGAAACGCCCGGTTACATTCCGAACCCGGAAGCTAAGCCTTACAGCGCCGATGGTACTGCAGGGGGGACCCTGTGGGAGAGTAGGACGCCGCCGAAC
>NZ_JBEYHH010000099.1:0-1518 GCF_040635175.1 Streptomyces sp. NPDC006997
CGCGGCAGGGCATGCCGTGTCAGCCTGTGGAGACCTCGGCGCCAGCCGGTCTGTGAAGCAGGAACCCGTAAGCCGGGCGACCGGCCGAACCCCCCTAGGGGAATCCTCGCCCTTCAGGGCGAGGAGGAAGTCAAACCTCCACTCCGGATCGAACTTGATCAAAATCAATCCAGGACTTCATCCTGTTCTGGACCGGTCTGAACTGACTCGTTCCGATCCTTCTTCCCCCACTCCGGGCGCCCCCGGGCCCGAAGACTGGAATGCTTGACTGTCGAACGGGCCGTACAGGGTGTACGGCCCGAACGGGCTGCGGGGGGCCGAGGGATCGTGGAGGACAGGGTGCGGGTGGTCATCGCGGAGGACTCGGTACTGCTCCGGGAGGGCCTGACCCGGTTGCTGACCGACCGCGGGCACGAGGTCGTCGCCGGGGTGGGGGACGCGGAGGCCCTGATCAAGACGATCACCGAGCTGGACGCGGAGAACGCGCTGCCCGACGTCGTGGTCGCGGACGTGCGGATGCCGCCGACCCACACCGACGAGGGCGTCCGGGCCGCCGTACGACTGCGCAAGGCGCATCCGGGGCTCGGGGTGCTGGTGCTGTCGCAGTACGTGGAGGAGCGGTACGCCACCGAACTGCTGGCAGGTTCCAGCCGTGGGGTCGGCTACCTGCTGAAGGACCGGGTGGCCGAGGTCCGCGAGTTCGTGGACGCGGTGGTGCGGGTGGCGCGGGGCGGTACGGCGCTGGACCCCGAGGTGGTCGCGCAGTTGCTGGGGCGTTCCCGCAAGCAGGACGTGCTCGCCGGGCTCACCCCGCGTGAGCGTGAGGTGCTGGGTCTGATGGCCGAGGGGCGGACCAACTCCGCGATCGCGAGGCAGCTCGTGGTCAGCGACGGGGCCGTCGAGAAGCACGTCAGCAACATCTTCCTCAAGCTCGGGCTGTCGCAGAGCGACGGAGACCACCGCCGGGTCCTGGCGGTCCTCACCTACCTGAATTCCTGACTCCGGTGTCCGAGCGCGGGCGGACGGCCCCCGACCGGGGGACACTGCTGAGGCGTGCGGATGACCAACGGAAGCCGCCCTTGGCGGACGTAGGGTTGATTTCGGGAGGGTCTGTGGGAAGGCCACTCCCCGACACTCGCCTCGAAGGAGGTCCAGTTCAGTGACCAGCCAGGTCAGCAGCCCAGCGGAGCAGACTGACGGAGCCGTCGTAGGAGAGCAGCGCAGGGCGGACGGAGCCAAGACCGTCCGCCGCCTGGACCGGGTGATCATCAGGTTCGCGGGTGACTCGGGTGACGGTATGCAGCTCACCGGGGACCGGTTCACCTCGGAGACGGCGTCGTTCGGGAACGACCTGTCGACCCTGCCGAACTTCCCGGCCGAGATCCGGGCGCCCGCGGGCACCCTGCCCGGCGTGTCGTCGTTTCAGTTGCACTTCGCCGACCACGACATCCTCACCCCCGGCGACGCGCCGAACGTGCTGGTGGCGATGAACCCGGCCGCGTTGAAGGCGAACATCAC
>NZ_JBEYHH010000100.1:0-1450 GCF_040635175.1 Streptomyces sp. NPDC006997
CTAGTAGGGCTTGGTCATCTTCACTTGTGCATGCGTGTCTACTGCTCTACGAGCGTCGTTGGGGTGGTGTGACACCTGAGGAGTTGGCCGGGGTCCGTGAGGACCTGGAGACGTTCGCGGCGGAGTTGTTCGATGGGTTCTTCCGTGCGGATCAGCGGCGGTGGGGTCAGGCGTATGTGCGCGGTCTGTTGCTGGACGGGCGGCGTAAGTCGGTGGAGCCGATGGCGGCCCGTCTCGGTGAGGACGGCAACCGGCAGGCGCTGGCGCACTTCATCACCTCCAGCCCGTGGGATGCGGCGTATGTGCGGGCCCGGCTGGCCTGGCGGATGCACGAGGCGATCGGCCCGGAGGCGTTGATCATCGACGACACCGGGTTCCTCAAGGACGGGGACGCCTCGGCGTGTGTGGCCCGGCAGTACACCGGCACGGCGGGCAAGGTCACCAACTGCCAGGTGGGGGTGTCGCTTCACCTGGCCACCGACCGTGCCTCGGCCGCGGTCAACTGGCGGCTGTTCCTGCCCGCCTCCTGGGATCCTGCCTCCTTGGAGGCGGATGCGGCCAAGGTCGCCCGCCGCAGCCGCTGCGGCATTCCGGCCCGGGTGGGGCATGTGGAGAAGTGGCAGTTGGCCCTGGACATGATCGACGAGAGCAGGTCGTGGGGCCTTGAGATTCCCCTGGTCGTCGCGGACGCCGGTTACGGCGATGCCGCCGCCTTCCGCCATGGCCTGGAAGAACGCAAGCTGCCCTACGCGGTGGGGATCTCCTCCCGCCACACCGCTCACCCGGCCGACGCCCGGCCCGTCCAGCCCGCCTACACAGGCACCGGCCGGCCACCGAAAGTGCAGTACCCCGAGCCCGCGCAGACCGTGAAGGACCTGGTCATCGCGGCGGGGAAGGCGGCGGCCCGGCCGGTGTCCTGGCGGGAAGGCTCCCGGCCGGGCAAGGGCCGAAGCGGCGTCAAACGCATGTACTCGCGGTTCGTCGCCCTCAGGGTCCGCCCCGCCGGACGCGGCGTCCGCGCGACCAGCGACGGTCCGGAGCTGCCCGAACGCTGGCTGCTGGCCGAGTGGCCGGCCGATGAGAGTGAGCCGGTGCAGTTCTGGCTGTCGAACCTGCCCTCCGGGATGCCGCTGGCCACGCTCGTGCGGCTGGCCAAACTCCGCTGGCGCATCGAACACGACTACCGCGAGATGAAACAGACCCTGGGCCTGGCCCACTTCGAAGGCCGCACCTGGAGCGGCTGGCACCACCACGTCACCCTCGTCTCCGCCGCCCACGCCTTCTGCACCCTGCAACGACTGACACGAGACCCAAAAGACGCGGCGCCGGCCTGAGCCTCTACCAAGTCGTCCACGAACTGCAGACACTCCTGGCCACCTGGACCGGCGCCTGCCCCACCTGCCACCGCGACATACCCACACTGATACGAACCTGACCAAGCCCTACTAGG
>NZ_JBEYHH010000101.1:0-1449 GCF_040635175.1 Streptomyces sp. NPDC006997
TACTCCAGTGCGGTTTCGTGATCTATCCAGCAAGTTCGGGGTTGGATCGCCGTCGGTAGTGGCTGCGTCGGGCTGTTGCCTGGTGGCGTCTGCGCCAGATCGACCAGTGCAGCAGCCTGGCAGCGGTCACGGTCGGCGAGCCGAGGACGAGGGTGCACAGGTGGCGGATCTCCGGGACGGTCAAGGAGATCGGTTCGCTGTTGCGAGCCGGGCGGTGCGGACCGGCGGACCGCTTCGGTGCCGCGTCGGCGGCGAGGGCGGTCAGGAAGGCCAGCGCGAGCATGGCGAGCGTGATGTGCCGGTGCCATGAGGTCCAGTTGCGGACCTGGTAGTGGTCGAGTCCGACCTGCCCCTTGGCCGCCTGGAAACACTCCTCGACGCTCCATCGGATGCCAGCGACGCGGACCAGCTCGGCCAGGGTGACCGTGGTGGGTGACCAGCACAGGTAGAAGGCCAGTTCACCGGTGGTGCGGTTGCGTCGGATCAGCAGGTGGCGGTGTTTGTCGGTGCCGATGTGGATCCAGGCCCAGTCGTAGTGGCGCGGGCCCTTCGCACCGGATCCGGCGCTGCGCCGTTGCCAGGCGGTGACGGGCAGCCGTGCGGCGACGGTGTCTGCGCGGACGGGGGTGCGGCCGTGGTTGATCCGCACCCGTGTCGAGCAGGCGACCGCGAGAACGTAGCCTGTGCCGCGTGCCTCCAAAGCGCCGCGCAGTCGCGGGTCCTGGCCGTAGGCTTCGTCACCGGTCACCCACGGTGCCTGCACTCCGGCGTCCAGCGCGGCGGCGATCATCTCCCAGGCCAGGCGGGGCTTGGTAGCGAACCGGACTTCTTCGGGTATGCCGGCCGCCCGGCGGCGTTCGGGATCGGTGCACCAGGACTGTTCGGGCAGGTAGAGCCGGCGGTCGATCAGGGCCCGTCCCCGGCTTGTTGCGTAGGCGAGGAAGACGCCGACCTGGGAGTTCTCGATGCGTCCGGCGGTGCCGGTGTACTGGCGCTGCACTCCCGCCGAGGCGTGGCCCTTCTTCACGAAGCCGGTCTCGTCCACGATCAGCACCGCGTCGTCGGTTCCGAGGTGTTCGACGGCGTAGGTGCGGACATCGTCGCGGACGGCATCGGCGTCCCAGCGGGCGTAGCGCAGCAGCCGCTGCATCGGCCCCGGACGAGCCAGGCCGGCCTGTTCTGCCAGCTGCCAGCAGTTCTTCCGCTCTACCTTCGACAACAGCCCGAGCAAGTAGGCGCGGGCGCTCGCCCTCGGCTCAACTCGGCCGAAACGCCCTGCGATCCGGGCCATGGCTTGGTCGAACATCGCTCGCCAGCGGTCAGGGTCTACGCTGTGGTCTGCGGCCACCGCACGATCTTCGTTTGTCCACACACCAACCGATGATCACGCGGTGGCCGTACCCGTTCCCAGCCGGGTCCGCAGCAAGATCGCGAAACCAGACTGGAGTA
>NZ_JBEYHH010000102.1:0-1433 GCF_040635175.1 Streptomyces sp. NPDC006997
GCGGCGCGCAGTCTTCGTACCGCCGCGGTGATCGGCCCGTACGTCGATCCCCAGCCCAGCACCAGCGTGCGGGCGGTGCCGCTGGGGTCGTCGACCTCGACCTCGGGCACGTCGATACGGTCGATCTTGGCCTGCCGGGTGCGGACCATGAAGTCGTGGTTGGCGGGGTCGTAGGAGATGTTCCCGGTGCCGTCCTGCTTCTCGATCCCGCCGATGCGGTGCTCCAGGCCCGGCGTGCCGGGGACCGCCCAGGGGCGGGCGAGGGTGCGCGGGTCGCGCTTGTAGGGCCAGAAGACCTCGGTGCCGTCGTCCAGGGTGTGGTTGGGGCCCTGGGCGAAGGGGGTGCGCAGGTCGGGGAGGTCGTCGGGGGCGGGGATGCGCCAGGGTTCGGAGCCGTTGGCGAGGTAGCCGTCGGACAGGAGCATCACCGGGGTGCGGTAGGTCAGCGCGATCCGGGCGGCTTCCAGGGCGGTGTCGAAGCAGTCCGCCGGGGTGCGCGGGGCCAGCACGGGGACGGGGGCCTCGCCGTTGCGGCCGAACATCGCCTGCAACAGGTCCGCCTGCTCGGTCTTGGTCGGCAGCCCCGTGGACGGGCCGCCGCGCTGGATGTCGATGACCAGCAGCGGCAGCTCCAGCGACACCGCCAGCCCGACCGTCTCGGACTTCAGCGCCACACCGGGACCGGAGGTGGTGGTCACGGCCAGCGACCCGCCGAACGCCGCGCCCAGCGCCGCACCGATCCCCGCGATCTCGTCCTCCGCCTGGAACGTCCGCACACCGAAGTTCTTGTGCTTCGACAACTCGTGCAGGATGTCCGAGGCGGGAGTGATCGGATACGAGCCCAGGAACAACGGCAGGTCCGCCTGCCGGGACGCGGCGACCAGCCCGTACGACAACGCCAGATTGCCGGAGATGTTGCGGTACGTGCCCGCCGGGAACGCCTGCCGCGCCGGAGCCACCTCGTAGGAGACCGCGAAGTCCTCGGTCGTCTCACCGAAGTTCCAGCCCGCCCGGAACGCCGCGATGTTCGCCGCCGCGATATCCGGCTTCCTGGCGAACTTCGCCCGCAGAAACGCCTCCGTACCCTCCGTGGGCCGGTGGTACATCCAGCTCAGCAGCCCGAGCGCGAACATGTTCTTGCTGCGCTCGGCCTCCTTGCGGGACAGCGCGAACTCCTTCAGCGCCTCCACGGTCAGCGTCGTCAACGGCACCGGATGCAGGTGGTAGCCGTCCAGCGACCCGTCCTCCAACGGGTTCGCCGCATAGCCCACCTTCTGCATCGCCCGCTTGGTGAACTCGTCCGTGTTCACGATGATCTCCGCGCCGCGCGGCAGATCGGTGATGTTCGCCTTCAACGCGGCCGGGTTCATCGCCACCAGCACGTTCGGCGCGTCGCCGGGGGTGAGGATGTCGTGGTCGGCGAAGTGCAACTG
>NZ_JBEYHH010000103.1:0-1430 GCF_040635175.1 Streptomyces sp. NPDC006997
CGGGTTCTCTTGGTCGAAAACCCATCTACCAGGGGCTTCACCACGTTGTCAGCCCAACAGCCGCACTCCTGAACCAGGTTGGAAAAGGCTCAGTGACGGTTCCGAGGGCCAGCGTGCCCACGGAGAAGGCGATGAGCAGACTGCGCATGTAACGCAAGAGTCTTCCTTCCTCGCTGGCGGGGTCGGCCCCCGCCTTAGCGCCATTAAACAATCGAACGTGCCGGGGGTGGCGAGCCACATTCTCATTCACCGCCGAACGGGGTAAAAGTCTTACCAGGGCGCCGCGAGAGGTAGAAATGCGCCGCCTTGGCCATCGCCATCCCGGGCCTTTGTCTATCTCCAACGAAGGCGAGGCGAGGCACGGCAATTAGGCAAGGCGCGACCAGTTATCCTCGCCCAACCGAATGAACGTGTTGGCCCGCCCGAACAAGGCAGGCTGGAATTGCAGTAGGGCGGAGGAAGGGAATTCGTGCATGGTGTCTGGTGTCGTCCTCACGAGGAATCGATGAAGACAACTACGTCAAACCAAGCCGGCCAAGCGGAGCGAGACGGAGAACCACGATGAACCATGAGCCGATCCTGCTGTTCGACGGCGACTGCGGCTTCTGCACAGCGGTCGTGCGCCTGACCCGCACTCGAGTGGCGCCGCATGTGTGCTTCGCGCCCTGGCAGGCTGCTGACCTCACCGCCTTGGGCGTGACAGAGGCGCAGGCCGACCGCGAGATCCTGTGGATTGCCCCCAACGCGGGCACCGTTCAGGCAGGCGCCCGAGCGGCGGCCCGCGTACTGCTGCAAGGTTCGGCGCCCTGGCGCCTTGCCGGCCGCCTACTCTGCCTGCCGCCGGTCAGTTGGGCCGCTCACGCTCTTTACCGAGCCGTCGCCAACAACCGCCACCGCCTGCCCGGGGGCAGCGCCAGCTGTTCCCTGCCCGCCCACGAGCGTTCCCTCACTTACCCGACAGCGCACAAGCCCGACAGCGGTTAACAGATGGCGGCTCGGGGGCGCGCAGGCCGCCTGGTTGATCAACATCATCATCCATCCAAGACCGAGCAGGTGCGGAGCGGCTCTCTTTCCACGCCCATGGGGCAGAAGGCGTTGGTCTCCTCTGAGCGGACCGTCAACTTGAAGTGTTACGGGGAGCCGCGGAAGAACGAGACTGAGCTTTTTCAACCCGGCTACCGATGGGGTCACACGGGTGGCGGAAGCAGAGCACCGAGGAAGCCCGAACGTCGTGGTCACGCGCATGTCATCTTGAGTGGCGCCATCACGGCACCGGAAGCGGATCGCATCCTCCCGCTGGGCCGCGTCAAGTCGAGGTGACAGTCGTGCCGTGTGACTGAGCCTTTTCCAACCTCACTCTGAGCTGGTCAGATGAAGGGTGAGGACGGCTTGGATGAGGCTGGTGATCCGGGTGGTCGAGCACCGCAGTT
>NZ_JBEYHH010000104.1:0-1327 GCF_040635175.1 Streptomyces sp. NPDC006997
CTGTGTGAGAACACCCCGTTGAAGGAGGGCAGCGAGGAGTACCTCGACTCGGAGAAGTACCAGCTCAAACCCCGTGACTGGGCGGCGGCCGAACGCGAGGGCCGCAGCATCGCCCCCCTGATCACCCAGCTCAACACCATCCGCAGGCAGAACCCCGCCCTGCGGCAGCTCCGCGACATCCACTTCCACCACGTGGACCAGGAAGCGGTGATCGCGTACAGCAAGCGGGCCGGGTCGAACACGGTTCTCGTGGTCGCCAACCTCGACCCCCACCACACCCAGGAGGCCACGGTCTCGTTGGACATGCCGCAACTCGGCCTCGACTGGCACGAGTCGGTGCCGGTGCGCGACCAGCTCACCGGTGAGACCTATCACTGGGGCAGGGCCAACTACGTGCGCCTTGAGCCGGGCCACCGGCCCGCGCACGTCTTCACCGTCCTGCGACCGTCCAACCCGCAGATCGGAGGGTCACCCACATCATGATCGTCAACGAGCCCGTCCACGACACCTTCGAGGACACCCCCGCCAAGGACCGCGACCCGGACTGGTTCAAGCGGGCCGTCTTCTACGAGGTCCTGGTCCGCTCCTTCCAGGACAGCAACGGCGACGGCATCGGCGACCTGAAGGGCATCACCGCCAAGCTGGACTACATCCAGTGGCTGGGCGTGGACTGCCTCTGGCTGCCGCCGTTCTTCAAGTCCCCGCTGCGGGACGGCGGCTACGACGTCTCCGACTACACCGCCGTCCTGCCGGAGTTCGGTGACCTCGCCGACTTCGTCGAGTTCGTGGACTCGGCGCACCAGCGCGGGATGCGGGTGATCATCGACTTCGTCATGAACCACACCAGCGACCAGCACCCGTGGTTCCAGGAGTCCCGCAAGGACCCCGACGGCCCCTACGGGGACTACTACATGTGGGCCGACGACGACAAGCAGTACCAGGACGCCCGCATCATCTTCGTCGACACCGAGGCGTCCAACTGGACCTTCGACCCGGTGCGCAAGCAGTACTTCTTCCACCGGTTCTTCTCCCACCAGCCGGACCTCAACTACGAGAACCCGGCCGTCCAGGAGGAGATCATCTCGGCCCTCCGCTTCTGGCTGGACCTGGGCATCGACGGCTTCCGCCTGGACGCCGTGCCCTACCTGTACGCCGAGGAAGGCACCAACTGCGAAAACCTTCCGGCGACCCACGAGTTCCTGAAACGGGTCCGCAAGGAGATCGACGCCCACTACCCGGACACGGTGCTGCTGGCCGAGGCCAACCAGTGGCCCGAGGACGTCGTCGACTACTTCGGCGACTACTCCTCCGGCGGCGACGAGTGCCA
>NZ_JBEYHH010000105.1:0-1287 GCF_040635175.1 Streptomyces sp. NPDC006997
ATGGCGCGGGTGGTTTTGGCGATGTTGTCGGCTCCGAGGATCTTCAGGGTGCCGATGGCGAGGTTGCGGATGGTGGCCATGGCGCGGGGTGCGGTGCCGGCGTGAATGGTCGAAGCGTCCTCAGCGAACGTGACATCTCGGATGTAGTGCGATGAATTTTCGATTCCCCAGTGCCCGCGAAGGGCGGCGGCGAGGTCGGCGGGGCGGGTTTGATGGGCGGCGAGGCTGGTGACCGCGTAGACGTTCTCGCGGGTTTCGGGCCGGCCGGTGGGCTTGCGGCGGCGGTGGACCCGGATGGCGAGGTGGGCGTGCGGGAAAGCGATGCCGCCGAGGTTGCCGGCGATGGCGCAGGTCTTGATCGAGCGGGACTCGCGGCGGCCGTGGGCGGTGGCGGAGGCGGTGTGCTGGACCTTGATCGAGGTCCAGGGCAGTGCGGCGAGCTGGGCGTAGGCGGTGGGCTGGTTGGTCTTGATGACGGCGATGTAGTGGGCCTTCTTCGTCTCGACCAGCCAGGTGATGTTGGCCTTCACCGAGTGGAGGGCATCGAAGGTGACGACGGTGCCGGCGAGGTCGAGTGGCGCCAGCAGGGGCTTGAAGTGGCGCACTTCGTTGGTCTTCGCACCGACTTCGACCTGGGCAATCGTGGCGACGCGGTCGTGGGTGACCGCCGAGAGCAGGTGACGGCGCGGCGCGGCCAGGCGGGCTGAGCCCTTGAGGGCCTTGCCGTCCACGGCGATGACCTGCCGCGATCGGGCCTCGGGCACGTCCGCGGACGCGGTGATGCGGTGCCGGTCGGCCAGGTAGGCGCCCACAGCCCGGTCCAGGGCGTCGCCGTCAAGTGCCTGAAGGACGCGTCCGAGCGTGACCGGCCTGGGGCTGCGCCGCCAGCCGAGCAGGTGACGGCGTACCCCGAGGGATGCCAGCAGCGAGTTCGTGGCCCGCTCGCCGAACTCGGCGAGCTCGTCGATGCTCTTCGCGCCGCAGACGGCCGCGCAGGCACACACCAGCAAAATCGCCGTCAGCGAGTACCACCGGCCCCGGCGTGAGCGCGGATCCGGAACCGATTCGAGGTAGGGACGCAGGTCAGCGATCCGGTCCGCATCCAGCGGCCCCAGTTTCTCCAGCACGGCAGGGATAGGGGAAGATGCAACAGCAGGCACGGGACATCCTCGTGATCATCTGGCTTCGACACCACAATGATCACGAACCCCCGTGCCTGCTCTGCTACCCGCCCCTACCGGCTGATCGCCAACCCTCCACGCAATCACGGAACTTGATGGAGCCCTG
>NZ_JBEYHH010000106.1:0-1285 GCF_040635175.1 Streptomyces sp. NPDC006997
TGAAGTTTCCCCGTGATCTCGGACACGTGATCGTTATGCCGCGAGGGCGTGTTGATGCCGCTGTCTGGTCTCGGCCGGGGTGAGGTAGCCGAAGATCTTGTGTTTGCGCAGGCGGCGGCGGTTGTAGAAGGTCTCGATGAAGGTGAAGACCTCGGCGCGGGCGGTGGCCCGGTCGGGCCAGGTCCGGGCGCCGATCTCCTCCTTGAGCAGGGCCCAGAAACTCTCGGCTGCGGCGTTGTCGAAGCATGATCCGGTGCGTCCGCAGCTCTGCCGCATCCCCAACTCTCGTGTTCGGGCCCGGAATTGGGCGGAGGTGTACTCGCTGCCGCGGTCACTGTGGATCACGCAGCCGGGCTCCAGACCGCCCCGGCCGTGGGCCATGTCGAGAGCGTCGACGACGAGCTCGGCGCGGTGGTGGTCGGCCATGGCGTAGCCGACGACCTCGCGGGTGGCCAGGTCGAGCCAGCAAGCGAGGTAGAGCCAGCC
The DNA here is from genome assembly GCF_040635175.1 of Streptomyces sp. NPDC006997. Classification (NCBI taxonomy): domain Bacteria; kingdom Bacillati; phylum Actinomycetota; class Actinomycetes; order Kitasatosporales; family Streptomycetaceae; genus Streptomyces; species Streptomyces sp. NPDC006997. Next base: position 487 of record NZ_JBEYHH010000106.1, read on the forward strand.
CTCGGCGGTGGGCAGGTAGGTGATGTCGCCGACCAGCTTGATCCCGGGACGTTCGGCGTGGAAGTCACGGCCGATCAGGTCCGGGGCCGGCTTCGCCTGCGCATCGGGCCGGGTCAGCGAGCGCTGCTTGCGGCGGGTGACGCCGCGGATGTCGCGCTCGCGCATGACGCGGGCGATGCGCTTGCGGTTCACCCGCCGCCCCAGACGCCGCAGCTCGGCATGGATGCGCGGGACGCCGTAGGTGCGACGGGAGGCGATGTGCAGCACGGTGATCTCGTGGGCGAGCGTGTCGTCGGCGGCCAGTCGGGCTTGGCGGGCCGCCTCGCCCTCGCGCCACGCGTAGTAGGAGGAGCGAGCGACCTTCAGTACCCGGCACAGCAACGTGATCGGGTAGTTTGCCTTCTCCGTGTGGATGAACCGGTAGAGCTCGCTCACCGGTCGTTCTCCTTCACGAAGAAGGCGGTCGCTTTTTTCAGGATCTCGATCGTCTGCTGCTGTTCGCGGTTCTCCCGCCGCAGCCGCCGCAGTTCCTCACGCTCGGCGCTGGTCAGCTCGCCGCCCTGGCCCTCGCCACGGTCAGCCTTGGCCTTGCGGTACCAACCGCGCAGGGACTCCGAGCTGATGCCGAGTTCCCGGGCCACGGCAGTGACCGTCTTGCCCGAGGAGTCGACGAGCGCGATCGCGTCCCGCTTGAACTCCTCGGTGTACCGCTTCGTGTACTTACTTCCCACCTGGTGCTACTTCCTCTGGAACCTCAAGGTCCCAGTCTCCAGGTGTCCACGATCAAGGGGAAGCTTCA
>NZ_JBEYHH010000107.1:0-994 GCF_040635175.1 Streptomyces sp. NPDC006997
GAAAGACGGGGGGCCGGGCCGTGTTGGTCCCTCAGGCCAGCTGCGTAGTGGAGGGTGGGTGTGGGGGCGCGTCGGCGTCTCGCCTGCACGCCGGGCTGGTTTAGCGGCTGGCGGCCCGGTGGGGGTGGCGGGGGTGGCGGGAGGTGTGCTCCGGGTGGGGTGCGGGGCGGGCCGGGAAGCGGGGGCGCGCTGGCGTCTCGCCTGCACGCCGGGTGGGCTTAGCGGCTTGCGGGCCGGTGGGGGTGGAGGGGTGTGCGCCGGGTGGGTGGCAGGGCTAGCCGGAGTGTGTGGGGCGCGCTGGCACCTCGCCAGCACGCCGGGCCGGCTTAGCGGCTTGCGGGCCGGTGGGGGTGGCGGGGGGCGCGCGCGGGCCCTGAAGTGGGCTGGGCGGCAGGCGTCGGAAGGGCGAGCAGGGCGTGCTGGTGAGAAGGGCCGGGGCTGAGGGGCCAGGGGGCGAAGGGTGTGCCTCTGCTGTCACATCTGCCTCAGGAGTGAGGTGGGCGGAGGTGATTGGCGCCTTTGACTCACCACCCACCCGACCCTTGCAGGAAGGACCCTGGACTCCTTCCTCCTGGTCAGGAACCCCGTGGGTCAAAAGGGCCAAACACTGCCCGGAGCTGTGGCGCATGAGGTTCAGGTGAGCTGGTGTGACGGAGGAGGCGACAGGCAGTGCCTCAGCAGGCCCCAAGCCCCCGGAGCCCCCAAGCCCCAGACCCCGAGCCCTACACCTCTGATCTGACCTCGGGCCGCCGCCAGCCTGGGACCGGACCGCACGCCGCTGAACCGGGCACAGCCCCCGCCCCACCCGACGCGCCCCACCCACGCACCCCCAAGCCGCCAAGCCCACCCGGCGTGCCTCCACTCACCCGGTGCGCACCCCTACACCCCACCGGCCCGCCAGCCGCCAAGCCCACCCGGCGTGCCTCCACTCACCCGGTGCGCACCCCTACACCCCACCGGCCCGCCAGCCGCCAAGCCCACCCGGCGTGCCTCC
>NZ_JBEYHH010000107.1:1092-1242 GCF_040635175.1 Streptomyces sp. NPDC006997
CCACTCACCCGGTGCGCACCCCCACACCCCACCGGCCCGCCAGCCGCTAAACCCACCCGGCGTGCAGGCGAGACGCCGACGCGCCCCCACACCCACCCTCCACTACGCAGCTGGCCTGAGGGACCAACACGGCCCGGCCCCCCGTCTTTC
>NZ_JBEYHH010000108.1:0-1220 GCF_040635175.1 Streptomyces sp. NPDC006997
ACGCGACTCAAGGTCAGTCACGCCTTCCACTCCCCGCTCATGGAACCGATGCTGGACGAGTTCCGTGCGGTGGCTGAAGGTCTCACCTTCCACACGCCGAACATGGCGGTGGTGTCGAATGTGACCGGCACGTTGGTGTCGAGTGAGCTGACGGATCCGTCGTACTGGGTTTCTCATGTCCGTGAGGGGGTCCGTTTCGCCGACGGGGTGCGCACCCTTGCAGCCGAAGGCGTGACCCGCTTCGTCGAGGTCGGCCCGGACGCCGTGTTGACCGCGGCGGCCCGTCGGACGCTGGACTCCCTCAACGGCCCAAGCGCGATGTTCATACCCGTACTGAAGGCTCGTGTTCCGGAGACGGAGGCGTTCGCAGGCTTCCTGGGACACGCCCACGTCGCCGGACTCCCGGTCGACTGGGACGCCTTCTATGCCGGTTCCGGTGCCCAGCGCGTCGACCTGCCCACTTACGCCTTCCAGCGTCAGCGGTACTGGTTGCCCGAGAACCAGGAGGCCGCCGATCCGGCCGCCGCTGTATGGGCGCCACCGGCGGAGTCGGGACCCACGGGGACCGGGCCTCGGGCCAGTGCGCTGGCGCAACGGCTGGCCGGTGTTCCCGAGACCGAGCGCGAGCAGACGGTGCTCGACCTGGTCCTTGAACAGGTGGCCGCGGTGGTCGGGAAGCCTTCAGGGACGGCGATCGCCCCTTCCCGGGTCTTCAAGGACCTCGGCTTCGACTCCCTCGCGGGGGTGGAACTGTGTGACCGGCTCATGGAGGCTACCGGGCTTCGCCTGCCCACCTCCCTGGTCTTCGACTACCCCACGTCCTCCGCGGTTGCCCGTCTGCTGCTCTCGGAGGTCGGCGGGCCTGACTCGGCGGCCAATCCCGGACCGAGGTCACCACGCGCGCACACCGATGAGCCGTTGGCGATCGTGGGTATGGCGTGTCGTTATCCGGGTGGGGTGACGTCGCCGGAGGAGTTGTGGCGGTTGGTGGCGGAGGGTCGGGACACGGTCTCGGGCCTGCCGACCGACCGGGGCTGGGACCTGGAGCGCCTCTACGACCCCGACCCCGAGCGTGTCGGCACCATATACGTGCGCGGCGGCAGCTTCCTGGACGGCATCGGCGAGTTCGACGCGGGCTTTTTCGGGATCAGTCCGCGTGAGGCGACCGCGATGGACCCGCAGCAACGGCTTCTGCTGGAGGCGTCCTGGGAGGCGCTGGA
>NZ_JBEYHH010000109.1:0-1199 GCF_040635175.1 Streptomyces sp. NPDC006997
GTCGGCTGCGCCGATCGGCCTGCGGCCGACCCTTGACCCCGGGCCGCTCCAGCACGGGTGAGAAGCGCGCGGGCGGCCCGGAAAGACGGGGGGCCCGGGTGGGTCGGTCCCTTGGGTGGGTTACTGGGTCGGGGTGGGCGTGGGGGCGCGCTGGCGCCTCGCCTGCACGCCGGGTGGGTTTAGCGGCTTGCGGGTGGGTGGGGGTGGCGGGGTGGCGGGGGGTGTGCTCCGGGTGGGGTGCGGGGCGGGCCGGGAGGCGGGGGCGCGTCGGCGTCTCGCCCGCACGCCGGGTCGGTTTAGCGGCGGTTGCGGGTTGGTGGGGGTGGCGGGGTGGCGGGGGGTGTGGGTGGGGCGCGGGGCGGCCGGGAGGCGGGGGCGCGTCGGCGTCTCGCCCGCACGCCGGGTCGGCTTGGCGGCCTGCGGGCCGGTGCGGGTGGCGGGGCGCGCGCCCGGCGGGCGGTGGCACGCCGGGCTGGCTTAGCGGCTGGCGGGCCGGTGAGGGCATGGCAGGGGCGCGCCGGGACGAGAGGGCCGGAGGCTTGCCTCTGCTGTCACATCTGCCTCATGGGTGGGCCGGTCGCACGCCTGGCGGGGGTGATTGGTGCCTTTGGCTCACGGCCCCGGTGCTTCCCCTCGGCGGGCCATGGCCTGCACCTGCCCTGGTCAGAGAGGGCGTGGGTCAAAGGGGCCAATCACCGTCCGAGGGTGTGGTCTGTGAGGTGGGGAGGGGTGCGTGTGACGGTGGGGTGATCTCCCCCCTCTCTCCGAGATGGCTGCCCCTCCTGCCCCCTTCGCAAAGCGCCCTCAGCCCTCCGCCCTCAGCCCTCAGCCCTCCGCCCGCCCTCCTACTCACTCACTCACTCACCCACCTGCCCATCCCCCCACCCCCCACCCCATTCATCCGCCGATAGCCACTGAGCCCCCCGGCGTGCCGCAGCCCACCCGGTGCGCACCCCCGCCACCCCCACCGGCCCGCAAGCCGCTAAACCCACCCGGCGTGCAGGCGAGACGCCAGCGCGCCCCCGCTTCCCGGCCCGCCCCGCACCCCACCCGGAGCACACCCCCCGCCACCCCGCCACCCCCACCAACCCGCAAGCCGCCAAGCCCACCCGGCGTGCAGGCGAGACGCCGACGCGCCCCCACACCCACCCTCCACTACGCAGCTGGCCTGAGGGACCAACACGGCCCGGCCCCCCGTC
>NZ_JBEYHH010000110.1:0-1129 GCF_040635175.1 Streptomyces sp. NPDC006997
CGTTCGGCCGCCGCCCAGTCACGGGGTTTGAGCTGGTACTTCTCCGAGTCGAGGTACTCCTCGCTGCCCTCCTTCAACGGGGTGTTCTCACACAGTTCGTAGCCGGAGTACACCCCCCAGGTGGGTGACAGGGTCGCGGCGAGGACGGCGCGGACCTCGAAGGCGGGGCGTCCGCCGTGCTGGAGGTAGGCGTGCAGGATGTCGGGCGTGTTGACGAAGAGGTTCGGCCGCATGTAGGCAGCCGCCTCACCGGAGAGTTCCGTGAGGTACTCCGTCAGTTCCCGCTTGGTGTTGCGCCAGGTGAAGTACGTGTACGACTGCTGGAAGCCGACCTGCGCGAGGGTGTGCATCATCGCCGGACGGGTGAACGCCTCCGCCAGGAAGATCACGTCGGGGTCGGTGCGGCCGATGTCGGCCAGGACCCGTTCCCAGAACACCACCGGCTTGGTGTGCGGGTTGTCCACCCGGAAGATCCGCACCCCCAGGCCCATCCAGAACCTGAGGACGCGCAGGGTCTCGGCGACCAGGCCGTCCATGTCCGCGTCGAAGGCGACGGGGTAGATGTCCTGGTACTTCTTCGGCGGGTTCTCGGCGTAGGCGATGGTGCCGTCCGGGCGGTGGTGGAACCACTCCGGGTGCTTGTCCACCCACGGGTGGTCCGGGGAGCACTGCAGGGCGAAGTCCAGGGCCACCTCCATGCCCAGGTCGGCGGCCTGCTCCACGAACCAGGCGAAGTCCTCCACCGTGCCCAGCCGCGGGTGCACGGCGTCGTGACCGCCCTCGGGGGAACCGATCGCCCACGGCACGCCGACGTCGGCGGGGCCGGGGGAGAGGGTGTTGTTGCGGCCCTTGCGGAACGTCGTCCCGATCGGGTGGACGGGAGGCAGGTAGACGACGTCGAAGCCCATCGCGGCGATCGCGGGCAGCCTGCGGGCCGCGGTGCGGAACGTGCCGTGGGGCTCCTCGGCCGTGCCCTCGGAGCGGGGGAAGAACTCGTACCAGGCCCCGTACAGGGCGCGTTCCCGCTCCACCAGCAGCGGCATCTCCGGCGACCGCGTCACCAGGTCCCGCAGCGGGTAGCGGGCCAGCACCGCGTCCACCTCCGGCGTCAACGCCGCCGCCAACCGGG
>NZ_JBEYHH010000111.1:0-1117 GCF_040635175.1 Streptomyces sp. NPDC006997
GGTGCGGGGGGTGATGGAGGCGGTGCGTGCGCGGCAGGGTGATCCGTTGCAGTCGGTGGTGGATGCCACGCATGAGTTGATGGGGTGTCTTGCTCGGGATGTGGTGGTGCGGGGTGGGTTCGGGCTTGCGGGGGATGTGTCTCGTCGTGCGGAGTCGCCGTTGCGTCGGGAGTGGCAGCGTTGGGTGGAGGAGAGTTTGCGTCGGGCTGAGCGTGGTGGGGTGCTTGCGCGGGATGTTGCGTGGGCGGATGCGGCTCGGTTGATTGTGGCGGCGACGGTGGGTTTGGAGGTGTTGGGGGGTGCGGATGCTTCTTGGTTGTCGCGGCAGAATGTCACGCGGTTTTGGGAGTTGTTGTTGCCCCGGCTCGCGGACCGTCCGCGGGTTTCCGCTTTGGTCAGTTCCGGCTCGGCGTCGCTGTCTGTTCCGCATGGGCGTCCCCGCGTCTGAGTTTGGTCATTGACTTGGTTGCTGTTTGGGGTGGACGTGTTCGGTTGGGGTTCTCCCGGGGTGTGGGGTGCGGGGTGCGGGGTGTGGGGTGTGGGGTGTGGTGGCTGGCGGTGTGGTGGGGTTCGTGAGGGGGGTATCGGCCGTGGCTGTCTCCAGGGAAGTGTTCGCTCAGGAGGTATGTGCTGGGGTTGTGTGAGCGTGCGGTGGGGATGTTTTGGAGTGTCGATCCGAAGTGGCAGGTCGAGGGGCTGGGGGTCGGTCTCGGTGTGGGTTCGGAGGTTCTGCGTGGCTGGATCTGCGAGGCTGGGGTCGGTGTTGGCGAGTGGGTGGTCAGGCTGGCCATCGGCGAGCGGGCCGGGCTTACTGTGTTGCGTATGGAGAGTGCTGGCTACGGCGGCGCTATGTGGGGCCGCCGAGGCGTCTGGAGTCGGCTCCGGTCCGTGGAGATCGTCGCTCACGAAGGCGGCTTGAAGCGGGCTCGCTTGGTCCTGCGGGTCGGTCGCGGGCGGAGTTGACGCAAGGACGCCTCGGAGCTGGCTTCGCAAGCTGGGGCCCGCTGGAGTCGTCTTGGCGGGGCGGGGCGGGGTGAGGGCGCCGTAGCCAGAGAACGCCCGGCTCAAGCGGGCCGACGGGGTGGTGTGGACGGCTTCGGTTTTTTGCGGTCTGGCT